>JACNLW010000087.1 GCA_014381305.1 Planctomycetota bacterium
CGAAAATCGTAATCGCAACAGATGCAATAATCGTGTTACCAATTTGTTGCTTCGTCAGATCGAGTTCTTCGCGAACAACTGCCATCAAAGGCGCTATTCCAAACCAAGCAAAAAAGCAGAGAAAGAATGCAAACCACGACATGTGGAATGCACGCATTTGTCGAGTCTTTAGAGTAAAGAGTTTAATACTAGTGGCTTTGTTTTTGATATCCATGATTGGATCCTTCGTGTAAGCCCTCTGCCAAGAGTGTTAGTACAAGACCTTCATCAATTTGATGGAAGTATTTCTTCGATAACATAATGAACGATTGCCCAGCGGTCTTCTTCTGACATTGAATCGAATGACATCATGAGCTCGGAACCGCTCGCTCCGCCGGGGATACCAGTTGTAATTCGAGTAAAGATATCTTCAGCACTAGAACCAAATTTAATTTCACCATTTGCTAAGTTCGCAGCAGGGATGACTTGGAACATTTCTGGTGCGGTCTCTCGCCAACTGTATTTAATTTGATCACCACTGCCACTGCCATCGGCTCCGTGACAAGAAGCACAATTCGCTGCAAACAATTCTGCTCCACGGCCCACGCTTGCTTGCGTTGCATCTGGAGCTTCTGCAACATGAATTGGATTGCCCGCCTTGGGGCCTGCTGCTCTAAACTCGTTGAGTACATCAACGAGCGAGACGATTTGTGTGACAGTCAAGTCAGGAAATGCTGGCATACCTGATCCATCGAGGCCTTCAGCGATCACTCTGAAGAGGTCATCATCAGAGGCGACGCCATTATCTGTTGAAACAAAATGATACGTCGCATTTCGTTCTCCATCTGCTACGAAGTTACGAGGCAACGCAGAGAACGTCGGTGAGTCCATTCCTGCACCGTCGCCGTATCCGTTCTCGCCATGACACCGAGCACATTGACTGATATACAAGGGGTAGCCTGCAAGGACATCACCCTCAGGTGATGCGACGGATGTGGGAACATCAGAAGCTGTCGCAGAAGTTGGAGATCCGAGTAAACCGCCGGAAACTAAAAATCCTACTGCAACGATTCCAAGACCATACACGAGCCATGATTTATCTGATCGAAGTGCAAACTCCCATTTTCTTTGGAAACGATATTTTTGTGTTCGCATCGATTGAGGAACACGGACAAAATAATTCACAGGGAAGGTCCAGAAGTGAACGAGCTTTGTGAATGGGAAATATGCGAAGAAGACCAAAGCGAGGAATACGTGTAATTTCGTGAGGAAACTTGCAGATTCCATAAGTTCTGGCTGCGGAGTCAGTGTCCACAAACTTGCTGCCCACGATGATGCTGTGTATGTAATGCCGAAAATTTTATCTACAACAACTTGGTACAACGCAATGCCAACAATTGCGAGCAATAAACACTGAATGATGTAATCTTCTGGTCTACTCATTGCACGAACTTCAGGCACACGGATTCGACGCATGAGCGCCATAAAACAACCGACTAATACAAGGAACCCACCAATGAGCGCACTCCAGAAGAAGAAGTCAACTGCAGATCGCGAACCCATCACTCCGCCAATCAGTCCAACAACGTGACCCGCCAGAAGCAACACAAGTCCCCAGTGGAACATCGTTGATGCAACTCCAAGGAGTTGCCTGCCGAATAATCCACTTGCTCTTGTACTCCATGAGTAAGGTCGAGTCGCCATTCGGATAATGGGGACGATGAAGAACAATACGATACATAGATAAGGGAATACTCCCCATAAGAAATTGTTCATGGCTGTTTTTGCTCCTGCGTCGGCGTAACTTCGAGGTCCATTTGCACCATCGCGGTGCTTTTGGATTGTTGATTGTGATTGCGTGGCTTCGGTTGTAGTTGTAGAAACAACAACTGCTGTTTCTTGTTGTGTTGTCACTGCAAATGTCGGTGGTGGTGGAACCGTTGCAACAACTTCAGCTACTTGAGTACTTTTAATTGTGTGAGATGGCCCCTGCGCGATGTATCGCACAATGAACCATGACATGATTGAGACGATGGCTAACGAGACAAAGAATGTTGTTGTTTCTGCTTTGCTTGCTTTCACGGTCGCACCTCTGGGATATTTAAATCTTTCAATGATTTTGCTGGTTTTGTATCACTGAGGACATTCAAGGAAACCTTTCCTGATTGTTCATCAGGAGATTTCCACATTGGGACGTCACCCATTTGTTGCAGATCTTCAGTCGCAACAAGTTCGATTGCTGGAATGAGTAAACCATACACGCTGCCAAACTTCTCAAAACCTTTTGCTAGCGGGGAAAGTCCAGGCAATAAGTATTGTTCCACCATTCGCCGTCTCAAACCGAGCGTGTCTTCCTTTGATCCTTCAAGACTGATTGCAAGAAAATTCAACATCACTGGAAGAAAATCTGGCATTTCAACGTTGCCAAGTTCAAATCCAAAGTGCTCGTACATTCCACTCAACTCAAGCATAAATGCGTTTCGTGGGGAAGTACTAATACCACTGCACGTTGAAGGTTCTTCGAACATGTGCGATCCGAGGTAAAGTGGGCATGGTGGTGAAAGTTCCAGAGTAGAAACATATTCATGGCTTGAAGTAGCACCATCTGCTTCGACGAATCGATCGAGTTGTTTAGCAACATGCGGAAGGCTTGTTCGAACTTGTTCAAACCAAAAGGCTATCGCTTGATCATCTCGCAAAGCAGGATTGATAAACATCTCTTCGAGCAAACGATATGCTGCTGCAATGTCACGAGGGGTAGCCATGTATTAACTTCCTACCTCTTCGCGGTTTCCGTGGAATTCCACGGATCGCTGCGGCATATTTCCAGGAGTCATTTCGCTAAATCCAGCATACCCGCGTTCAATAAACGGCGCGTTGTCAGTTCGTTCACGCCGCGTAGTTGGAACAACAAAACGCTCATGATAGTGAGCAAGAGACAGAAGCCTGTGCATATGCTTTGCATCCTTCTCTGTAAGTCCTACTTGTTCTAGAACATCAAGATCTGCTTTGCCTTCAACTCGTACGCTTCGCCGGTAACCGCGAACGGCTAGTTGTCTGAGCAATGCAGTTTCAACAAGACTATCTTCACCACAAGAAAACATTTGTGACAAGAACTTGATTGGCAAGCGGAATTCATCAAGGTTTGGTAGCACAGTTTTTCCTCCAACCATAGCGAGCGAATCGCTACCGTCGGCCCGCGTTTTAACTGGACTTTCAGGTGGAATATAAAACAGTGCAGGAAGAGTTCTAAATTCTGGGTGAAGGGGCAATGCAATTTCCCAATCCTTCACCATTTTGTAAACAGGTGATCGTTGACAAGCTTCAAGCCATGCATCACTAATCCCTGCTTCTTTTGCTGCTGCGATTACTTCTGGATCGTGTGGATCGAGAATTAGTTCGCGCTGCGCTTCAACAAGATCTTTTTCTGGAAGGTTTGCAATTTCTGCAACTCGATCCATGTCGTAAAGCAATGGTCCCATGTATCGAATTCGGCCGGGACAACTGTGGAAACATGCTGGTGGCTGCCCAGCTTCTAATCGTGGGTAGCACAAAATGCATTTTTCCATTTTGCCAGTTTTCCAATTGTAATAAGGCTTCTTGTAAGGACAAGAAGAAACACAGTATCGCCATGCACGACATCGGTTTTGATCGATCAGCACAACGCCGTCTTCTTCTCGTTTGTAACCAGCGCCTGAAGGACACGCCGCTACACAACACGGATTCATGCAGTGATTACAAATTCGTGGAAGATACATGATGAAAGAATCACGAAACTTAAGCAGTGCATCTCTTTCAGAGTCACTCATACCTTCGAAGTTCACGTCCATTGAACCTGTACCGTCGACTGTCGCACCAGCACCGTTATCTTCCCAGTTGACTGCGTAATCGATTGCAATATCTTCTTCACCTGTGATCATCGACTTCGGGCGAGCAACAGGTTGGGAATGCACAGTTGGTTTTGTGGAATGCAAGTCTTCGTATGTAAAAGTGAATGGTCCCTTGCCGTAGTATTCTTCCATTTGTGGCATCACTGGGTTATAGAACAAGTTCATCATTGTCCAGAACCGCGAACCAATTTTGAGCGTTGGACCGTGCTTAGAAGATTGACTCCAACCTCCCTTATACTTCTCTTGGTTTTCCCATTGTTTGGGATACCCAATGCCGGGCTTTGTTTCGACATTGTTCCAGAACATGTATTCAGCACCTTCACGGTTCGTCCATACATTCTTACAGGCGACTGTACATGTGTTACAGCCAAGACACTTGTCAAGGTTGAACACCATTCCCATTTGTTGTTTGACCAGCATTAGGCAAGTCTCCTATCTTGAGTTATAAACTTAGTTAGCATTTTTACTAGTTTCATTTGATACTTTCTGGGCTATGCGTTTGGCACAAGATGTGCATCCTTGTCTTGATACAGAACCTTCTTAGGTCCAGCAGCAAGTGGCATCTTGCGGATCAAAACTGCACAGTCTCGCTCTGATGGACTTGGTCCCTGATAGTTCAAGAAGTATGTCCAATTCGCGTACCCACCCATCATGCAAGATGGGTTCATCATGACCCTTGTTGGCGCGTTATTGTTGCCACCTCGAAGGTCAGTCATCCCACGCTTTCTTGCCAGTGGTGAGAACGGAACACCGACGTGTCGTTCAGAAGAGTGGTACATAATGACCGACTCGCGTGGAATTGTTCCACTCAACACTGCACGAACATTACAAATACCGTTTTCGTTATAGACTTCAACCCAATCGTTGTCTTTTACATCGATTTCAGCTGCATCTTCATCGTTGATCCAGACGACTTGGCCGCCACGGAATAAGTTCAGCATTTGCCAAGTGTCCCAGAACATCGAGTGAATTGACCATTTCCCGTGCGGTGTCATAAAGCGGAATACTTTTGAATTCGCTTCTGCAGTACTTGGTGAACAATCACCAATTTTTACCATGTCAACCGGTGGTTTGTAGGTTGGCATCGATTCACCAAGTTCACGGTACCCACGATGGTCAAAATAAATTTCTTGGCGACCAGTTAATGTGTGCCATGGTTTGAGGCGTTCAACATTCATTGACCAAGGCGCGTACGTTCGACCGGGACATTCAATTGCGGACCAGTGCGGCGAAGTCAAACTTCGACGAGGTTGCGATTGTAATTCTGGGTAATGGTGGTGAATTTCTTTATCACCTTCAACAAGATCCGCTAATGGAAGACCCACTCGTTTTTCAAGACCGAGGAATATTTGGTGTGAAAGTTCGCCATCGGATTCCGGTGAGATACGCAAAATTGTTTCGCATACTTGCTCAGCTTTTTCAAGTGATGGACGACCATCTTTTTCACCAACTAAGTAACTTTCTTTCAGTGCTTCACATATTTCTGTCAAGTCACCTTGAATACCTTTACATCCATATCCGTCTGGTTTACAAACGTTGGGACCAAATGTTGTGTACCTTTCAAGAACTTTTGTGTAATCACGTTTAACGATTTTAACTTTCGGGAATGTTTTACCTGGAATTGCTTCACACTCGCCGTTGTACCAGTCGTAAATTTCGCCCATTGGTTGCGCCATTTCATCTGGGCAGTCTGTGATCATTGGCTGCATGACCAAATCTTCGAATTCATCTGGCATATGCTTCTTGGCGAGTTCGCTTACTTTTGCAGCAATTTCCTTGAATGCTTCCCAGTCGTGCTTCGCTTCCCACGGTGCATCGTGAGCAGGCGTAAAGGGATGGAAGAACGAGTGCAAGTCAGAGCACGTTAAGTCGTACTTTTCATACCAATGTGCAGTTGGAAGCACGATGTCTGAGTAATTTGCCGACGAGTCCATTCGCAAGTTGATGTTAACAACGAGGTCAAGTTTGCCAAGTGGCGCATCTTTGTGCCACTTCACACCTTTCACCAAACCTTCAGCGCGATCTTCACCAAGTACATTGTTGTGTGTACCAAGCATGTGCTTCAAGTTATATTCGTGACCGCGCATGCTTGTACCAATGAGATTGCCACGCCAAATCCAGAGCACTTTTGGATGGTTCTCTTCAGCGTCAACATCTTCAATTGCAAACTTGTCTTTTTTATCTTGGAATCGCTTCGCAACCCAATTTGCAACTTCTTCTTCAGAATTCGCGCCTGCCGCGCGAGCTTCTTTGAGATATTCAATTGGGTTCTTCTTATCAACTTGTGGATAGAACGGCATCCAACCATTTCTTGCAGCCATGAGGTATTGATCTGCTGCGTGATTGCCACCCTTCTCAGGGAATTTTTCAGCCCATGGTGCCCAAATTGGATCGAGCAACATACCGTCGTAGCGCCATTGATCTGTATTAAAGTAGAAATACGACGTACTATTTTGGTGTCTTGGTGGACCACCCCAGTCGCCAGCACCGCCAAGGGTACCGATTGCTGCGTATGGTCGAATTTTTTCAGTTCCAACGTAAGAGTGGAAGCCACCGCCGTTGCGACCCATGCAACCTGTAAGAATGCCCATGACTGCCATCGCGCGGTGAATCAATGGACCACCGTGATACCAGTGCAAGGTGCCAGAGCCAGTGATAAACATCGACTTGCCCTTGGTTTTTTCTGAGTTTTCTGCCCATTCGCGTGCTACTCGGATTACGAGTTCACGGTCAACACCAGTTTCTTGTTCTTGCCACGCTGGCGTGTATGCTTGCGTTGCGTCATCGTAATCTTTTGGATATGCACCACTCAATCCACGATCAACACCAAGGTGTGAAAGCAAAATGTCAAACGCAGTTGTGACGACAACTTCTTCGCCATTTGCATTTGTTACTTTCTTGATGGGGACACCTCTAGAAACAATAACGGAATCCTTGCCTTTGCCTTCGGTAGCGCCAAGTGTCGTGTCAAAGGTGTCTGTGAAATCAGCGAAATTCACTTGTACTTCTTCAAACGAACCGTCATCTGCAATACAAGTGAGCATTGGATCGAATTCTTCGCCTGCAACATCTTTGTTGTCAAGGTTCCAACGACCAGTTTGTTCTTCTTCCCACCGGTAACCAAGGGTTCCTAGTGGAAGGCGAACTTTATCAGTGCCTTGTTCGAGTTGAATCAATTTCCAATCAGCATTTTCTTCACCTGCATATTCAGTGAAATCAGTTGCACGCATAAATCTACCAGAGAGGTATGTACCGTCCTCTTGTTTATCAAGTTGCACAACAAATGGTAGGTTTGTAAATTGTTTTACGTAATCGTAGAAATATTCACTGCGACGATTCACATGATATTCCTGAAGAATGACGTGAATGCATGAAAGTAAGTATGCCGCATCCGTACCTGGTCGAACTGGTACCCAGAGGTCAGCAAATTTTGTCATGTCCGAATAGTTCGGAGCAAGGTTTACGATTTTACCACCGTTGTATTTGTGCTCTGAAGCGAAGTGTGCATCAGGCGTACGCGTCATCGGCAAGTTAGAACCAACGACCATCCAATATGTTGATTGGTACCAGTCAGCCGCTTCAGCAACGTCGGTTTGATCGCCCCAAATCCACGGCATAATGTGTGGAAGATCGTGGTACCACTCATAGAAGGAAAGCATCGTGCCACCGAGTAAGTTACAAAAGCGGTGACCTGAAATGAAACTCACCATACTCATTGCTGGAATTGGTGAGAATGATGCAATATGGTCGGCACCATATTTTTTCACTGTATGAATAATGGATGCAGCCCAAATGTCAGTTGCTTTATCCCAACTGCCACGGCGCCATCCAGCTTTACCGCGAGCGTTGCGGTATTTCTTTTTACGTTCTGGATCTGTCTCGATTGCTGCCCAAGCTTCGACAGGATCTTTGCCTTTGGCAATTTCTTCCTCATACATGTCAAGAAGAACGCCGCGTATATATGGATACTTTGGACGTACTGGCGAGTAGGGATACCAAGATGCAGAAATACCACGTTGACAACCGCGTGGTTCATAACTTGGTGTTTCAGAATTGATTTGTGGCCAGTCGGTCTTTTGAAGTTCCCAGCAGATGAGACCATTCTTAACAAAAACTTCCCAAGAGC
>JACNLW010000037.1 GCA_014381305.1 Planctomycetota bacterium
AGTGTACCTTCCATGCGAACGATATTGGCAGTCATTGGTGGCGGGAATATGGCCCGATCTATTCTTTCTGGTGCATTAACTGCAGGTGTTCTGCAGCCAGATGAAATTGTGGTTGCAGACCCCGATCCCTTCTCACACAAATTTTTTACACAACGCAGTATCTCTTGTGTTTTTGAGGTGGCTGATCTGCCAGAATCGTCACAACTTTTGCTCGCAGTGAAGCCGCAAATTTTTGCAAGCATCGCAGGTGCAGTTTCTGCTGAAGTGGTTGTTTCAATTATGGCGGGTGTTCCGACGCAGACAATATCAGAATCTATTAGAAGAGGAAATGTGATACGAGTGATGCCAAACTTACCGTGTAGCATTGGATTAGGCGCAGCTGGAATGGCGCTCGGTGCGAACACAACCGCCCAAGAGGCTGCACTTGCTACCAAGTTGTTTGAATCTATTGGCACTGTTGAAATGGTGGACGAATCTCTGATGGATGCCGTGACTGCAGTGAGCGGTTCAGGTCCTGCATATTTATTTTTATTGGCTGAAGCGATGATCGAGGGCGGTGTGCAAGCGGGGTTAGAGCGCAAAACTGCCGATGCTCTTGTGCGTCAGACAATGGTCGGCGCAGCGGGTTTGCTTTCTCGTGAAAAGAAAACGGCTACTCAATTGCGAGAAGCAGTGACAAGCAAAGGCGGAACGACCGCTGCTGCGCTTGCAGTTATGAATGAATGCGGTGTGCCACAATCCATCATTGATGCGGTTATTGCTGCGCGTGATCGTGGTCGTGAATTGTGTGAGTAACATAGGACACCGGTGGAAACTCACATCAGGTGTCCTCTGACTTCATCGAAGCGCTCAGAAAATGGATGCACAAGTTGCAGTCAAAAATCTCGTCTACAAAAAATCAAGGAAGCAAGCCCAAGGATGAATCCCTCGAAAATGAGCGATGTACCGATGACATACCAAAGCGAGCGACCATCGTACTCGTCTTGCACTCGTTTTTCTGTTTCGCGTTGCACCGCCCAGTGATTTGTAGGATCAATTTCTTCGACTTCTTCAAGTTCACTCATATCTCCGCGCATAATTGCGCCAAGGTCAAAGCCATCATCGCTACTAAGCCAGCGGTCAAGGAGTCCGATTGTCTGGGCTGTTTTAGGAAGAGCAGTCAATATCCAAGAGATTGGTTCTTGCCACGCCCTTATTTTTCCTAAAAACTCGACCGAAGCTTCATTATCAGTTTTCATTTCATCGATACGAGATTGCTTCGATTCAATACGGAAATCTTCTGGGGATTTTGCAATAATTTCATCAAGAATCGCCTGTTGTTTTTCAATTCCTTCTTGGTACCGTTCAATTTGTACTTCTTGGCTTGTGACAACACTTGTGAGGATTCCCTCGGACGCACCCACCGAAAACAACGCCATCCAAAAAACTCCAGTGACTAACAACGCTGCGATTCCGGATTTTGTCACCATTCCGACAAATACAGTAACGGCAAAGAGGTACGAATAAAAAACCGTAACAATTGGGATTGCTACAAAAATCATCCAATTCCACTCACCGAGTCTTAGTCCAACGCAAAGGAAGATGCCAAGACAAAAAACAGAAACTTGTAACATCACAAATAGCATGCTTACGAGGTACTTCATTAAAAACAATCGCAGCCGAGAGATTGGTTTTGATAGAGATAACTCGATTGATCCTGCACAAACAAAATCAGGAAAGATAGAACATGTAGAAATCAATGCGAGAATTGTTGCAACCCATGCGAGCCAGATTGTTACAAGAAAGTAGGAATAGATGCCTAGGTAGAAACCTCGTGCCCATGGACTTCCCGCAGTAATGAATTCACTCTCAACATCGAAGAGACCAAAGAGCAATGTTACACCTTCGTCATTGAACCCGATCGAGCCATATAAGACCACAACCAAACCAGATAGACCAAGCGTAAGCCAAAATAATTTTGCTGCGCTGAGCTGGCGGTACGCATCGATGAGAAGAGCTTTGAAAACAGTCATTTGTTTTCACCATGACTTCCTGGGTTGTCGATGTAATCAACAGCACGCATAAACAAATCTTCGAGAGACTCCCGTACAGGTTTTATTGATCGAATCGCACACTGTTCCGATCGAAGACGATCAATCATAGGCTGCACAGTTGATGTGTTGTCTCCGAGTTTGGTCATCGTTTGTCCGTCAACTTTGTCAAACACACTGTGTGTCCATTCAGGTGGCGTGCAATCAATCTCAATCTCAATCCGTTTACTTTCATTTGTTAGGCTGTCAATCGTTCCTTGCATTGTGACTTTTCCTTTGACCATGATCGCTACTCGGTCGCACACCATTTCAAGCTCACTGAGCAAATGACTGTTGAGAAAAATTGCATGCCCTTCTGCTTTTAACTCAGAAAGTAAGTCGCGGATTTCTCGCCGACCAACAGGATCAACACCGTCGGTTGGTTCATCAAGGATGAGCAGTTTTGGATTGTTCATTAATGCTTGAGCGATACCTAACCGCTGTAACATTCCCTTGGAATAAGTATTGATTCTTTTCCTCCCCCATCCCTGAAGTCCTAAACGATCGAGAAGCGAGGCAGCCCTTTTTTTTCGAGTGGACCTTTCAACGCCGCAAAGCGCAGAATAAAAATGTAGAACTTGCGTGCCTGTGAGATATTCAGGGAATCGATGATGTTCTGGGAGGTAGCCAATTTGTTTCAGTCCTCGAACGTCACCAATCGGTAGACCGAGCACAGTTCCAGATGCTCGAGTGGCGTGAATCACGGTCATGATGATTTTGACGAGTGTTGATTTACCAGCACCGTTTGGTCCAAGTAGTCCGTAAATTTCACCTTCATTCACATCGAGCGACACGCCTCGAAGCGCTTTCACTTTGCCTTTGTATGTTTTATGGATATCTACAAGATCGATCGCTGACATGCACACAGTGTACCCGCGTTATGATGTGCAGATGCCATACAAGTGCTTGCAATCCTTTCTTCGTCACTTGGAATCGCAAGACGAGTTAACAAGAATAACCGAACCAGTTTCTCCTTTTCTTGCGGTGACCTCGCTTGCTCAAAAAGAAGCAGTTGCGAAATGCCCCAATCCAAGCGCAACAGCAATGACTTTTGATGCAGGCAGAGAAGGGTACGGTGGAAAAGCGCTGTTCATAGAAAATATTGAGGGGTGTGATTTTCCATTGTGCATCAATGTGTTTGGTTCTTACAATCGCATGGAACAAGCGATCGGTTGTGAAGATGGTGGTTTTGAATCGATTGCAAATACTATCGAAAAGTTTACAAATACTGCTCCGCCATCTGGAATCGGGGAGTTGATAACAATGGCGAAACAATTCAAACCATTGTTGAACATGAAACCGAAACGTCGCAAAGGCAATGGGCTTTGCCAAGAACAAGTGAAGTATGTAAAAAATGACGACGTGGATCTCACACAGTTACCGCTCATCAAGTGTTGGCCATCAGACGGCGACCCTCGAAAGGTGGGATATGATTTTTCGCCAGAACAAGCAGGGACTTCTGAGGGCAAGGGTCGGTACATAACTTTTGCAGGAGTTCACACAATTCATGCAGATGATCGGTTTGAATCTAAACCAAAATCACACAACATCGGAATGTACCGAGTGCAATTACTTGGACCTACAACACTCGCAATGCATTGGCATATCCATCACGACGGCGCTGCGCATTGGCGATCATGGAAAGCAATAGGCGAGCCAATGCCAGTAGCTATTTGTTTTGGTGGTGAAAGCGTGTTGCCCTATGCAGCAACGGCGCCCTTGCCTCCAGGCATGAGTGAATTACTTATGGCTGGTTTTTTAAACAAAGGAGGCATTGAACTTGTTCGTGCAAAAACAGTTCCTCTTTGGGTTCCAGCAAATAGTGAAATTGTCATTGAAGGTTTTGCAAATACAGATTGCGGAGATTGTGGTTGGGAGCCTGGCAATCCTCAGGGTGAAGAGTTGGGTGAAGGTGCAGTTTTTGAGGGACCATTTGGCGATCACACTGGTTTTTATTCAATGCCTGACAGGTATCCAATTCTTGATGTGACTGCAATGACACACAGAAAAAATCCGGTCTTTCCTGCGACTGTCGTTGGACCTCCACCGCAAGAAGATTATTACTTAGGCAAAGCAACTGAACGCATTATGCTCCCATTGCTGAAGGTCATGGTTCCAGACATCCTTGATTATCACTTGCCAAGGTTCGGAACGTTTCATAATTGTTTGTTTGTAAAAATTAAACCAGCATATTTAGAAAATGCCCGAAAAGTGATGCACGCAATTTGGGGCGCGGGGCAACTTGCGTGGACTAAAATTGTTGTCATTGTGAATGACACTGTTGATGTACACAACGAACATGAAGTGTTTGGAGTTCTTGGTGGGATTAACATTCAACAAGACATTGAAGTTGTTCGAGGACCACTCGATATACTTGATCACGCTGCGCCGAAAATTGGTTCAGGAGGGAAACTTGGAATCGACGCAACCAACGCAACAAATGGAAATGGTATAGAGATAATCACTGTCGCAAAGAAGCAAGGCTCAGACGGTGCAAAAGCATTGGAACTAGCAAACGAAACACTAGGTAAACATGCAAAGATGATTTTTGCAGTTGATGATCACATCGACAAAGAAAAACTCGGTGAAGTGTTTTTTAATTTTTGTGCGTGTTTTGATCCGACACGTGACATGCATTATTTTGAAAACAGAATTGGTTTTGATGGCACGACCAAAATGGAAGGTGATGAGCGAAACGGCAAAGGTGTTCGCCCATGGCCGCCGCCGTTAGTGTTGGACAGCAGCGACTGATTCTGGTTTTAAGAAAATGTAATACAAGTTTCCTTCGGCATATTGGTTCCCTGCTTTAATTCCAGCAGTGGGACCGATACCCATAAAAAGGTCTGCTCGGCCCGGTGCGCGGATCGCGCCACCTGTGTCTTGATCAACCATAAATTGTGTGAATGTTTGTGTTTCGCCAGTAAGCGAACGGATATTCGTATCAACAAGAACAAGACCGCCTCGAGGGAAAATCTTTTTATCTGTTGCGAGAGACCGTTCAGCCGTAACCGGAACGCCAAGTGACCCCGCTGGCCAAGAACCACCATCATATTCCCTAAAAAATACGAACGATTCATTTTTATCAATCAATGTGCTAATTTGTTTTGGGTTTCGATCGTAGATCCGTCGAATGTTTCGCAAACTTAGTTTATTCGTTGGAAGCAACCCTGCTTTAAGTATAGATGCCCCGAGACCAGTGTACGGACGATCAGTTTTTCCAGCGTATCCGATGTACATTAACTCGCCATCATCGAGACGCAACCGTGCTGATCCGTTGACATGAATGATGTACGCGTCAAGGTTGTCTTCTACCCACACAAGTTCGTTGCCATTGAACAAGTTGCTTGCTTCAATTTCTTCTCGAGATGGCCATGTTGCGATTGAACCATCACTTAATTTTCTTCCAAGAGGTTCACCGCTCATAGGATCGGTCACAAGATCGGTAGGCCGAGTGTAAAGCGGGGCGTTGTACCTTCTTGAGGGTTTTGTTGATGCATAAAAATCAGGAGAGTAATACCCTGTAAACAAAACTGTGCCTGCATCATCACAACCAACGGAACGGTATACATCAAAATTAGTTTCTAATTTATAGAGGAACTCGTTCTTTGTTTTGCTCGTTGCGAGTAATTCTCGTATTGCAATCACGGAGTTTTTTGCCTGTTCGTGTGTGATGCCTTCGATCGGAAACCACTGCTTGCTTGATGGCGCATCAAACCATGCGATTGAATTGTCTAGGGAATCTCGCAGAAATAAGTCGCGTTCTTCCCACGCTATGCCAAGATCGGGCCATTGTTTCGTTGGAACCCGCTCAAGCGCGGGTTGCCCAGCGAGTAGCGCTTTGGAATAGTCAGGCTCAGTGTTTTTCTCAGCAGATGGTGTAGTTTGCGTGCTTTTGCAAGCAGTAAGGGCAAGTAAAACGATGATTGAAAGTATCTTTCTCATGATTATTCGATTCATCGACCAGAATCAAGGTTTATGCCCAAATCTCGTCGATAAAATAGACGTTGAGTGCTAGAATACACGCTCAGCCCTAAGAGGTTTAACTTGAAAAGAGCAACATTATGATTGACACACTACAAAACATGCCGTTTCTTGGATTATTCACGTCATTTGGATGGCAGGAGATAATTATTTTGCTAGTCATTGGCGTGCTTATTTTTGGCAAACGCTTGCCCGAAGTTGGACGCAATTTTGGTAAATCGATCGTTGAGTTTAAAAAGGGGATTAAAGGCGTGGGTGATGAAATTGATGCCGAAGCTGATCGTCAAGCAACGCAAAGTGAGAAAACAACTGCTGATCTTCCACCTGCAAAAGTAACACCTGATCCAGTCGCATCTGAAAAGGTAAAAGACGTCGAACATCATCTTGATGATTGATAACGAACGCTACGTAACGGGTGGTTTTTCAATGTGAACGTATAGCCTTTGCCAAGGATCGTCGCCGATGATACGCCACTTGTGTCCACGTCCTTCGACGTCAGCAGCATAAAAAACATCGCCCGGTTCTACAAGAAGTACTTCCCCATTTCCAAATGTGAACTCAATCGTTCCGCCAAGGGTGACGACCATTTGTTTACGCGGAGCAGGGTGCCAATCATAGACACCACCTGGCGTAGTTTCTGCAAATCGAACACTGTCGCAGGGAATTAAATCACTGACGAATGTGCCATGCCCGTGATCTTTTGTGCCAATCGTCCAGACTTTCAGCCCGGATACTTGTTCTTCATTTGTACAAAAAAGTGGAAAGTTGAGTTCCACTTTTTATTTGTCCGCTAAAGCGCCAGCGATTTGCCAAAGTGACGTCGCCATACAAGTCAAGATAAGAATATGGAGTACTGCGTACAAACATTTAAAAGGGAATTTTCCAGCGGGGCAACAACTACTTTTTTCATTTTCAGACATGGTATGTCTCCTTTTGGTTACGTATCGACCAAACGTGAGATTTGAGTGAAATCACAAGTAAGTATTACCCAATAACAGTGCTGTGATGCGTCGTATAGCATTTTATTTTTGCCTCTTAGGCGCAGTGATTGTATTGCTTTCGATGACTTCACTTTGGTGCGTACATGTCGTGATGGATGCATTTGAAGCAAATGCCGCGACGGGGTGGTTTGCATTCTCAGGAGTTTTCCTTGTTGCCCTTGGTGTGTTGTATTTGATTGGACATGAACTGCATGGGTATCTTCAAGTTCGCAAAGTGGATCAACTTGCAATTGCGATGCAAGGTGATGATGTGGAACTGCTTCGAAATAAAGCGAAACATTGGCTTGAAGATGTACATGAGAAAGAGACTGTCGACCAGTTGAACAATCGATTACGTGATGTTTTTTCGAACCTTGATTCGAAAGTTGACAAAATCATTGCAACCGAATCGGCGCTCGTTGGTGCAGTTGTTGGTCTTTCCCCTTGGCCGCTCGTAGACAGCGGAATCGTTGCATGGCGACAACTCCGCTTGATCAAACGCATTGCTCGTGAATATGGTTTGCGTCCAGCGACGGCGGGGACGTTGCGATTGATTCGTCAAATTGCAGTTGCTGTTGTTTTTGCAGACGTCAGCGAACACGCAACGCAATGGCTTTCATCCAAGGTGCCATCAATTGGCGGGTTACTTCCAGCAGCAGGTCAAGCTGTTGCAGTTGGTGTTCTTACTGCCCGTGTTGGCCGCGCGTGTAAAAAAGTGTGTAATCCCGCTCGAATCCAAACCCCTCGGAAATAAACTCACCCCCGGTGAGTTTCTGCTTTTTTATTGAGTAAAATGAAAAAACTCACCGGGGGTGAGTTTTCCGTGAATAAACTCACCGGGGGTGAGTTTTTTCGGGGGTGAGTTTTTTTCTGGGTCGCGGCGCATACAAAAAAAGCACGTCGAGGGGAGAAGAGAAAGCCTCGACGTACTTTGGT
>JACNLW010000091.1 GCA_014381305.1 Planctomycetota bacterium
GAAGCGGTAAACCGATGCTAAATATATTGAGCTGCGGCATTGATCTTGCGACAATTGCAAGTGCTGCTGTTTGTAGTAATAACACTGCAAGAATTGGAAGTGCCATCCGGAGTGCAAACTCAAATGCCGTGTTGAGCATTGCACCCAAGGATTGCAAAAGTCCTTGCTCAAGAAGTGCAGATGCCTGCAAGTGTGAAAAACTAGCGACGACTGCTGAAAATGCTTGCTCTACTCCGCCGATCACAACGAAACAGACTACTGCAAGCATCATGAATCCCTGCCCGAGCACATCTGTTTGCGAACCTGAAGAAGGATCGAGCATAGATGGCAGAGCAAGGCTCATCTGTTGCCCCATTAGTGTTCCACCCATTTGACAAGCTACAAGCGGAATACTCATCAGAAAACCAATCGTAGCGCCAAGTGCAAATTCAACAGCAAGAAGTACGAGGAATCCAATCCCACCCTGCGCAATCACAGGAAGTGGAGGAATGAGCGACCAGACTGCAAAGCCAAGCGTCAATGCGATTGCAAGACGAATAAGTTTTGGAATTGCGGGAGATGCAAGGACCGGTGCAGTTGCAACAAGACCGCCAACTCTGGCAATCACAACCAACAACGTAAGCAATGATCCAAAAATCGGCGCTGTCATGGAGTCATCCTAAACATCTCGGTTGCAAAGTCTGTGATCTGCCCAAACATCCAACTCATTAACATTAAAATTGCCACGAGCATGGCGAGCATGCGAGGAATCAAACTGATTGTTTGTTCCTGCACTTGCGTCATAGCCTGCATCAAACTGATGACAAGGCTAACAACTAATCCAATCAACAATACAGGTGAGGCGACGACCAAAACGACTGTCAATGCCGAACGCAATGTTTCTATAAGAACATCGGTCATCCGAAACCTCCCGCAGACATGAGCAAGGCGACACCTTCGGGTGCTGCGACACTTTGCAATAAGTTCCCTACAACAAGTTCCCAACCATCAACGAGGACGAAGAGTAATATTTTAAACGGCAATGAAACTAAAACTGGCGGCAACATCAACATACCCATTGAAACTAGCAAACCAGAGACGAGAAGATCGATTACGAGAAGTGGTAAATAAATTCGAAAGCCGATTAAAAACGCAGTTTTTAATTCACTCAACACATACGCTGGAATGAGACTCAACGTATCAACGTCATCCGTTGTTAAGTTCCGGGGATCCGACGTATCAACGCCACGGTAATCGAGCATCATGTAGACAGTTGACCAATTATCTGCCGCTTCGATTTGTGCAAACATAAACTCGCGGATTGGCTTTTTGGTTTTCTCCCACGCCTCCTCGGAGTTTGTAATTTTTCCATCAATCATTGGCTTGATGCCATCGTCGTACATTCGCTCGATGGTTGGGGCCATGACAACGACCGAAAGGAGGAGGCTCAACCCAACAAGAATTTGCGTTGGGGGAAGTGATGGCGAACCTAGGGCTTGACGGAGAACTGCAAGAACGACAACAAATCGTGTAAAGCAGGTACAAAGAACAAGAATTGAAGGCACCAACGCGAGAACGGTCAACAAAAGAAGCACGTTGATCGTAGATCCGATCGAACCATCGCTCCCAGGGAGCAATGCGCCTGCTTGCTCAAGCGCAGCAATCGGGTTATCTGGAATTGCAGCTGCGAGGAAATTCATGGCGCTTCCTTCGCATTTTCAGCATCGACCACACAAAGCGTCGTCAATCGTCCCTTTGATTGATGAAGTAGGACCTCGGTATCACGGCAACGCACCAGCAAGAGCGATTGACGCCCTCCGAGAGGTTTTCGTTCGATAATTTGGATATTTCGCTGTTTTGAGGCAATAAGAGGCGTTTTTCCGCCATTCATCCGACCAAAAACCCAGCGAATTGCAAAAATCATTCCAGCGATGACCAATAGTGCAAAACAGACTTCCCAGAGCCCAAGCCACTGCGTGACCTGATCTGTTTTTGGAGTTGGTAATGGCAGCGGCTGCGACCCAATAAAACCACCGAAAGATGGACGCACCAACAGCGCACATACAATATATATACAACGATTGATCGCTTGTTTGCGAATCATGGCCTTCCTGGCTCGTTCAGCGGGCATCCTGCCCATTTCGCGTTTGCCGCACAACGCGGGAAACTATTGTGCTCATCGGCTACTTTTATCTTCCGGCGTGATTATCATGCCCTATATGCACCGCATTACAGCCACTTTGATTTGCATCATCCTCACCCCACTTGCGTATGGACAAGAACATTACGTACTCGACCAAAACGATGATTGGGAACTTCAAAATGTAGCTGAAGAGGGTTCACCAGAAGCGCAACTTGCACAAGCAAGAAAACAACTTGCTCAAGGAAACGCAGCAGAGTCACAACGCCTTGCAACAATCTGGCTTGATAGAAATAAACGCAATCCACTTGCATCTGAAGCGTACCTTATCCGCGGCGATGCCCTCTTTAATCAAAAAGAATATTACGAAGCCCTCTTTGATTATGAAATGATCGCCCGTAGTTTTTATGAAAGCGAAGCATTTCAAATTGCATTGCAGCGAGAGTTCAAAATCGCACAAATGTTCGCAAACGGCACGTTGCGAAAAAAATGGGGCATGCGCTTTTTAGATGCTACGGATGAAGCCGAAGAAATTTTCTTTCTCATTCAAGAAAGATCTGACGCAAGTATTCTTGCTGAAAGTGCTGGTATTGAGTTAGCAGATTTATATTTCAGACGTGCACAAATGAAACTCGCATCAGAAGCATATCAGTTATTTCTTGAGAATTATCCTATGTCAACGCTCGTTGGCAAAGCGAAACAACGACTTGTTTATGCACGCCTTGCAACATATCGAGGCCCTGCATTTGATGACAAGGGCTTGATCGATGCACGAGACGAGTTGATTCAATTAGAAACACTAAATCCGCGTCACGCAAATAAAATTAATTCCTCTGCGATCATCGTTCGAATAGACGAATCGGTTGCACAAAAATTGCTTCGTACTGCGAAGTGGTACATGATCGTAAACAACCCAGTTTCGGCGGAATACACGGTGCGAAGATTGGTAGAGAATCATCTTCACACACAAGCTGCCGTCGAAGCCTTGGAGCACCTCGTTCCTGCATTTATGCACCAACTTCCTCCAGTGATATTGAGAGAAATTGGCGACAAGTATCAAATCTTGCAAGAAGAAATGCTAGGCGATACTTTTGCTGCCCAAGTTGAGATTGTCCAATGATAAAAATTTGTTTCTGCATTTCGTTCATGCTTTTCGCTCTTGGATGTTCTTCGAATCCAACCTCGGGATATTCAGCTGTTTCTTTGTATGACCAACAATTCCAAAGTGTTTGCGTACCTATTTTTGAAAATGAAACGATGTCAAGAAACATGGAGTTCATGCTCACAGATGCTATCGTGAAGCAAATCCAAGCAAGAACACCATACCGCGTTCTCGACGATACACATGCAGACACAATGTTGACGGGTACGATCACCGACATCAAGTTGAGAGCGATTTCCCAGTCAAGAACAACAGGCCTTGACAATGAAATGCTCATCACCGCCACGATCAATTTTGAGTGGCTCAATCTTCGGACAGGCAAGCGCATTCTCGGGCGAGAAAGATTCTCCTCCACCGCGCTGTTTATTCCGTCTCAGCCATCTTCTGAACCAATAGAAATGGGACAATTTGCACTCGTACAACAGTTGTCCGCTGATATTGTCGATCAACTACAAGCCGCGTGGTGATCTTCATTGAACATATTGCGGTCATTCATCGTATGTCCGATACAATTCCATACAATATCTCTAAATAATTGAACAACGGATTCCCCTATGGCAAACCCAACCGGCGACAAAAACGACAAAAAAACTCCCCCACAACCTCGCATGAGCAGAGGCATTCTGAGTTGGATGCTGATTTGCTTTGTGCTGATCATGGTGTGGTCCATGATGAATAGTGCTGGCAGTGGAAATGAAATTTCCAGTTGGAACGATTTCATGACTCGCGCGAAGGCTGGTCAATTCGAAGACAACCGCGTCACCGTTAAAGATTCAGAAATCACAGCAGTCATTGGCAAAGATGTCAAAGGAGATTCCAAAGCAACTGATTTCAAGGTTGGTGAAAACGTCTACTTCAATGTTGATGGCCAAAACCGCCAGTTCTACTTAGAAGAATTAAAAGCGGCTGGAATCGACCATCGCACTGATACCGGCACTGGTCTTTTCATGACGATGCTTATCAGTTGGGCACCAATGATTTTCTTGTTGCTCCTCATCTTTTTCTTTATCTCTCGTTCAGCGAGAGCTGGCGGTGGCCCAGGGGGCATGCTCGGGAGCTTTGGCAAATCAAAACACCGCCTTGCGGGGAAGGATTCCATCAAGGTTACTTTTGACGATGTAGCTGGCATACAAGAGGCGAAAGATGAAGTCCATGAAATTATTGAATTTCTAAAGAACCCAAAAAAGTTCGCAAAAATTGGTGGCAGAATCCCACGGGGCGTGCTCCTCGTAGGTGCTCCCGGCTGCGGCAAGACGCTTCTTGCAAAAGCAATTGCTGGCGAAGCAGACGTTCCTTTCTTTTCAATTTCAGGTTCTGACTTTGTTGAAATGTTTGTTGGCGTTGGCGCAAGCCGCGTCCGCGATCTCTTTAAGCAAGCCAAAGAAGCTTCGCCATGCATCATTTTCCTTGATGAAATTGACGCAGTTGGTAGAAAACGGGGCAGTGGTTTTTCTAGCGGCGGACACGACGAACGTGAACAAACACTCAATGCCATTCTTGTTGAAATGGATGGTTTTGAAGCGAGTGATCAAGTCATTATGATTGCTGCGACAAACCGCGCCGATGTTCTTGATCCAGCACTTCTACGTCCTGGAAGATTCGACCGTCAAGTCAATGTTTCACTTCCAGATCTTGAAGGGCGACAAGCAATTCTGGCTGTGCATGCAAAGAAAATTAAAACTTCGCCCAACCTTGATCTTGCACGGGTTGCACGCGGAACACCAATGTTCTCAGGCGCAGATCTTGAAGCACTTATTAATGAAGCAGCCATCATTGCAACGCTTGCAGACAAGGAGTTTGTTGACCAACTAGATATGGACGAAGCGCGTGACAAGATTCGTTGGGGACGTGCAAACAAAAGCCGTAAGATTGAAGAACTTGAACGTGTTGCAACTGCGTACCACGAAGCTGGACATGCAGTTGTGCAACATCTCCTTCCACATGCAGATCCAATTCATAAGGTCACGATCATTCCACGCGGGGAATCGGGTGGCGCAACTTTTAGTTTACCTGAGAAGGATAGGTATTTTTATAACCGTCGATTCATTGAAGCAAGTTTGCGTGTCCTTTGTGGTGGGCGGATCGCTGAAAAAAGGAAAACGGGCGACATCTCAAGCGGTGCGAGCATGGATATTCGAATGGCGACTGATTATGCTCGACACATGGTGCTCGAATGGGGCATGAGCGACCGCCTTGGGTTCATCAATTACACGCCCGACCCAAACCGAGAAGCAATCATTTCCGAACGTGATTACTCACAAGACACTGCCAGAATCATCGATGAAGAGATCAAACGGCTCATCGATATGGCATTTGCTGAAACGGAACGACTACTTGACGAAAATTGGGAATTTGTTGTTGGTATTGCTGAAAATTTGTTGAAATACGAAACTTTACAAAGTGATGAAATCGATGCAATTATGCGAGGTGAGTCCATTGACCGCGCTTCGATTGGAGATTTACTTGCTGAAGAAAGTGCAACAACCAACGCTCCAGACCCAAAATCAAATGCAGGCGATGATGAACCCGCTGGCGGTTCTATCCCCTCCCCAGCATAATTTGACCCGCGGTCAAATTGACCGCGGGTCAAAATTTTAGTCTCGTCTTCTGCGTATACGGAATCCAAGTAAACTCAAAGCAACTAGTGCACTTGGTGCTGGAACATTTCCAGCAAATACATCAACGGTCACTGCATCAAGCACATTGTGCGCTTCGGTTCCCTGAAAAAAGAACGCCCACTCAGTAATCTCACCATCATACGTGGATATATCCCATGTATATGACGTATTCGTGATTGCACCCATACCTTCAACTGGCTCGTAATAATTCATACTCCAGTTATCTGCGGAAAACATCATGCCATCTGTACCATCACTGACCCACAAAGAAACTGAAGCGTAATCAAACTCTGAACCCTGTGAAGAAATATTAAGCACAGCTTGCTCAACTTCGCTGTATCCATACACATGAATATTGAGTCCACCTGCTTGGTTATAAATATTACCTGTGCTTGTTATAAAAGCACCTTCGGCAAAATTAAACAACATCCCTCCAGGAGTTCCGCTATCACTCATGTTTGGGCCACCCACCGCTTCTGAGAATGATTCCCAGCCGTAGTAACTACTCCCAGCATCACCACGCCACGCTGGCGTATCTGTTTCAACAAAACCACAATATCCCGAAGTTGCAACCAGCATCACTGTTGCCACCATAGTCACATTTCTAACTTGCATAACCTTACTCCTACTCATTAGATACATGCATTAAGAACGTTCTTAACCCCACGCACCAATAATTGCTAATAAATCATTAATTCCGACTTCACCATCACTGTCTACATCACTTTGGCAACAAGAACATAATCCCCAATCAGAAAGCGCGATGAGCAAGTCCTCTACATTCACCACTCCGTTTTGATCGAGATCTTCTGGAATTGTGTTGTCTACAATTTCGACAAGCATTGAAAGTTGCGCGGCATTTGCAATGCCATAATAAACAAGCCAACTTTCTTTCATGTGAAATGCGGGTTGAAGTAGTCCTCGCACTCCGGGCTGTTGCGCTTCATGCAATGAACTAACAACTAAACTCACAAGTCCCTGATCTAGCGCATTTCGCAAATAACACTGAATATCAGGATTACTCACATCAATATCAAAAAGCATCACAGTTTCAGATGGCATTGGCTGCCCCTCTGCAATTTCCTGAGCCATGCCAATTGCGAATGGTACAGGATTAAACTCATCCAACACATTGTTAGAAGCATCAACACCACCAAATCCCTGTGCAAATGAGAGGGGATATGCATTTCGTTCTCTACGAACAGCACCAAAGGGAAACGGTCCAGTTTCTCCAAACGTCCACCCGTCAAATCCACCGCGAAACCCCGCCCCAAACAATTCCATTGGTCTGCCTAAGTCAACATCTTCTTCCCCGCCTTCAGGCAAATATGTTTCCCAGGAATCACTTGTTGCATCAAAAATAAGATCGTTATTGCTCAACGTGATTTCTAACGAAGCCTCAATTACAGAATATTGTTGCGCACCTAGTTGTGCATCGATTTGACCACCGGTATCGAATCCTAAAAGAATCTGCCCATCACGATCATCAAATTGTTCGTACCCACCACCAACTGATGAAAACGTCGTGGCATTTTCTCTAGAACCTACAGAAGCGTTATATGGATACATCCACCTATCAAATTCAGGGGTGGGTACGTCTACCACGTAGACATCACCAGACAATGCAGAAGCCAGGTACATGAAGGGAACAGAGGCTAACTTTAAAAATTGATGATACATTCGGCCCTCTCCTTGTAATCGCGACTGGGTCTCAGTTGCATGGTTCGAGTAGTATAATTAGAAAATACTAGATCACAGTAGAGAGTATACACATTTTGTGATATATTTCACATATAAAACAGCTGAAACAAGAAAAAATGTTAACACCATCAAAGCAACCCTGCCGTGCCTTCACGCTCATTGAATTACTCGTCGTAATCGCGATCATCAGTATCCTTGTCGGACTGACGAGTATTGGGGCGAGCAACATCATTGCCGCTTCCAAACAGTCGAGCGAAATGGCAGCCATGCGGGAAGTCCTCCACGCTTATAGTTCCGCAGCCATGGATCGGAATGGCAAGTTGCTCGCGGGGTATCCCTCAGAAGAAGATTTGGGAATTGTGAGGGGGCCCGACGGTGAAGTGCTTGCTGCAAACATGCCGCACAGTAAACGGTATGTGTGGAGATTGCTCCCCTACCTAGACGACGCGATGAACGCGCTTTATGTGAATGAACAAAAGCCAGTACTTTCACGCCTCATGGGAACTGAGTGTTATGCGTACATTGCAAGTGCATATCCTTCATTCGGATTGAACGAAGTTTGGATGGGTGGACACAAGGATACAACGCTCAGCGAAAACCCAGTGATGCAATCGATATTTCGTGGCAAATTCGCACGTTCTCTTTCTGATGTTCGCAATCCTTCAACACAACTTGTCTTTGCATCAGCGCAAGCACCACTAGAATCTAATTATGGGTTTGAATGTCTTGCCGGAGAAAGCGGTGAAAAGATGCAGGGATTTTGGAAAATTGAATGCCCACAGGGTCCTGCGGGGTGGCAATGGAATACCGAAGGAACAGAAGAGAATCCAATTTCATCGCTTGATTCAGCAGACCAAGGTTGGATCTCAACTCGCCATGGGGATAAAGCAATAACCGGTCAACTTGATGGTTCTGTAGAAAGGCTCACATTGGGCGAGCTCACCGACATGCGCCGGTGGTCGATCGGAGCACGAACACACGATTGGTCACCTTCACCTTAATGAGAGCTCAATTTGTTTGAAGAAAGCAAATCACGAAACACGCAGCAATACTTTCCCTGGGTTTCGGCTTGCCCCCGGAATAAACTCACCCCCGGTGAGTTTATTCCTCAGGATTTGACCTCGGGTGAAAAATTTAGACCCCGAGTCTTTAAGAATGTCAATCCCCAAGCACTCGCTTCTTCCGAAGCAGATGATGATAGTGTTGCGCAAAACGATGCGCCTCATCTCGAATTGCCTGCACAAGTTTCAACCCAAGATTGTTTCGTCCAAGCTTCATCGGATCATCTTGCGTCGTCAGATAAATGAGTTCTTCCTTCTTCGCAAGACTGATGACTAGTGGTGGTTTTTTGTCCAACACTGACAAGCCTTCCATTGCTGCATTTAGTTGACCTCTGCCACCATCAATCACAATCAAATCTGGGTACAACTCCAAACCATCACCAGCATCGCGGTACCGACGAGAAATCACTTCCCGCATCGACATATAATCATCGTTCTTGGCAGTGTTAATCTTAAATCTTCTATACCCCTCTTTGTGCGGTCTTCCATCTACAAAACAAACCTTTGATGCAACGGTTTCAGTTCCCTGTAAATGCGCAATATCAAATGCCTCAATGCAACGAAGATCTTCTGAAACAGCGAGAGCTTTTTTCAGCGCATGAATAGAATCCTCAGGATTCGAAGCAAAAATCGTTACTTCAGACTGCCATTCTTCTTGATGGTTTGTTTTGTCGCTTAACTTTTCGATCGCGTGCATTTGATCACGAATTCGACCCGCCTCTTCGTACTCTTTATTCTCAGATGCACGAACCATTTTCTTTTTTAGATCACGAAGCATAACGCTTCGTTTTGATTGCATAAATTTCAAAAACTGATCAATTTCCGATTTGTATTCGTCTCGGCTAATACGATTTGCACAAGGCGCAGAACACCGTTTAATTGCGTGCAACAAACACGGTCGAAAAAAACGGTTGGTCTTATCGTCTTCACGTATTGTTAATGTACACGTTCGAAACTTATAAATAGTTTGCAACATGTGTACTGCATTATTCAGCGCCCACGAAGAAGCAAACGGACCAAACAATTTCGCACCTCGAAATTCATCATCGCCGGGAGAGCGAGTCACGAACACGCCGGGAAACTCATCTTTCACGGTGACTGCGATGTACGGATACGTCTTCCCGTCGAGCTGCATCGAGTTGTACTTTGGCCGGTGATCCTTGATCAGTCTCGATTCAAGCAAGAGTGCTTCCCAGTCATCTTCGCACTCGATTGTCTCGACATACTCGATCTCAGCGAGCATTCCCTGCTTCCAAGGACCAACATCTGTTGATTTTCGAAAATATGACCCCACTCTTTTTTTCAGTGACCCCGCCTTCCCTATATATAGAATTTTCCCCGCATTATTGTGCATTAAATACACACCTGCAGAATCTGGTAATAAAACGGCAAAATCAGCCAATTTTTTTCGCTGTTTTTCCCATTTTAATGCAATAATTTCCTTCTCCATACGACTACCCATTCTACCCTTTGATTTATCGAAATATAGCCTTGTTTTGGACTTTCGATCCTTGTATAATCAATAATTCAACCCGTAACCCCCTAACCCCCCTTTATGGAGAAACAAATGAAACAACTACTTACCCTTACCCTCGTAGCCATGCTCGGCTTCGCAATTCTCGGCTGTAATAAGACCGAAAAAGTGAACGCTAGCGCGACTGCTGCTCAATGCGATCCAGCAAACTGCGATCCAGCAGACTGCGACCCTTCAAAATGTGCAAGCAAGAAAGCTTCTTGTGACAAAATGGGAACAGAAGGATGCCCAATGGCGGCTGCCGCTGCTGCGAAAGCAAAGCCAGCTGCAACCGGATCAGAAGCTGGTGCAAAAAGTTGCTGCTCAAGCAAAGCAAAAGCTAAACCAGCTGCTGCTGGCGCTTGTGACCCAGCAGAATGTGGCGATATGAAAGATTGCGATCCAGCAAAATGCTCTTCAATGAAAAAAGGCAACAAAGCGAACTGCGATAAAATGAAAAAAGCAGGCGGTTGCCCAATGTCTGGTGATAAGTAAACCACCGTTCAAATGATTTCACAACAGGCCTCGCTTTTTAGCGAGGTCTGTTTTTTTATGGGTACAATACCCACCATGACTTCGATCTTACTCCAGCACGGCCGAATCATCGACCCACATTCGGAATTTGATGCTGTAGGTGATTTGCTGATCACTGACAATCGAATTGTTGCGATAGGAACTGTTGAAAATATACCCGCGGAAACCGAGACCATCGACTGTACCGATTGCATAGTTTCGCCTGGTCTCATCGACATCCATGTGCACTTCCGCGAACCAAGCAGCGGACAACATGAAGAAACAATTGCTACTGGCGCAGCAGCTGCGGCTGCTGGAGGGTTCACAACTGTTTGCACAATGCCAAACACAACTCCCGCAACTGACACCCCAGAGATAATTACAAATGCAATCAAAATTGCAAAAAATGTAGGAAAATGCCGTGTTTTACCTACGGGGTGTGCGACTATTGGGCGACAGGGAAAAGAACTCGCACCAATTTCTGAAATGACGAAGGCTGGTGCCATCGCAATCACAGACGACGGTGACGTTGTTGAAGACGATGCCATGATGGCGAGTGTGTTGCACGCTGCTTGCGAAGCTGACCGTTGTTTCATGCAACATTGCCAAAATCCCAAACTGACCATCGGGGGTGTGATGCATGCAGGTGAAGTACAAGAAGCACTTGGATACGGACCTTGGCCTCGGGAAGCAGAAGAGTCGGTCATTGCACGCGATCTTGCACTGAATAAAAACATCGGTTGTGCGTGGCACGCCCAACATCTCAGTAGTGGCGGCAGCGTTGCGATCATTGAAGCAGCGCAACAAGCAGGCCAGCGAGCAACCGGTGAGGCATCTCCGCATCACTTGTTACTCACAGACGAAGCATGCAAAACTCTTGGCACGATGGCGAAGATGAACCCGCCACTCCGTTCGCAGAAAGACATTGAAACGATCAAGGATGGCATTAAACGAAATGTAATTACGATTCTTGCAACTGATCATGCGCCCCATACACAAGAGTCCAAAGACCTCCCATTCCCCGATGCCTCTTTTGGTATCGTTGGTATCGAATGTGCATTGGCGCTCTATATCAAAGCACTCATTGATGATGACATCATTGATTGGCCTGAGATGCTTGCGATGATGACTTCAAATCCAGCCAACTTGATTGGTCGATCTGACCTTGGTCGCCTCTCAATCGGCGGCAAAGCAGATGTAACTGTGATCAATCCACGGGAAGAATGGACCATCATGGCTTCCGATTTTCTCTCACCTGCGAGAAACTGCCCATTTAATGGCTGGAAAGTTCACGGAAGAGCAATCTTGACCGTGCTCGGTGGCAAAATCACCTTCTCACAAGCAAAAACAACCTCCTGTTAAACTCGCCAAACCATTGCATTTCGCCGAGTTTCGTGTAAAATCTCCAATTCGACTCAGTTTCTGAGCGATGGGCATAGCCGGTGGGCGGCAATGCTCAATTACCTCTAGGCGGCAATGCTGCAATGGCATGCCAAAAATCGTGAAGCGCCCTTGTGCAGAACTTCGCCCACAAGTCTGCCGGTGTCGCTGATAGGAAATATAAATGACCGAAGAAAAAAAGACTGATGTCGTAAGTCGATTGCTTGAAGCGGGAATCCACTTTGGACAACGCAGAAGTAAGTGGAACCCAAAAATGAAACCCTACATTTGGGGTGTTCGAAATGGTTTGCACATTATTGATATTCGCGAAACCGTCAAAGGTTTGATGCGAGCAAAACTTTACATTCAAAATACAGTTGCCAGTGGCAAGGACGTTGTCTTTGTTGGTACAAAACGGCAAGCTCAAGCTGCAGTACAAAAGTACGCTGGCGATGCTGGTATGCCATGGGTTACCGAACGATGGTTAGGTGGCACCCTCACAAATTTCCAAACAATTCGTTCCCGCCTCAAACGATTGATCGAACTTGAAAAACTTGTTGACTCTGGCGAAATTGAAACGTATTCAAAGAAAATGACATCGCAGTTGATGCGTGAAAAAGCGAAGATCACCCGTAACCTCGACGGCATTCGTAACATGAGTAAACTGCCGGGTGCGATGGTTGTAATCGACGCGAATAACGAGGTGAATGCACTTCGCGAAGCAACTGCACTCCGAATTCCAACGATCGGTTTGATCGATAGTGATGGCGATCCGCAACTTGTAGATATTCCAATTCCCGGAAACGATGACTCGCTTCGTTCCATCGAAGTCGTGATCGCTGAATTAATGTCAGCAGTCACTGATGGACTCGCTGGTCGCCGTGCAAAGGAAGCAGAAGCACAACGAAAAGCTGAAGAAAAAGCGAAGTCTGAAGCGCAAGAAGCTGCTGCACACGAAGAAGCGAAATCGCGATCCGCACGTACTTCTTTCAAAGCTGATGATTCAAAGACAGCGCCAAAAGATGACCAAGGTGGTGCCGCAACAGCTACTGCTGAAGCACCAAAAACTGAAACCGACAAATCATGACAACGCAAACTACTACAGGAGAAGCAACAATGAGTTTCACTGCAAAAGATGTCATGCAACTTCGCCAAAAAACTGGCTTAGGCATGATGGATTGTAAAAAAGCCCTCACTGAAAATAACGGTGACGCGGAAGCCGCAGAAGCGTGGATTCGCGAAAAGAAAAAGGGTAAAATGGACACACGAACTGAACGCACAACAGGCGAAGGTCGCATCGGTGTTGCGTATGGCGATAACTGTGCAGTCATCGTTGAACTGCAGACTGAAACTGACTTCACAGCAAAAAACGAAGCGTTCTCAGAAATGGTTGCTGAAGTTGCAAACTTTGCACTCGCTTCAGGCGATGGCAATGTTTCGTGTTCAGATGATATGACAAAAGTGATTGATGAAATCCGCATCACAACTGGCGAAAACACAAACTTCGCTCGTGGCCAACATTACAGTGGGGGTCATTTTGGTCATTACATTCATCACGATGGCAAACGCGCTTGCCTTCTTCAAACAGACGGTGAGGTCGATGGCGAAATCCTCAAAGGAATTTGCCAACACATCGTATTCCACGACCCTCTTGGGATCAGTGCAGACGACGTACCTGCTGACGTGATTGAAAAAATTAAAGCAGATGCAATTCAACAAGCCAAAGATACTGGTAAAAATGACGAAATTGCACAAAAAATGGCTGATGGCAAAGTTCGAAAGCACCTTGAGGAAAACACCCTTCTTGCTCAAAAATTCGTTCTTGATGAATCAAAAACTGTGACAGAGTTGTTGCCTGAGGGTACAACTGTGACCGCTTTCATCCGCTACACACTTGGAGGCTAACTCCCAAGTACCGATAGTTCTGAAACACACTTTCCCAAACACCCCAGCCTCCGGCTGGGGTGTTTTTTTACCCACACCTTAATTGACTCCGAGTGAATTATCTCCTCATTTCATTAATTGACTCCGAGTCAATTAATCTCTCGTCTTTTTAATTGACTCGGAGTGAATTTATCTCTTTTGTTTCCAATGGTTTACAATCGTCATTTTTTTTGAAATATTACTGACACCGAAATTTAATTGACTCGGAGTCAATTAAATCCGGCGGCGAGGCCGCCTTTGCGGTGGTCGCTCGCTGGTTTGAGCACATCACCGTCGATGGCGATCGCCTGGACAACACCAACAGTTTTTCGGGTCGTTGTTTCATGCCCTTTGCGCAAAAGCGAATCGACAATGGCTTGGTCATCCCATGCCTCTTCGAAGTACACTTTGTCAGGCATCCATTGATGATGTAATCGTTGACGTGATACCGCGTCAATAGGTTCATCGCCAAACCACACACTATTCAAAATCACCTGCACTACACCAGAAATAATACGAGGACCTCCAGAAGCACCGACAACAAAGACCGGTTCACCACCCCGCAACACAATCGTAGGTGACATACTCGACAGCGGTCGCTTCCCCGCTTCTGGTAAATTCTTATCCGACTGTTGCAATCCATACACGTTCGTACCAGAGGGTGGAGAAAAGTCATCCATCTCATTATTCAGCACAAAATCATAGGGTTTCACCAATACTTGCGAACCAAATGATGTGTTAATCGTCTCCGTCGCTGCAACAACCATCCCTTCTCCATCTACCACACACAAATGACTTGTACCTGAATCATCAGGAAGTTGAACTGTTGCACCATACGATGAAGAATCTGCTGTCTTCTCGTTTGAAACTTCTGATACGAGTGCGTCGAAATACATCGAATCTGTCAAAGCAGAAACTGGCACATCGACAAACGCGGGATCGGCCAAATATTCTGCTCGATCTGCAAATGCGTGTTTCATCGACTCAACAAGTAAGTGTGAATACAATGGATCATTACGATTCAGTTCCGTAGCACCCAATCGTTGCATCAATGACAAAATTTGAACAAGAGCTATACCACCGCTACTTGGGGGTGGCATTGCAACAATTGTAAAACCACCACCAATATCAACAACAAGCGGCGTTTCCCATCGCGGTGTATATGTTGCAAGATCACGAAGCGAAATATGCTCACCTGTACTTGCAACGATCGCCCTCGCTACATCCCCTTCATAAAAAGCTACCCGTCCGTATTTTGCAATTCCTTCAAGAACGAGTGCTTGCCCACGCAGTAGAAGTTTCTCGTCTACCCCAAAACGACTCATCGCCAGAGATTGATCTTGCAATTCCACTGAACTTTTTCCAAGTGCATTTCTAGCGCTCTTTACACTCGCTCGGTACGCGGTGTCGAGTGCAAAACCATTGTGTGCAATCTCAATTGCTGGCGCGAGCACTTGTGCAATGGGCAACCGCCCAAACTTTTCATGTGCAGCCAACAACCCAGCAACTGTGCCGGGCACACCAACAGCTTCGGGGCCAACACGGCTGTTGTGATTTTTGTAGTACATGGTGTCCATTAATCCGGGGGCTGTCTCTCGATAATTCAGCGCAACAGGATCACCATCATGTGGATCAATAATCATAAAACCACCTCCACCAATCCCACATGAAAACGGCCTAACAATACTCAACGTAAAACTCGTTGCAACCGCAGCATCAACTGCATTCCCACCTTCTTTTAAAATCCGCACACCTGCTTCCGATGCAAGTCGATGGTCGGCCGCAACTGCACCACCAGAATACACCACTTGCTTCGAGGAGCACCCGCTAAGAATCAGAACCAATAAAAACAGGCGTTTTAACATCCTTTCCCCTTTAAGAAAGTAATTGCACGTTGTATGTCTTTTACTCTGTTTTCACCCGCTTCGCGTTCAATGACAAGGTTCACGCCACTTGGAATAACAGGAATAAACGCATCCCAAACTACATCCCCATTTCCAACTACAACTTCTGTCCCCCAAGTGCCTTCAACTTCTGTTGCAATCGCATCTTTAATATGTACTTGCCGAACCCATGGTGTTAACTGATTGATTGCAGTAACTGGATCACCTTGCCCATATAAAATCATATTCGCTGGATCAAAATTCACACCAATGTTTGGATGTGACATTTCTTCAAGAACTCCCAACAGAACCTCTGCGCTCTCTTGTCCCGTTTCAAACGCAATTGCAATTTTATTACTCGCAAAAATATCTGCAATCTGAACAAGCCGATCTAACATTTTTGTTCGCTCTTCCGAAACAGCGTGCGGAAGAAACCCCGCGTGAAACGTAACAAGTGACAAACCAAGATCACTTGCGATGCCAGCGCTTGCTTTCACACGTCCCAACGTCTCAAACCAAGTTGCATCTTGTCGAACACCGCCCGTTTTAGCGATCGTTTCAAGCGATGTGTAATCTTCACCAGCAGGTTCAAACATACCACTTACAATCGTGATCCCTGCATCAAGCAGCATTTGCTTGCAATGTGACCAACTTTCATCTTCAGCAAGCGGTACAAGCGCCAACTGCACCCTGGTAATTGCACATTTTTGCAGGTCAGAAACCAACATTTCAGGATTTCTAGGACGAAGGCTCCAACTACAAATACTAATTTGATGACTTTGCATGAGGTATAGCCTACAATACTCAGGATTATCTAGGTAGAAATCATGACCACGCCATCTCTACAACCAAAATGTGACTCTGCTCCTCCTGAAACTAATAAGAGAGAGGGAAGCAATGATTTTGAGAGTTCTGAAGTCTCAATCGAGGTCATTCAAACGCCACCCGAGAACCTCACATTCTGGGAAAAAACAGAGGCGTTCCTGACTCGTCTGAGCACAAAAAATAACTTTTGGCACCGAGTCTGTTCTTTAATTTGGCTTCCATTTGCGTTTCGAAGTGGAATCTCAATGCGGAGAATCACCCACGACCGTTTTACTGCCGTTCTTCCTTTTAAACGATCAAACCGTAACTTTTACAACGCCATGGCAGGTGCAGCACTGCTCGGAAATAGCGAAGTTGCTGCAGGCATGTTTCTGTTTAAGCATTGCGGAAGTGATTACGCAGTAGTGTGTAAGAACATGTCATACAGATTTCTTCGCCCTTGTTATGGACCTGCGATTTACAACGTGAAAGATGCCGAAGAAGTGCGAAATCATTTAATTGATCAGATGAAAAATGGCAAGGAATTTAATATCGAGTTTACGATGAACGTGACGCAAACATTGCAAAAGCGAGATAAAGAAATTCGCGTTGGACGGTGCATCATCACATTCCATTGCACGCCCAAATCAATGGTCCGCCAACGATTCCGTCGTAAAAAACAAGAAGCAACAAAGTGAACGCACTTAAAACAATCGGCTGGGGTCTGTACCTTGCGTGCAGTTGGACGTGGTGTATCGGCATGTTCCTTCCTATTGTTTTGATCGATCGATATGGCTGGGCTGGTTTTTATATGTTCGCAGTTCCAAACATCATTGGATGCACTGCGTTTGGTTATGTACTGCGAACACCAGAAAGATCAAAAGCAATTGTTGAAAAATATCGTGGGGCGCTTTCTAGTTTCGCTGTCATCACGATTGCATTTCACGCTTTTTTTCTTGCAATAGTTGCACGGTATTTCATTCCTGACATTCCATCGTGGTGGATGGTTGCGCTTCCTGCACTGGTAGTACTTACAAGCGCTGTCATAAGTGTGTTGCCAAATCGACTCTGGCCAATACTCGCAACTGCTCTGTGGCTTCTCTCTGTAGGCATTGGCTTCTCGTTTTGGCCCGGCGCGCTTGATCTCGAAGCAACGCAGACACACCCTTGGCAAGAGGTTGTTTGGTTGCTACCAATTACATCATTTGGTTTTTTTCTCTGCCCATATCTTGACCCAACATTTCACCGAGCGTTGCAATCTTCACCATCCAAACATTCGTTTGGTGTTTTTGGATTAACTTTTGCATTGATGATTGGACTCACTTGTTTGTACCGCGATGCATTGGTTGCGGGACTTGCAGTAGTCATTCTAGTTCACATTATTTCGCAAGCAGTATTCACTGTTGGCGTGCACCTTCGGGAAGGCTGGTTATGCGAAGTAAAAACTCGTAGAGTGTACTTTGCCCTCGGGACTGTTCTTGCGTGTGCAATTGCAATTGCTGTTGCACACCGCGAGCATGAGAATATTCAAGCCATGGCAGATGACTACTTACGGTTCTTTGTTTTTTATGGGCTCGTCTTCCCAGGGCTCGTCGCCGCATTTGTCTGGACAAAAAAACGGTTGACGCCGCTACGCATCGCACTCTTTACGCTCGTCGCCATTGTTTCACTCCCGCTCCTTGAAGCGGGCTACATCGGAGGCAGCGCCTGGCTTTCTGTCTTGCCCGTCGTTGTTTTCGCGACATGGGCTTTTGCCGATCAATGTAACTCACGGTCAACTTGAGAGTTGGTCAACTTAAGAGTTGGTCAATTTAACGTCCGCCACAGCATTTTTTATACTTCTTGCCACTTCCACAAGGACATGGTTCGTTGCGACCAACGGTCATTGCACCGCCAGAAGCAGGGTCATCTTTTGATGCAGCAGCTGATGCTGCACGGACAGATTGCTCCGAAGCTTTAAGTTTCGGTCTTTGTTGCGGTTGTTGCGGAGCTTTTGCACTTTCTTTGGGTGGTTCCTGTTTCTGTTGCGGTTGTTGAGGCATTCGCACTTGCATTTTTGCCTTAAACACCAAATCAGTTACACGGTCTTGTATGTTTCCAAACATCTCGTCAAAGTTACGAGCACCTTCACGCTTGAATTCAATCCGTGGGTCAAGTTGACTAAACGATCTGAACCCAATTGATTCACGTACTTGGTCCATTTGATGTAAATGATCTTTCCATGCCGCGTCAAAAATTTGCAGAAGAACATTGCGTTCAAGTTGTGCAAGCTCCGCACGCTGCATTTGTTTGATTTTCCTCGTTGCAATCATTAATGGCTCTTCTTCAACCTGTTCTTTTTCATCATCGGTCAATGCGAAATTCCAATTTGTACGAAGCCAACCATCGATGTCGCCGTCACTTTCATCAACAAGTCGCTGAGCACGCCGCTCTATCCGCTCATCATCCCAGCGTAGTGCTTCTTCAAGCAAAAACTTTTTTAACTCCTCTGGACTATTCGACGGTAAGGTTTGTGGTGTCCAATCTAGTTCATACTTCAACTTCACCCATTGACAAAACGCTTCGATTGCTTTGGCTGGATCTTGCTGCAACCGCATAGATGTCATGTCAATCATAAAATCGACAGGGTATATTTGTTCTCGCGTACGGTATGCATCTAGGGCACGATCCATGATAAGTTCAACCGCTTCCTCTGGCTCGATGTCAACAAGATCAGCCGCTTCAAACGGGATTTCAAACTTTGCTTTTACCCACGTTGCCAATTCTTGTTGGGCATGTTGTTCAACAAGGTAGATGTCCAACGGAGATAAATCGGTGGCATGAATCTTTGCAGCTGCAGATTCTTCAATTCTCTCAACTATTTCTTCACGGCTAAGTTCTGTTGCTTCAGCAATCGAGAGATCACTGTCCCATGCAACCGACGCCCAGTCAACGGCGCCTTTGTAATCCCACGTTGTTTCATCTCGTTCAGCAATTTTGCCTTCACCAAGATCAATGGTGTCAGGCAAATATTCACCAATCGTCACGCGTATGATTTCCGCTGATTCGCCAAGGGCATCGCGGATTATTAATTTATGTAAATCCTCACGATCCTTGCCAATCATCCGTTCGGCATCGATCGTTACAGAGAGATTTTCTCTCAACCATTCCTCAATACAGTTCGCTGAATAAGAGATGTCTAGATAATTAAACACTGAATCTTCAACTGCTTGTTCGATATATTCAAAAATCAACTCTCGTATTTCAATTCCTTCCAACACACGTTGACGTAAATCATAAAAGACATGGCGTTGATGGTCCATCACCTCGTCATATTCGAGAATATTTTTACGAACAAGGAAATTTCGTTCTTCAACTTTGCGTTGGGCCTTTGTAATTGCTTTTGTGAGCATGTTGTGCTCAATCGCAACACCTTCCTTCATTCCCATTTTGCTCAAGAGTTGAAGCGTGCGAGGACCTGCAAACATTTTCATCAGATCATCTTCAAGACTTAAGAAAAATCGTGTTGAGCCGTTGTCACCTTGACGTCCAGAACGGCCACGAAGCTGATTATCAATACGCCGAGCTTCATGCCGTTCAGTTGCAACAACATGTAAGCCGCCCATGTCTTCAATATTTTTGTAGAACCGAAGACTGTGCAACATGCACGCGCCGCTTCGATCAAGATCCTCGATCATCTTCTTTTCACTTGTAGATGATGCTTTATCGCCATCAACCCACCAGCAATAAGTGCTCCACCAATGCGATAGTAATCGTTTGTAAACATCTGCATCGTCCATTGCTTCTACATCTGTTTTTTTCAAACCAAGTTCTTTGGGTGCGACATGTCGCCAAATTTTCTTTACGACTTCTTCTTCTCCAATATCAGCAGAAACATCTCGTGGACAAAGATCGCGGCGTTTCCAATGTTCGATCAAATCTTCTGGTGACAGAGGACTTAATTTAATGTCCGTACCCCGACCAGCCATATTGGTTGCAACCGTTACAGCACCAAGGTTGCCTGCAAATTTAATAATTTCAGATTCACGTTCATGCTGTTCAGCGTTGAGTACTTCATGTGGAACTTTAAAACGCCTTGTCAAAATATCACTCAACTCTTTTGATTTTTCAACACTTGTCGTGCCAACCAAGGTCGGTCTGCCAACGTCATGCATAGCGTGAATTTCATTCACTGCTGCGTTTACCTTGTCTTTTTCTGATGTAAATACCAAGTCGTTGTGATCTATTCGTGTGATCGGAACGTTCGTTGGGATCACAATAACATCAAGTGAGTAAATTTCATAAAACTCAGTTGCTTCAGTGTCCGCTGTTCCCGTCATGCCAGCGAGTTTGTCGTACAACTTAAAGAAGTTTTGAATTGTAATCGTAGCCATGGTTTGCGTCTCTTGCTTGATCGGAACGCCTTCCTTCGATTCAATCGCTTGGTGCAATCCATCTGACCACTGTCGACCAACCATTTTACGACCGGTGTTTTGATCAATAATGACAATCGTTTGCTCGCCTTTGTCATCTGGCGCAACAATGTAATCACCGTCGCGTTTATACACTGCATGCGCACGAATGGATTGTTCCAAAAGGTGCGGCACGTCCATATTTTGCCCTACGTAGAAAGAACCGATTCCAGCTTCGTTTTGTGCTTCAGCGATGCCTTCGTGCGTGAGTGTTGCTCGTTTTTTATCAAGTTCTAATTCGTAAAACTGTGTGTATGCATCCCGATTCGATTCAAGTTCGGGGAGCATGCCTTTTGCTGCATCCATTTTTTGCTTCATCGCTGGAATCGTAGACTTGTCCATTGCATTTCGAATGTCGCCCTCAAGTCCACTAATCGTGACAAGACACGTTTGCACTGCTTGTTCTGCATCATCCCACGGCTTTTGCTTTGTCATTAAATGTCTTGCCAAACGATCTGCAAGGTCGTACCTTGGCTGTTCGTTGTGTGCTTGCCCAGAAATAATCAACGGAGTTCTCGCTTCATCGATCAAAGTTGAGTCAACTTCGTCAACAATTGCTATTTGCCGATGTTTTTGCACTTGCTCAGCAGTCGACATCTTCATGTTATCCCGAAGATAGTCAAATCCAAACTCCGCAGTTGTGCCATAGAGAACATCGCATTGGTATGCAACTTGTTTCAGTTGCGGAGGCTGCATGTGATGCGGGTGAATCGCACCAACTGTTAACCCCAACATGCGGAAAAATGGAAACGTCCAGTCACGGTCACGTTGCACAAGATAATCATTCACCGTGACAACGTGCACTTGTTTCCCGACAAGCGCTGCGAGGTAGCAAGCGAGTGGCGCAACAATCGTTTTGCCTTCGCCTGTTTTCATTTCTGCAATACGACCTTCATAAAGAACTACGGCCCCAATCAACTGCACATCAAATGGACGAGCGCGAAACGGAGGTTTCGATTTTGGATACACTTTTCGCACTGCTGCATAAAGTTCGTGTGGAATATCGACAAATTTCCATGATGGGACTGGCTCACTAGAACCTAAAAACTCCCCAGTGGGTGGATGCGATTCCGTTGCATCCATTTTCGCTTTGGTTTCTTCATAGAGTTTTCTTGCTCCATCATCAAGAAGCGATGGATCGAACTCGTGGATTGGATCAAAAATATTTCGAATACCAACTGCTCTGTCCATTGATTCTCTTGCAACAGCAAATGCTTCTGGAATCAAATCTGTTTCAGTTTCTTTTCCGTTTGCGATTCGATCACGAAATGCATCTGTTTTTGCGCGTAATTCTTGGTCTGTAAGCACTACTGTTTCGGATTCAAGCGCTGAAACTTGATCCACTAATTTCATGTATCGTTTGACAAGCCTGTCATTACGGCTGCCAAAGAGTTTACGACCGATTGTGCCTACTACGGGAACGCCCATGCGTGACCTCACTTTTTATCTAAATTGAATGTTATAAATGGAAACTTGCGATCTCATTGATTGATCGCCACAGAACAAAATCTATCGGACCGATGGGGGCGGAAGATTTTGTAGTTCCATATTGAGCCCCGAAAGAATTGGGTTTTTATGCGTTACAAAAGAAGGAACCGTATTCCTATTCTGTGTTTGAAAGTCAAATGGCTCCAACTCATAGGCAATGTGCGAAGTTGTACCGCCAACCACGACACTCAGAACGGTCTGCGAGGAAGCAGGCATCGCCATCGCTGTTGCGCCAAGGCAGCAAAAAACTACCAAGAGCATCGCGAGTCGATTTGTACGGTCATTTCGCATTCGTAGATTATACCCTGCTTTTCGATTTTTCCAAATGCAGCTCATATTTTGGACTTGACCCCTTGGGTCAGGTGCAGTGCAAATTTTCTAGATATGATGCCTGTGTGGATCAAATTGACCTCAAAATTACTGAAATGAATTGTGCCGCGTGCAGTTCTAGCGTGGAAAAAGCCCTTTCGTCTGTCGATGGAGTTGAATCAGTGACAGTAGCATTTGCAACTGGTAGAGGAACCGTCACAGGAACACATCTTGATGGTGAAGCACTCGCTCAAGTCGCAACTGCCGCGGGCTATCCAACCACTGTCGAAGATGCGGGTATTGATCCTGCCAAAATGGCGACAGAAATTGAGCAACGTCAAAAGAAGAACGCGTCTGCTTGGAAACGCCGCGCGATTCTTGGAGTCGCTATTTGGGCGCCTTTTGAAGCATTGCATTGGAGCGCGGGAGCGCTTGGCATAGAAGGTCCATGGATTCCGTGGGTTATGTTTGCAGCATCAACCGTTTCGATGATTCTTGTTGGCAGTGGTTTTTTTACTTCTGCGTTTGCAGCTGCTAAAAGATTTCAAACAAACATGGATACGCTCATTTCCATCGGCGCGTCGTCTGCGTATTTCTTTTCGCTGTTTGTTTTCATCGCAAAGAACTACGGGTATGAAACTGGTCATCCAATGTACTTCATGGAAGCGGCCGCCTTACTCGCCATCATTAGTATTGGGCACTGGCTTGAAGCAACTTCGTCAGCGAAAGCCGGTTCAGCCATTCGCGAGTTGTTGCGGATGCAGCCAGATGTTGCTGAGTTAGTGCACGAAGACGGTTCGACAACCGATCTCCCAACTGGAGAAGTGGAAGAGGGTATGCGATTACTCGTACGTCCGGGAAGTCGGATTCCTGTTGATGGCAGTGTTGTCGAAGGTGTAAGCGAAGTCGATGAATCAATCGTCACCGGCGAGCCGCTTCCAATTGCAAAAACAATCGGCGACATTCTCATCGCTGGATCGATGAACACATCAGGACAACTCATTCTTGAAACAAATGTTGATGGGCGCCATACAACTGTGTCTCGAATTGCACAACTTGTCACGAACGCTCAATCAAGTAAAGCGGGAATGCAACGACTTGCTGACAAGGTTGCTGGCATTTTCGTACCCATCGTCCTTGCAATCGCCGCCTTAACCGTCACATGCTGGATAATTGCCGGTGATACTGAAACAGGAATTGTTTCTGCAGTCACTATTTTAGTCATTTCATGTCCGTGTGCGCTTGGTCTCGCAACACCAATGGCGGTTATGGTCGCAGCGGGAGAATCAAGTTTGCGTGGCATCTTAGTAAAAGATGCTGGATCACTTGAACTCGCTGGCAAAACCGTCACTTGTATTTTTGATAAAACCGGTACACTCACACTTGGCAAACCAATTGTTGAACAAGTTGCTCCCGAAAATGATTACAGTGAACTTGAACTTATCCGGCTTGCAGCTTCAGTCGAAACGCCGAGCGAACACCCGATTGCGACTGCTATTGTCAATGAAGCAAACAAACGAAACATAGAAGTTCCAACAGTCACAAACTTCTTCGCAACACCCGGCAGCGGAGTCTCTGGAGAGGTTGACGGAAGAAAGGTTGCTGTTCTCAGGGACGATGCTGCAACTTGCCGCGTTGAAGTAAATGGCACAGTTGTTGGTCGTATTTCTGTTACCGATGAAATCCGCCAAGATGCCAAAGATACAATTGCAAGGTTACATACACTAGGTGTTGCAGTTCACATGCTCTCTGGAGATCGAACTGAAAACGCAATCGCCGTTGCAAAAGAAGTTGGTATCAACCAAGAACATGTCCACGCTGAAGCGTCGCCAAGTGAGAAAACTGAAATTGTTGCAAGCCTTCCACGACCTTCGATGATGGTGGGCGATGGTATCAATGATGCTGCTGCCCTTGCTGCTTCCGATGTTGGTGTTGCGATCGCTTCGGGTACAAATGTCGCAATGGAATCCGCTTCAATTATCATTCCATCCGACTCTATTGAAGCAACCGCTGAAGCAGTTTCAATAGCCAGAGATACGCTCAAAACAATAAAACAAAATCTTGTTTTTGCCTTTATGTATAACGTTGCAGCTATACCACTTGCAGCATTTGGAGTTCTCGGACCCCACGGTCCCCTGATTGCGGCCGCTGCAATGGGCTTCAGCGACATTACTGTTATTGGAAATGCAATTTTACTCAAACGAAAACTACGCCGGCGTCGTATCAACGAAATTATGCAATAGTACCTGCAGCAATACCGTTGAACTGAGTACAAAAATCCTCAACTACCCATATGGAGTCTTTTTATGGCCGGCAGCACGCTGAAAAAATTTGATCCAAAGAAGTTTGACGAATCAAAGGCGCAACACCTTCTCAATCGTGCGGGGTTTGGGGGAACAGAACGGCAAATTGCAATTCTTGCAAAAATGGGTCTCGACAAATCTGTTGAGTACATCATTGAATACAAAAGAATAACCGACCCCTCCCCTGTCCAATCAGAAGATTTCGATAACGACATTATGCGGCCGCTTACAAACAGCGAAAGGCAAATTGTAAAAAAGGCACGACAAGGTGGTGATGAAGCAGCGCTTGAAACATTTCGGCAAGAGCGACAACGTCGGCAACGTGCAGACAGAAAACAAATTGCTGAAATGGAAGAGTGGTGGATCAAACGGTTAATCGAAACGCCAAGACCACTCGAAGAAAAACTCACTCTCTTTTGGCACGGACATTTTACAACGGGGTATCGAACAATTGAAAACAGTTTTCACATGTATCAGCAAAATGCGTTCTTCCGAACGCATGCAATGGGGAACTTCAAAGAAGATTTAGTGCGAGGCATTGTGCATGATCCAGCGATGATTCAATACTTAAATAATCATCAAAACCGAAAAGAATCGCCCAATGAAAATCTTGCTCGCGAACTCATGGAACTTTTTACCTTGGGCGAAGGCGAGGGATACACTGAGGATGACATCAAAGAAGGTGCACGAACGCTGACTGGATATACATTTAAAGACGACGCCTTTGCGTTTCAATCTAGGCAGCACGACGATGGTGTTAAAACAATTTTTGGTCGCCGCGGGCAATTTGATGGTGATGATTTTGTTAATCTAATTTTTACAAAACCAAGTGCTTCTACGTTTATTATTTGGAAACTCTACCGTTTCTTTATCAATGATCTTCCCCATGGACCAACACCAGATGCAACAAAATTTGTTGGACAACTAGCAAGCGTATTCAAACGTTCGAACTGGAACATAAAGAGTGTGATAAAAGCAATGCTTCTATCTGAACATTTTTATGACGAAGAAAACATTCGTTCGATCATCAAGAGCCCGATTCAACTCATCGTACAAGCGATGAGGACGATCAACCCGCCCGACCGCAAAAAATTACTCCGAACACTATCACTTGCTTCTAATTTGATGGGGCAAAAACTTTTTGCGCCTCCATCTGTGAAAGGTTGGGACGGCGGTCGATCATGGATTAGCACATCTACAATGTTTATGCGACAGAACACCCTTCTCTTTTTAATCACGGGTCAACGTCCCGATGGGTACGCGTGGGATGCTGACGGAAGCAAATACGATGCCATTTCCTTGCTCGGTGGTAGAACAAAATCTCCAAAACAAGCAGTCCGGTACTTGCTTACTAACGTACTTTGCAACCCTAGCGTTCAACAAGAGCGGGAAGATGCACTGCTTGATTATTTAAAAACACAACGCAATGTAATAGACAATAGAACAGTGACCGGTTTACTTACGTTGATCACGGCAATGCCGGAATATCAACTCAGTTGAGGAAATACGCATGACACATCACCATCACCATGAAGACGAAAACATGAGTACCGGAAATGAAAACGCCTACTCCAGACGCTTATTTATGCAGCAAGGCATGGTCTTCTTATCCATGGCCACAACTGTTCCATCTTTTTTACAAAATTCTGCGCATGGAATCATGCTTCCAGTGGGTTCGCTAGTTACATCCCAAGCGGGTGTTCCTGATGACCGAGTGTTGGTTGTTATCCAACTTGCTGGCGGGAATGACGGGCTCAACACTGTTGTGCCGTACGGCTCAAGAGATTATTACAACAATCGCTCACAGTTAGCAATCGGAGCTCCCGGAAATTCTCGAAGTAATGCTGGTAGCGCCTTGTCTATTCCAGGTGCAGATGGAATAGGTCTCCATCCAAACTTAACAGGTCTTCGAGAACTTATTGATGGTGGCCAAGCAGCAATCGTGCAAGGTGTTGGGTATCCGAACCCAAACCGCTCTCACTTTACTTCAACTGACATTTGGCAAACTGGTAACCATTCAGCACAAGGTTATGGCTGGTTAGGAAAATACTTCGACAACACATGTGCCGGAAAACCAAATCCAAAAGGATCAATTGCAATCGGCTCTAAAGCACCACTTGCACTGCATGGAAAAACACAGAAAGCAGTGAATTTTGAAACAGAAGAACTTTTCAGGTGGGCTGGAAAGAGTAGTGACGATTCGCTTGCTGCGACTTATGATGACATCAACCGCCTCGAAACGATGCAAGGTGTCTCCAAAGATAGTCAATTAGATTTTCTTGTTCGCACTTCGTTAGATGCACAAGTTTCTTCAGATCGGATTCGAAAAGCAGTGCAAAAGCAACCGCTCGTGAAATACCCAGATGGGCAACTATCCCAACAATTGCAGATGATCGCATCAATGATTCGTGCAGATCTACCAACTCGTGTGTACTACGCCAGTCTAGGTGGATTTGACACCCATGCGAATCAGTTAAATTCTCACGCGAATCTCATGCGGCAAGTTGGTGATTCGCTAAACGCATTCCAAAAAGATGTTTCTGCGCAGGGCAATGGTGGAAAAGTATTGACGATGATGTTTAGCGAGTTTGGAAGGCGAGTTGCACAAAACGGTTCTGCTGGAACGGATCATGGCACTGCTGCACCGATGTTCTTGATTGGCGACATGGTGAAACCAGGTTTGCTTGGGATGCACCCATCAGTTACAAAACTTGACGAAGGCGATTTGATATACAACACTGACTTCAGGCAAGTCTACGCAACGGTCCTCTCTGACTGGATGGGCGCTGATGACAAAGCAATCCTCGGAAAAACATACACCAAAGCCAACGTACTAAAATAAATTGACTCCGAGTGAATTAATTGACTCCGAGTGAATTAATTGACTCCGAGTGAATTAAATTACTCCGAGTCATATAAAAAAATCAAATTCGCCGTTGCAAACACTTGGTATTAAAGAAGATAAATTGACTCCGAGTGAATTAATCGCAACTTGATTTAATTCACTCCGAGTCAATTTATCGCGTCAAAAATTAATTCTCTCCGAGTCAATTAATCTCAGGAAAAATTAATTGACTCGGAGTCAATTTTTCTGGAGGAGTGTGAAATCGCCCTTGCGGGGGAGATTTCCAACAACTTGTCGATCGCCATCGCCCCATGTAATTTCTAATTTTTTGGGATATCGGCCTAGTGGGAACGTAAAGGTAGGATCCGTAAACGCGGAAGATTGAAAACCCCCTCCGCTGTGGTTCCATCTCGAAACAACAGATCCATCATCAAGGGTAATTTTTAATCTAGCACCCATCGCTTGCCCTTCCAAATGAATGACCAATGGTCTTCGACCAACCACATCATTTCGCAACACACGAACAGGACCACTCCGCTGTGCAACAATAACATCCGTATCTCCATCGCCATCAAGATCGCCAAAAACAGCTGCGCGGTCTCGATAGTTTTTTTCGCCTAATGTCGTGCTCACTTTCCTGAACCTATCTCCAACTCTAGACATCCACAAGAGCGGCTGCGCACGTTCACTGTCCATTGATGCTAACGTCGCTTCTGGGTACACATGTCCATTGACTACAAGCAAGTCTTCATCGCCATCCAAATCAAAATCATGAAACCCACATGACCAACCAAGCAATGTTCGGCTCAGCAAACCCAAACCAAAAAGTTTTGTACGGTCTTCAAAATACGTACCGTCATTCAATTGCAACGTGTTCGTATCACTTGAAAAATTTGTCGTAAAAAAATCAGGCATTCCATTGTTATCAATATCCGCTACTGCAATTCCCATAGTCGCTTGCATTGACCCATCACCGTTCGCCGCTGCACCTGATCGAGTTGCAATATCTCTAAACGTAGTTTCTTTTTTCTGTTGATTCAAAAACAAATTGTTTGCCATCGAATCATTTCCAACGTACACATCTTGCCATCCATCATCATTCACATCAAGAATCACAACGTTGAGCGAAAATGCTGCAGTTGCATCGAGTTGCCACGATTCGGTAACATCTCTAAAAACTCCACCTCCTATATTTTCATAAACAATATCTTTTTCAGGAGTTAATCCATGCGGTCCACCAAGCACCGACACGCCTTTGTATTTCGCTCTTGGCGGCGGATTTTGTGTATCAAACTGCAAATAATTGCAAACATACAAATCGAGGTCGCCATCATTGTCCAAATCGCCGAACGCTGCACTTGTTCCCCAGCGATCATCTCCAACACCTGCTTGCTTGGTGACATCTGTAAATGAATCGCCTTCATTATTCAGCAACAATACATTTTCACCAAAACATGTTACATACAAATCTTCGAAACCATCACCATTGACATCTCCAACCGCTACACCATTTGCCCACCGCTTAATATCAATACCTTTTTCCTTTGTAACATCTTGAAATGCAATAGAGCCACTACTTATATTTTCATACAAACGACACGGTTGATCTGAGGCATTGACGACAAACAAATCCAAATCGCCATCGTTGTCGTAATCAAACAAGCCAAGACCAGTGCCATTTACTTCAATAATTTGCGTTGGGTCTGCAGCGCCACATACAGTAGGCGCAATCACCGTTTCAACTTCAGTAAACAAAAACGGTGAGGCATTTTGATCCTGCGCAACATCGCTACATCCAACAAGACATAAAATAAACACTAAATACTTCATTCAGGAAAACTCGTATTATGTTTTTTTTGAGTTACACGAAGTTTTGCTTCTTTCGATTTCTGCAAATATTTTTGAAACAGTTCTGCGTCATTCTGCTTGTATGTTTTTGCCAATCGATACCACGCTTCGTATAAATCTGGATCGAGTGAAAGGGATTGTAAATACATTTCTCTCGCAGCATTTGGATTATCTACAACTAACACATCACCTAGTCGAGCCATTGCTTTGGCTTGCCCTTTTGGATTGTCTTGCTGGAACGCAATCGATTTTTTGTAATACTCTTTTGCCGCAATGCGGTCGCCAGAATCCATAGCAAGGAGTCCCAAAGCAAAAAAAGAATCGCCTTCATTCGGCTGAATCGATAGAAATGTTTCAAAAGCACGCGTAGATTTTTCTATCTCACCGAGGTAGTAATACGACCAGCCTAAAAAATGCCATGTTGGTGGATATTGATCCTCTGGCAGATCAAACTTCGCAGCTCGCTCAAACCAATCAGCCGCTTTTGTATATTTCTTCTCTTTGTGATAACTCAACCCCATCAAAAATAACGGTTGAGCAGATTCACCTTTTTCTTCAATTCGTTGACGGATTCGAACTCGTGCTGAACCTGTTTTACCCTCTTGGATCAATGTGAAATGCGTTATCAACGCAGAATCAAGTTTCACTGTTGGTGAAACAGGTTCTTCGCACCCAATAAAAATGAGGATAATTACCCAAAAAAGGCACTTTGTTCTTCGAAATGGATGCTTGAAACAGTACATTGTATGCAACTAATAAGAGTAATCTATCGTATCTACTTCTAGAGTAAGGAGAGTAATCTGTGAAACACATCAAAACAAAACCTGCATGTCTTATTATGGTTGGAATGTTTGTTACTGCATCTTATGCAGTAGATGTTCAACCACGCGCCGGAGAACCACTCAGAACGCTTACCGCATCTGAGCTTTCTCGGTTTGAGATTGGAAAAATTTCCTTCAATACTGATCTCACTGTAGAAGGTGGACTTGGACCAATTTTTAATCAAACAAGTTGTGGCAGTTGTCACAACAATCCTGTTGGGGGTGCTGGTTCACAAACAGTGACCCGTTTTGGTTTCATCGGAAAAAAAGGTGGCTTCGACCCATTAGCAGATCTAGGAGGATCACTCCGCCAAGCCGAAGCGATCAGCGACGATTGTGCAGAATTCGTACCGCCCGAAGCAAACGTAGTTTCTCTTCGCGTTACAAACAGCGCTCTTGCGTTTGGACTCGTTGAAGCAATTAGCGACGCTGACCTTCTAGCAAACCGCGATGCCCAACCAGAAGCACAACGCGGCAGCGCGCACATGGTGTCAAACTTTGAACATCCAACCGGAGAACTACACGTTGGTCGGTTCGGATGGAAAGCGCAAGTCGCATCTGTACTTACATTCTCTTCTGACGCCGCGCAAAATGAAATGGGTTTGAGTAACCGCTTCCTTCCTTTTGACAACGCACCAAATGGCGACGAAGAACTACTCGCCAACTGCGACACTGTTGCAGACCCTGAAGATGGACCGGATGCGGAGGGGTTCGATTTTATTGATCGCGTTACAGATTTCCAGCGATTCCTCGCCCCGCCACCGCAAACTCCAAAATCTGGAATGCATGGAGAAACAGTTTTTAATAGTATTGGCTGCAATATCTGCCACTCATCTCAATTCACCACAGGAAGCAATCCTGAAACTGAAGAACCACTCCGCAACATTACAATTCGCCCATACGGTGACTTCCTTTTGCACGACATGGGCATCGCTGGCGACGGCATCGTGCAAGGTGATGCAAACGGACAACAACTAAAAACGCCACCACTTTGGGGCGTTGCATACCGCGACCCACTCTGGCATGATGCTCGGTTTAGTGCAGGTACGTTTGACTCACGAATCCGTGACGCCATTGCTGAACATGGTGTATTCGGGTCGCAAGGCGCGCCATCAGTAGATGCATTTGCCTCCCTCAGTGGCGATGATCAAAATTCATTGATCGCATTCTTACATTCACTCGGACAAGTTGAATTTGACAGTGACTCCGATGGTGATGTTGAACGCAACGATTTCCATGGATATTCCGACACCATTGGTTTTAGAAACTGTTTCGGAAGCGCAGTAACTCCTAACGACCCATGTGCGATCCATGATGTCGACCAAGACGGCGATGTAGATCTTGATGATTTCGATGTATTCTTACTTGCGTATGACGATGAACTTGCAGACTGCAATGAAAACGGAACAAACGATCTCCTTGACATTCTTCTCGGTGAAGCCGACGATGACAACAACGGAATTCTTGACGAATGCCAAACTTGTTTGGGCGATCTAAATGGTGACAACACTTTGGACGTAAGTGAAATACTTGCGATGATCGACGCTTGGGGACCTTGTGAAAATTGTGCTGCAGACATCGACAATGATGGCGTAGTAAACGTGAACGACCTCTTATACATCGTAGGAAATTGGGGACCATGCCCGTGATCATTACAACAACCATACTTATTACTGAACTCGCACTTGCTGGTGGATTTGCAAACTTTACAAATCAATCAGATCGACTTGTCTGCGACCCAAGTGTTGGGATCAGTGACAGCGAAGAAAAAGATTACGCTTGGGGCGATATTGATCTAGACGGCGACATTGATCTTGTATGTGTGCGTAAACAACCATTTACTTCTGAAGGCAGAAACATCAACATTCTGTTTATGAATGAGGGCGGTTCACTTGTGGATCGAACTGCAGAATACGCAATAGCAACTGATGTCTCGGGCGACAACGGTTTTCTCACACCAACGAACGATCGTGACGTTGTGTTACATGACCTCGATCTAGATGGTTGGCTTGACATGGTGACGGTCACTACATTGACTGATAATTCCACGAAGGCTTTATCTCATCCACGAGTGTATATGAACCTCGGTGAAGTAGACGGTATCTGGCAAGGGTTCCGTTTTGAAAATGCCCGCATTCCACAAATGCACGATACCGCTGGCCCTCGTTTTTGCAGCCTTGCAATTGACGACCTCACTGGTGATGGATACCCAGATTTATACTTTGGTGATTATGACAGTGGTTCAACACAAATTTTTGACTTCAACAACCGACTACTCATAAATGACGGCAATGCATTTTTCACAGATGAAAGTACACAACGACTGAACAGTGAAATGCTAGAGTCTGCATTCGGCGCAGCAAGTTCAATTGCAGACATGAATGGTGATGGCGTACTAGATATTGTGAAACAAACTTCACTTAACGCCCCGCAACATGTCGCTATTACATACAACGACCCCTTGAACGAAGGGTACTTCAACGGATATGACATTATTGACCAGCAAGCTCCTTACTTTGTTACTGTTGGAGATCTCAACGGTGACGGTAGGCAAGATCTTGTCGTTGTAGACGATGGTTCAGATACGTACTACATCAACACCGGAAACGGTGGGGATGGATTTGCAAATTTCGACGCCATTACTCTAGAAAATAGTAACGGCTTTGGAGGCAACGCACTCATTCGGGACTTAAACAACGACGGGCACCAAGATGTAATTGTGACGGATGTGGATGTTGACATTTCAGGTTGCACTCGCACTTCACTTATTTACAGAAATCTTGGCGACACACCAAACATTACCCTTGACGAACAATATGTCGGCATTAGCGACAGCGAACTTCAAGGCGTTCACGATGTTGCAGTCTTTGACATCAACGGAGATGGGTGGTTAGACATGGTGATGGGAAGATGCGATTCAACTGAAGTTTGGATTCAAGATGCGCCAACTGGTGTTATCTTTTCTTACCCAAATGGGTTGCCTGGATTCATCCCTCCAAATCAAACAACAATATTTACAGTCAATGGAGAAGCTGTTGGAGGTGGTACGATCGATCCAACGACAGCAACAATTACTGTTCGCGACAATGGTTCCCAAACAGAATATCCACTTACTTCTTTAGGCAATAATTTGTTTGAAGCAAATCTTCCTGCAGGTGAGTGCGCAAGTGAATTAGAATTTTTTATTACACTCACACTCACAAGTGGCGGTACTTTTACAGACCCACCCACTGGCTGGTTTGATGTAACAGTGGGTGAAGGCACCGACATCATTTTCCGAGATGATATGGAAGACGATGTAACTGCATGGTCAATCGTCAACAGTAATGGACTTACTACCGGTGCGTGGGAACGCGTAGACCCCAACGGAACTATTTACAACTCTCAGATGGCTGCTCCTGAAGATGATGCGACAGGTGGCACGCAAAATGTGCAATGTTTCATTACCGAAAATGGTGAGGTTGGTGGCTCAGCAGGAGCAGCAGACGTTGATGGTGGTTCTACAACGCTAGTCTCCCCCCTCCTTAATGTTGCAGGAACAGATGGGATTATTTCATACGCACGTTGGTTCTTTGACAGCCAAACCCCTGACACACTCAAAACGTATGTCAGCAATGATGATGGGAATTCATGGACATTTGTGCATGAAACAGCTGGTACAGATTCTGCTTGGGAAACAGTTAGTTTTTCAATTAGTTCATATACCCAACCTACAAATTTGATTCGAATTGCATTCATAGCAGAAGATACGAGCCCGCCAAGTATCGTCGAAGCTGGAATTGATAACTTCCAACTCGAGGTTGTTTCATGCGGAACGACATGCCTCGGAGACGTCAATTCCGATGGTGCTGTGGAGGTAAGTGATCTTCTCGCAGTCATAGATGCGTGGGGAAGTGATGATCAAGCTGCGGACATCAATGGTGACGGCGTTGTCGCTGTGGGTGATTTGCTCGCAGTTGTTGGAAATTGGGGATCCTGCACCCCATAAAGCCCGTATATGTAAGAAATATCCCAGAATCTCCTAGCCCTACCCAGTTTATTGGGCTATTCTGAGGTGTCCAAGGAAAAGGAACACTATGTTAAAACACCTTACAAAAATCACTGCTCTAGGAATCACCTCTATGGGTGCATTGGTGTTTGCTCACCAAGATGATCCGAAGATTAAAGATCGACAACCCGCCGTGATTGCAAACGCGTATCGTGCTGACAGTAATCAAGGTCAACAACGATCTCTTGGATTTAGTTCAGAAAATGTCCAACTGAAATCATGGTTACCTTTAGGTTCACTTGACGGAGCTGATTCGGGCAATGATTGCTGGGGATACGTATCACCTTCTGGTCGTGAGTATGCACTCATGGGCACATCAAGTGGCACAGTCATTGTTGAAATTACAAACCCAGGCAATGCGCAAGTCGTTGCTTCCCTCTCTGGACCAAACAGTCTTTGGCGCGATATCAAAACATACGGAACGTACATGTACGCTGTGAGCGAAGGCGGTGGAGGAATCCAAGTCTTTAACCTTGCTGATATCGATAATGGAAATGTACAAACCCTCAATTCTGCTGGATCAGGCTCTTCGCATAACGTTGCAATTGATACAGAAAGTGGTTTTCTCTATCGCACAGGTGCAAGCAACGATGGTCTTAAAATGTACAGCCTTGCAAATCCAGCATCGCCCGTTGAAGTTGGCCAATGGAGTGATCGTTACACACACGATGCGCAAATCGTCACGTACACGGATGGACCTTACGCAGGACGACAAATTGCTTTTTGTTGCGGTGGTTTCAGCAGTGGGTGGAATGACACAGGACTAACGATCGTTGACGTTACAAATAAATCAAATCCGTCTGTTGTCGGTCAATCGTATTACAGTGGCGCACAATATTCACACCAAGGATGGCTTTCTGAAGATCGAACTTTGTTTTATCTCAACGATGAACTCGATGAACAATACAACGGCACGCTAACAACTACTCGCGTTATTAATGTTGAAGATCTTTCAAACCCACATTTGGTAAGTACATTTACTAGCGGATCAACTTCTATTGACCATAACTTGTACACATATAATGGCTACATTTTTGAAGCGAACTACCGTTCTGGTCTTCGCGTCTTTGATGCCTCTAACCCAACGAATCCCGTGCAATACGGTTACTTTGACACGTATCCATCCAATGACAATGCAAGTTTCAATGGCTTGTGGAATGTCTACCCATACTTCCCAAGTGGAACAGTGATTGGCAGTGATCTCGAGAGCGGTTTGTTCGTATGGGAGCTTGGTATTCTTGACCCGTGCTCTTTACCAGTTGGAACATGTGCTACTGATGTTTCAGGTGATGGAAATGTCGATGTTGCAGACATCCTCGCTGTGATTGACGGTTGGGGTGATTGTGGAGACGGAACATACCGACCAATTGGAGACGTTGATGGCAACTGCTGCGTTGACGTTTCAGATCTTCTAGCGATCGTCGATGGTTGGGGTTCGGAATGTGTGATTACTGGTGCATGTTGTGCAACCGATTTCACGTGCTCTGAACTTAGCGAAAACAATTGCTCAGAAATGGGTGGATCGTATTTTGGCGATGAAACAACTTGTGCGAATACCACTTGCCCCGGCGCAGGTGATGAATGCAACACTCCACTCGCGGCAAACCTCGGCGCAAATGCATACGAGACATTTACTGCGACACCTAGTAGCCCAGAACCAGATGATTCGCAATGCTCGGGCACCTACATGAACTGGAACAACTCGAAAGACATCTGGTTTGCATGGACAGCAGAGTTCACAGGCAATGCACACTTTACAACGTGTGATTCCTCAAGCTATGACACATCGATGGCTGTGTACGCTGGATCCTGCTCAAACCAAGTCGCATGCAATGGTGACGCTAGTGGCGAATCTGGTTGCCAGTCTTATTACTCTGCAGTTGACGTAAACGTCACATTAGGTGAAACCTACTACATTCGCATTGGCGGGTGGGAAGGCGACTCGGGTTCAGGTACGCTCACTATCGAGTAAAGATTTGCGAAATAGTTTCCTCCATAACGCCTTGCTACGCAAGGTGTTATGTTTTTTAGGCGAATAATTATACAATTATCCTGCTATTTCAGCCAATTAAAACGCATATAGGGGTAGTAGGCGTCTATTTTCAAAGAGATTCGTCTCATCGAGCCCCAACGGGATATTACGGGCAATATAGTTCTGGGCGGCGGGAGTTTTTTTCTGGGTGTTGTTATCCGGGGGACTATTCCGGGTTCGCGGGGCAACCAAAGTACGTCGAGGCTTTCTCTTCTCCCCTCGACGTGCTTTTTTTGTATGCG
>JACNLW010000071.1 GCA_014381305.1 Planctomycetota bacterium
CCCATCCCTAATGAAATACGAACGGCAGAAATTTGACCCCGGGTGAAATAATCGTTGATTACGCACGTGGTCAGGTCCGATCCCAAATGACACGATTAATTCACCCGCGGTCTTACCTGACCCTGGGGTCTGACCCTTTGACCTGACCCCGGGGTCAGACCCCATCCCTAATGAAATACGAACAGCAGAAATATGACCCTGGGTGAAATAATCGCAAATAGAGCACCCAGATTACATAACGCAATCTGAAGCGATTAATACACCTGCGGTCTTACCTGACCCCCGCGCCTGTGTTATCGGACTGTTGACGGGGTGTGGAGGGCTTGCTTCAACTGCAATTATTGGTATGATGTGCGGCTCGCCTAACTGTAGGCAATGGAATTAGAACTACTCGGAAACCTCTTTATGCCAACGATTAATCAACTCGTACGAAAACCACGCAAGACACCTAAAGTTAAATCTAAGGTTCGCGACCTTGACGGCTCACCACAAAAACGTGGCGTCTGCCTACAGGTTCGTACGGTGACACCAAAGAAGCCGAACTCTGCGCTACGTAAAGTTGCTCGTGTTCGTCTATCAAATGGCAAAGAAATTTCCGCGTACATCGGTGGTGAAGGACACAACCTTCAAGAACACTCCATCGTTCTCGTTCGTGGCGGTCGTGTACGCGACCTTCCGGGTGTTCGATATCACGTCGTTCGAGGTTCACTCGATACGCTCGGCGTTGATGCACGTAAACAAGGTCGTTCCAAATACGGAACCAAGAAAGGCAAGTAATCACAGTTCAGGGATCGCTCCCCTACTCACATTATGTGAACTGTGGTGAACAAATGGTTGAACCTTTCAACCATTGATAGCCAAAGAAGGAAAACAAATGGCAGGAAGAATTACAAAATCAGAATCGCAACTAAAACCAGACCCAAAGTTTGGTGACAAAGTACTCGCGAAATTTATCAATTGCATCATGAAAGATGGCAAAAAAGCTGTCGCGCAACGTGTGATTTACGATGCACTTGATCAACTTGAAGCACGGTTGAAAAAAGAAAAACCAACTGGTGACGATGCTCCAAAGAGTGCAATCGAAGTTTTTCACAAAGCACTAGAAAATGTTCGACCAAACGTCGAAGTACGTTCGAAGCGAGTTGGTGGTGCAAACTATCAAGTTCCAATGCCTGTGAACGCTCGCCGTCGTCAATCCCTTACTTTTCGTTGGATCATTACTGCATGCCGTGCAGAAAAAGGAAAGCCAATGGCGCGGTGCCTTTCCAAAGAACTTTGGGATGCATCTAAAAACGAAGGCAAGGCCGTGAACACCCGTGAACAAACGCACAGAATGGCTGAAGCCAACAAAGCATTCTCACACTTCGCGTTTTAAAATTACCACACACGACACTTTTCAAATACCTACCATGTACACATGGTAGGTATTTTTCTAATATCCATTGTGACTACTCTTTTTGCGAACCCTGTGCAAAATGCAAACGATGTGATCAGGCAACTCACGTTAAATGGTGAAACCGTATTCAGTCGCGAAGATTCTCCAGAAAAACGATTCAGAATTGAACTCGCTGGAAAAGTTGACACCCGTGTTTTTGAAAGAAAAATACTCAAACCAACACACGACAACCCGTTCGTCGACGCGTATGTTCGATGGAAACTCACAACGTTTGACATCGATCTAGAAAATCTTTCAGATCTCGCCTTTCAAACACTGCTTGAAGGGTTGCCAGATTATCCAGAAAATCCCCGCGCAAACAGAACGCTTTGCGACACGGTTGCAAGGGCGGCAACGAGAGAAAAACCTCTCAACAGACCGGAAATAGTTTCGCTAAAAAACAAATTAGAAGAGGTACGCACGCAATATAAAATAGCAAAATCGCATATAAAGCCTGCTGATCAATTTCGGTTGTGGGTCATTGAAGAATTACAAAACAACCCGCCTCGGCTTGCACTTGCACACCTTGAACGGATTGCAGCGACAGTTTCTGCGGGATGGAAAGCAAACCGGACATTGTCCCAAGCAGAAAGCGCGTTCGCTGCCATTAATACAAATGGCGGTCTTTCCGATGATGCGCACAAAAGTCTCAACACTATCGCTTCTAGAATTTCTGGAATCAACCGCCTTACACTTCAGGATGTCGACATTTCCTTTGAAGGCACAATGATTCCACACTGGCGATCAACGGCGGTAGATGAATTTGATCTCAAACGATTGCTTCGTCTCCTTAGAAAAACCACCGAAACCACCGACGGATTTCTTGGTCGCGACAGAAAACCACCTGTAAAATCTACACCATGACAGTTTCCGATCGTTATCACAGACAAAGACTCGTTGCCGATATCGGTGACGAGGGTCAAGATGCAATTGGCAAGGGCCATGTTGCCATAGTTGGCGTTGGGGCACTCGGTTGCATGTCAGCAGACATGCTGACTCGCGCTGGTGTTGGAACAATAACGCTCATTGACCGAGACATTGTCGAGTTTACAAATTTACAACGACAAGTTTTGTTTACTGAAGAAGCTGCAAACACGCACCAACCAAAAGCAATTGCTGCGGCAGAACGTTTGCGCGCAATCAATAGTGAAATACAAATAAACGCGCACGTTGAAGACTTGTCACCAAAAAATATTGATCGCTTACTAGAAGGAGTTGACATCATTATCGACGGTCTCGATAACTTCAACACGCGGTATATTCTCAACGATTACGCTGTAAAAAATAATATTCCATTTCTCTTCGCGGGCGTTATTGGTGCAAGTGGAAACGTCATGACTATTATTCCAAACGAAACACCCTGTTTGCGTTGTCTCTTTCCAGAACCACCTCCTGCTGGATCACAAGAGACATGTGACACCGCGGGAGTTATCGCGCCAGCAATTGGCATTGCTGCTTCTTGCCAGTGCAGTGATGCGATAAAAATATTATCAAACAATCGCAAAAAAGTTTCGCCAACTCTCCTCATCTTTGATCTTTGGAACACACAGTCAAACAGACTTGAAACTGGAAACCCACATGATTCTTGTGAGTGTTGTTCCAAAAGTAACTACGAGTTTTTACAACCCTGTTCTTCCCCAGAAGCAGCGGCACTCTGCGGGCAAAATGCCGTGCAAATTCCAAGCAACGGTGAAATCGATCTCGATCAATTGTCGGATCGCCTCACATCTCACGGCTCATTTCATCGAGCAGGACCCGTTCTTCGCGGCGCATTGCACGAGGAACTCTCAGATGAGGGAAAAAACATCGTTTTGCTCTGTTTTGAGGACGGAAGAGTCATCGTCCATGGCACCAACGACGTGGGACGTGCAAAAGCCATTTTTGCAAGATTCATTGGTAATTAGTATCTTTTTTTTCTATACTGTGGGGCTGTTATGACTACAAATACATCAATCGAAACAAAACCAACACCCATCGCTTCATGCATGGATAAGCCAGTCACTCTCCGAACAATTCGAAAGTGGTCCAAAGAGGGTTCAAAATGGGCGTGTCTCACATGCTATGACGCAACAACGGCGAGAATTATGGCGAGTGCAGGTTTGCCGACCATGCTTGTTGGTGACACGGCAGCTGAAATGATTCTCGGATACAAAAGCACAATTCACGCGCCCCTTGATTTTCTAATCACACTTACCGCTGCTGTGAAACGCGGCGCGCCAAACGTTTTCGTGATGGGCGACATGCCGTTTTTAAGTTATCAGGTGAATGAAACTTTGGCCATTGAAAACGCTGGGCGGTTTTTAACTGAAGGAACGGCTGACGCCGTAAAACTTGAAGTTGATGGAAAATGGACTAGCCGCTTTGAAGCCATTTGTGACGCGGGCATTGCCGCAGTTGCGCACCTTGGTTCGCGACCACAACAAGCCAAACAAACCGGTGGTTACACAACAGCTGGTAAATCTGCAACTGCTGCAAAAATAATTGTTGAAGATGCTGTTGCGATGGAACAAGCGGGCGCTTCAATGTTACTTCTTGAAGCAGTTCCGGAAGAAGTGTCGTGCGCGGTTGTAGAAGCAACAACCATTCCAGTCATTGGTTGCGGCGCTGGTACTGCGTGCCATGGACAAGTTGTTGTCATGCAAGATCTTGCTGGCATGACGCCGTGGCAACCATCGTTCGCACAACCAATCTCAAACGTTGGCGAAGCGATTGCAACTGTTGCAACAACTTGGATGCAAAATGTATCCACAAATAACCTAGGCAAACACCCCTACAACATGCATGATGGAGAATCGGAGTTGTTTAATAATCGTCCCTGACACGCAGCCATAAGTTCTTGTGTGGTTTTGTGTTTTGGACTGTGAATAACTTCTTCGACGGTTCCCTGTTCGACAATTTTTCCCTCGTGCATCACCGCAACGCGGTCACAAAAATGATGCACAACTGCAAGGTCGTGTGAAATAAACAACACCGTTAATCCAAGTTCATCCCGAAGATCTGAAAGCAGGTTTAATATTTTCGCCTGCACGCTTACATCAAGCGCGGATGTTGGTTCATCACAAACAAGCAGTTCTGGTTGCAGAGCAATTGCCCTTGCAATTGCTATTCTTTGTTTTTGTCCACCAGAAAACTCGTGCGGATACTTTTCGCCATCACTTTCTTGTAATCCAACCTGTTTCAATAATGTTATTGCTCTTTTTCGAAGTTCCTTGCCCCTTGCAATGTTGTGTACAAGAAGCGGCTCAGAAACAATCGACGAAACTTTTGCATACGGATTCAGTGAGCCGCCTGGATCTTGAAACACCATTTGAATCCGTTTTTTGTCGAGTTGCTTTCCCAAAGAAATCCCCGAAAATAAAATATCGCCACTTGTTGGTTGCACCAACTGCATCACCGCCCTTGCGAGTGTAGATTTTCCTGAACCGCTCTGTCCAACGATTCCAAGCGTTGTGGATTTTTCAATTGAAACCGAGACGCCGCGAACCGCAAAAACCGGTGATTTTTTTGGTGGGAATGTGATTTTGAGGTCACGAATTTCAAGTAGTGGAATATTTTTGTCCATTTGCACCTCAGTGTATGGTATCTTCGACAAAGACTCATTATGAAAGAATATCTCGCATTACTTGACCACCTTCTTCACCATGGTTCGCCGAAAGAAGACCGCACTCGAACCGGAACTCGCAGCATTTTTGGGTGGCAAATGCGGTTTGATCTCGCCAAGGGCTTCCCACTGGTTACAACCAAAAAAATACACACCCGTTCAATTATCCATGAACTTCTATGGTTTCTCAAAGGTGAAACGAACATTTCGTACCTCAAGGAAAACGGTGTTTCAATCTGGGACGATTGGGCTGATGAAAATGGCGAACTTGGACCAGTCTATGGGTCGCAGTGGCGATCTTGGAAAACGGCTGATGGGCGATCTGTTGATCAAATTACAAATCTGATTGATGGAATTAAAAATAATCCTGACTCACGCAGGCACATCGTCAACGCGTGGAATGTGGGTGAAGTTGACATGATGGCGTTGCCACCCTGTCACACGATGTTTCAGTTCTATGTTGCCGACAACAAACTTTCGTGCCAGTTGTATCAACGAAGTGCTGATGTGTTTCTAGGCGTTCCGTTTAACATTGCATCTTACGCATTGTTGACAATGATGGTTGCGCAAGTTACCAAATTAGAACTTGGCGATTTTATACACACATTTGGTGATGCACATTTGTATTCCAACCATATTGACCAAGCAACCGAACAACTTTCACGCGATGTTAGGGAACTTCCAACGATACAACTGAATCCGTCGGTCACATCTGTTTTTGATTTTACCTATGACGACATTGAGTTGATTGGGTATGCGCCGCACCCACATATTTCTGCGCCGGTGGCGGTGTGATGGAAATTGTTGTTGCGATGACAAACAACAATGTCATTGGACAAGATGGTGACATGCCTTGGCATCTTCCTGCAGATTTAGCACACTTTAAAAAACTCACTTCGGGGCACGCCATTGTGATGGGCAGGCGAACGTGGGAATCTATTGGTCGGTCACTTCCAAACCGCTTAAACATTGTCATCACAAGACAAGAACAGTACGAGGCAAACGGCGCTACTGTTGTTCACTCTCTTAAAGAAGCCATGTCGGTCGCAGGTGCTCTGCGTATTTTTGTCATCGGAGGCGGTCAAATTTACAAGGAAGCGATGCCGCTCACATGTTGTTTGCACATCACGAAGATTAATTCCACGCTTGAGGGTGATACCTCCTTTCCAACAGTTGACGACTCTGTTTGGCGATGTGAAAAAAGCGTAAACCGCCCTGCTGATGATAAAAATCAATATGACCTCAGTTTTGAGACTTGGAGAAGAGTGAGTTTGTAGCATTTTTGTGTTCTGCATGTACATCAAGCCGATAGTGATGGATCGCGATGTTGTACAACGAAACGAATACTTCTACCTGTTGCCCCTACGTAGAAAACGCTAATCCAGCGTGCTCTAGTCGATTCACTCTGGGAAAACTTGAACAAGCTTGCAGTGTGTGTTTTGGGGCGTACCAATCATGCGCCGTTTATCAACGATTTTCGGGGAAGCGAAAAACTACACTGTTGGATTTAACAATTAATGATCATGCTCTCGAGCTACGACCAACAGGTTCGTGATTTTTTAGCCTATCTTCGGATAGAGGCTGGGCTTTCGCCTGCAACTCTTGATGCGTATCGCCGTGACCTTGAACAATTGCGAGATGATCTTGTGGCTCTTGGTATTGAGTGCGCATCAGAAGTAACTTCGTCACACCTTGCAGATCACATCAGGCGGTTGCACCGAGACAATAACTTGCAATCATCGAGCGTCGCTCGACACCTTTCGACAATTCGCATGCTGTTCCGTTATCTGCACGCGTCGCATCGAATTGAATTTGATGCTTCAAGATTACTTGAAACACCAACGCGTTGGAAAAAACTCCCAGATGTTCTTTCTCCAAAAAAAATGGAACAACTCATCAATGCGGCAGAACCTGAGTCTGGAAAACTTTGGTTGAGAGATCGTTCGCTTGTTGAACTTATGTATGCGGGTGGGATGCGGGCAAGTGAAGTTGTTGGCATCAAACCAGAAGAAGTAAATGAAACGCTTGGTGTCGTCCTTGTTACCGGCAAGGGAAATAAACAACGTTTGGTTCCAATTGGTGAACCCGCACTTCAAGCAGTAAAACAATATGTCGCTGAATTACGTCCCCATCTTTTGCGTTTTGGTGATGGGCGTGATCAGGGTCGTTTATTGTTATCCCATACGGGAAGGCCAATCGAACGTGTCGCTACTTGGCAAATCATCCGAAAACTTGCCAAACGTGCTGGATTAGAAAACGTGCACCCGCACACACTGCGGCATAGTTTCGCTACGCACATGCTTGCTGGTGGTGCTGACTTGCGCGTAGTTCAAGAACTTCTTGGACACAGCGATATTGGCACCACCCAAATATATACCCACATCGACCGCTCCCAACTCAAAGCTGTCGTTGCGAGATATCACCCTCGGCCGTAAAAACTCACCCCCGGTGAGTTTATTAGTCATTGCATAGATTTGGGATAAAACTCACCGGGGGTGAGTTTATTCCAAAGAACTGACCCCGGGTGAAATAATCGCAAACAGCGCTCCGAGAAAAATAACGCAAATAATGCGATTAATTCACCCGCGGTCTAATAAACTCACCCTCGGTGAGTTTCTTGCCAAATTGCAGAAAAATACTAAAACTCACCGGGGGTGAGTTTTTGTCCATAATTGAGCCGCAATCTTCGTTCACTCACCCGCGG
>JACNLW010000093.1 GCA_014381305.1 Planctomycetota bacterium
TGATCGGCAGAATCTGCATGACCAAGAACGCCTGGGAGAAGTCTGACAACTGCATCAACAAGAAGCAGGGCAGGGATTTCTCCGCCGCTGAGCACATAATCTCCGGTGCTCAGTTCGAGTGGATCGAGCGTCTCAATGACGCGTTCGTCGATCCCTTCGTAGTGTCCCGCGATGAGAAGCAAATGCTTTTCGCTCGCGAGTTGTTCGACCCTTTCTTGTTTCAACACTTCGCCTTGTGGCGTGAAGTGAATACGAAGAGCGGGGTCTTTTGATTGTCGCTCAACTTCTTGCACTGCGTCGTGCAATGGTTGGCACATCATCACCATTCCAGGTCCACCGCCAAAGGGGCGATGATCTACCTTTCGGTGTTTGTTGTCGGCCCAAGCGCGAATGTCGTGAACGTGTATCTCGACTTGACCGCCATCTTGTGCTCTTTTGATGATGCTTGTTGCAAGTGTTGCTTCAAGCATTTCTGGAAAGAGTGTAAGAATGTCGATCCGCATTGGAGGACCTAGATGGTTAGCTAAGTTTCTTTCCGGGAGTCGGATCGATATCAGCTCGTTTGAGAAGGCTTACAACAGTTCTTGAAGGTTGCGCGCCAACACTGAGCCAGTAATCAATGCGATCTGCTTTGAAGCTCAGTTGTTTATCTTCTGGTGCAATTGGATCGAACCAACCAAGCTCTTCGATCACTCGACCATCACGAGGTGCACGTTTATCCATTGCGTTGAGTCTGTAAAAAGGACGGTGTCGTCGTCCAAGACGTTTAAGGCGTAATACCACCATTGGGCATTGTCTCCTTTGCTGGGCTTCATTCGTTCTTGCGAACTGTGGACCGTTGAGTTTCGATTGGACCATCCAATCTCTGCCGTGCGAACCACTTCACGAAGCGATCATTCGAGCCACATAGTGTACCAAAAACAACCCCGCGGGTCATTTCTTGCGAAACACCCCACGAAACACCCCACGAAACACCCCGCGAATACCCCGCGAACACCCCGCGAAACACCCCGCGAAACACCCACTCCTATCTCCCCAAAATCCAACCCGAATCTAAATTGACTCCGAGTCAATTAAAAACACACCAATATTAATTGACTCCGAGTCAATTAATAGTCATATTTTGCTATAAACCCGCTCAAACCTGCCGTAACCCCATTGTTTTCAGTGGGTTGAGAGTTAAAGATAATTTGCCCGCACTATTTAGGTTTTTGCGTGCATTTAATTAACTCGGAGTCAATTTAGTACTAATTAACTCGGAGTCAATTTAGGAGCGAGGCGATGAAGTTTGAATACGAAGCGGCAATTTTGTTTGCCCAGAGGAAGACAGCGCTGCCAGCGTTGGACATGACAAGCATGAGCATCAAAAACAATCCGATCATCGCAGATTGCGGTTTCGCATACAACCGTGCTACCGCTGGGAAAAGGTTCGCCAAAATCGTCGATCCGTCAAGTGGAGGGATTGGAAGCAAGTTGAACGCAAACAGCACAAAATTCAAAAAACCGCCCATCATCAGAAAAACTATGATTTGAACAGAAGTTTCTGTTTGATCCATAGAAGCACTGATGATGCCCGCTGCAGTCAAAGTTAAAAACGCCAAAACCAAATTCATCAACGGACCAGCAGCCGAAACAAAAATGCGTCCCCATTTTCCATGTCTAAAACGATACGGATTCACAGGCATCATTCCCCAAGCGATGCCAATAATCATAAACACAACAATCGATGGAACGCCCATGTGCACAACTGGGTTTGCAGTCATATGCCCAGTTTTTTGTGGGGTATCGTCACCCTCCCACATCGCAGCCCAACCATGTGCAAGTTCGTGCAGACTAATAGACGCAAGCACCCAAAAAATCCACGCAACCAATTCCGTTGCACGCCCTGCGTTCCATAAATCATGGACCCACCAACCTCCGCTCATTGTTGTCGTTCTTTCAATGCTTTTCGAATCACTTCAATTTCTGGCAAACCCTGACTCCAATTTCTACAACTTACCGCGCGATCTGACGATGGCGCAAGTCCAAACAAGTCTTCTCCATCGACAAGAATCGTCGGCGCTCCCCAGCCAAGGTGAGCATCACCAGTTTGCAACTTCATCAAATCAACCTCGACGATTTTGCTTTCTGGAGATGCAGCTCGCAGTCGATCCAAAAGAATCGGCGTATTTGGGCATCCTTCAAATCCTAAAAACTCGATTGGTTGCTTAGTTGTACAGGCTGATATCGTCATAAATATGAATAAGTAGGTGCATCGTATGGTTTGCCAATTCATTCTATATAGCCTACGCTGCCACACTCATGTCTGCAGAACCCCAAAAAAGAACAGATGAGGAACTCCTCGCCGCCCATATTGATGGTGACCGAAGGGCTTTTCCGGAATTGATGGAGCGGTACAAAAACGACTTATTGCACTTTCTTATCCGTTTTGTAGGCAAAAGAGCGGCCGCAGAAGACGTTTTTCAGGACGCTTTTCTCCAAGTTCACATTTCAGCCGAAACTTTTGACCTTTCAAGGCGATTTAAACCGTGGCTTTTTACAATTGCTGCGAACAAAGGTAGGGACTGGCATCGTAAGCATTCCAAGAGGACGATGATGTCATTGTCCAAAGACGTTGGAGAAGAAGGAGAAGGTGCCCGCTTTGTGGACCTTTTAGAGAGTGATCAGGAACAGCCAGATGCCAATTTACTTCAAACTGAACAAGCCGACCAAGTTCGTGCAGCCGTTGAATCCCTTCCAAGCCACCTTCGAGAAATCCTATTGCTGAGTTATTTTCAACAAATGAGTTACGTACAAATTTCTGATTCCCTTCAAATTCCACTTGGCACCGTAAAGAGCCGCCTGCATTCGGCAGTGGCGGCATTTAGCAATACATGGAAATCAGCCCAATCGCAGGAGCAAGAATGACCGACCACGGAGACCATCTCAACCTTTGTAAAGCTGACGCGGACATGCTCGACAGGCTCGTCGATGTTGGTTTTGAAATTGACCAACTAGAAGGTCTTTGCGAAGAGGAACACCAGCGAGCAACAAACATACTAAACATGTTTGGTTTGCTTGAACATTATCCAGTAGAAGATGCAAGCGACGAACTTATTGATGTTACGCTTGCACGAATTGACCAATACGAAGACAAACAACGTGCAAGAATGCATATTCAAACTGCCGACGTTCAAGCAACAAGTTCAGGTTCCGGCTTCCGAATGCCTGATTTAATCAGCATTGCGTGTATGGTTTTGATTGCAGCGTCGGTTGTGATTTGGCTTGGCCGAACAACAAGAGCGCAATCCCTCTCAATGCAATGTTCGAACAACATGGCAGCAGTTGGCATGGGGCTCGCAAATTACGCGAATGATCACAGAGGCACAATGCCAACAACTTCGGTTGCTGGACTTGGCGGATTGTTCGGCAGCGCAGATCCAGAGCGCCTTGATCCAACTCCATTGCTTGATGGCTATTGCGAATCACACCATCTCAACTGTCCCGGACACGGTGGCGAGAACTCTACCGGTTTTAGTTACCAAACACAACGAAAAGAAAGCTGGGACACACTTAAAAGGCATCGTCGAGTGTTCGTTGTCCTGAGTGATACAAACCCAATTTTAGCCGCACTTCTTGCAGGTGATTCACACGATCCAATGACCCGTTCACGAAATCACGGCTCGAGCGGTCAAAATCAACTCCTCGATGATGGTTCCACGATTTCTCTCATGGGTCCGCCAGTCCTTGGAGGCGATAATATTTGGATTCTCGATGGTAATAATCGCCGGATTGACATATTTCTGACACATTAAACGGGGTTTTCAAACCCGCCATTTCTGCTACACTACGCGGCTCGAATTGGAGTTAAGAAATGTCTAAGTTAAAACCAAACAAAGGTCTCAAGAAACGCGTTCGTCTTACCGCAAAGGGTAAGGTGAAGGTCAGCCGTGCATTTGGCGGTCACCTTCGAAGCCACAAAGATGGCAAGTTAATGCGTTCATACCGCAAGCGTAAGCTCGTTGGGAGCGCCGACCTCAAGCGAATAGGTGCAATGCTTTGCAAACGTTTGACTCGCGGAGACAAGAAGGTAGAAACAACAGACTAAATCACGTCATGTTTGACGGGTTCAAGTGATTGTGACAAGGTGTCGCAACCCCCGATCAGGCTGAAAAAGGAGGCAACATATGCCACGCGTACGAAAAGGTGCTGCTAGAAATAAGGCACGAAAAAGAATTCTCCGCGAAGCTCGCGGATACTGGGGAACCAAATCACGACATAAACAACAAGCAAAGGTTGCGCTCACTCGCGCCGGCCAATTTGCGTACCGAGATCGCCGCGCACGTCGCCGCGACTTCCGCCGAATTTGGATTACACGGATCACCGCCGCATGCAGAATGCGCGGTACGCGGTACAGTCGATTCATGAATGGTCTTTCAAAAGCAGGTATCTTGCTTAACCGTAAAATGCTGAGTCAAATGGCAATTGAAGATCCAAAAGCATTTGATGCTATCGCTAAAGTTGCTGAAGAACATACGACCGCTCAAGCGAGCAAGTAATTCGTTTCCTCATCGAAGCAATTCGTCACTATCGCTCAACCGGAGCGATTGCACCCTCGTCTCGTTTTTTAGCGAGAACAATTGTGCAATCAATTCCCCGCAAAACACCCAAGCGTGTGTTAGAAGTAGGCTGTGGAACAGGCGCATTTACCAAAGAAATCTTGACGAAATTGCAAGATGGTGATGCGTTTCATATTGTTGAACTGTCTAGCGATTTTTCAGAAGCGGTTGAAGCAACACTGCTCCAACCGTTTCGAGAAAAGAATCCGAAGATTGAAGTCGTCTTACATAACGCGCCCATTGAAGAAGCGAACCTTGAAGGGACATTCGACGCAATTGTTTGCGGTTTGCCTTTTAACAATTTTCCACTTGAACTTGTCGAGCATCTTTTCTCAGTGATGTTTGGTTTTCTCAAGCAGGGCGGCGAACTTGCATACTTTGAATATCTTGGCATGCGAAAACTGAAGCGTGTTTTTGGATTTCCGAGGATTCGGCAAGAAACCAAACAACGAACTGCTGACATAAACAACCGTTTTGCACAACATTCAGGCTCGCAAGCAACTGTCTGGCGAAACTTACCCTCGTGCCGCGTTGTACGATTACGACAATGTTGATTGAACAGGTGCAAGCTTCTGATTGTTATTTCCTTCGCGAATCTATTTTGCGTCCGGGTCAGCCTAAAGAAAACTGGACCTTCGCTGCAGATCATGACCCCCGAACAACGCATCTGGCGATTAAACAAAATGAAGAAATCATAGGGATTGTCTCATTGTTGCCTGAAAAAAACGAGGCGGTTTCACAGCACCCTTGGCGTTTACGCGGCATGGCGGTAAAACACGAACTGCGTGGGCGGGGGGTCGGCAAACTATTACTCGTCGCATTACTTGCAAAAGTAAATGAAGGTGTTTGGTGTACCGCACGAAAAAACGTACAAGATTTTTATCTCAAAAACGGTTTCGAAATTTTCGGCGACGAGTTTGTGATGAATGACATGCCGCACGTCACAATGAAAACGATCTAGCCCTTCGCCGATCGTCTTCTTTTCAACTCTGCATCAATGAAACCTTCGAGCGCGCCATCTAAAACAGTTTGCGGGTTTCCAATTTCATGCCCAGTTCGATGATCCTTGACGCGGTTGTCGTAAATCACATAACTTCGAATTTGTGATCCCCAACCTTGCTCAACTTTTCCGCCAGTTGCTTTATCAAGTTCGGCTTGTCTTCGTTCTTCTTCAAGTTGTTCTAACTTTGATTGCAAAATACGCAGCGCTTGCTTGCGGTTTTGCAACGCTGCCTTGTGTGTTGAACTCACCACCATAATGCCAGTTGGTTTGTGCACAATGCGAACAGCCGAAGCAACCTTGTTTACATTTTGTCCACCGGGACCAGAAGACCGAGCGAAGAATGTGAAATCTACTTCTTTTTCATCGATTGCAACATCTTGATCTTCAAATTCCGGAATCACATCAACGGTTGCGAAACTCGTTTGTCGTTTGCCCTGAGCGTTAAACGGGCTCACCCTTGCAAGGCGGTGCGTGCCTCGTTCACAACTCAAGTATCCATACGCCATCGGCCCTTTGATGAGATAGGTTACTTCGCTGATCCCAACTTCGGTGCCGTGGGTTGTACTCACTTCTTCAACTTTGAAGTGCATATTTTCCCAGTAATTCTTGTACATTCTGTCAAGCATCGAAGCCCAGTCATCCGCTTCAGTGCCGCCGTCTCGAGATTGAATCGAAACAAAACAATTTCGGTGATCGTGTTTGCCATTGAGCAATGATTGGATTTCGACGCGATCCATCCGTTTTTGTAATTTGAAGAGTTGCTCGTCAACTTCAATGAGCAATTCGCCGTCGTCGCCTTCTTTGGCAAGTTCGTAGCCGACCTGCGCATCTTCAAAATCACCAACTACTGACTCTAAATCTTCGGTTTGTGCTTTGAGCAATTTGTACTGGTCAATTGTTTTTTGGGCTGCAGTTTGGTCGTCCCAAAAACCCGCGTCGCCCATATTACCCTGTAAAGCCTCGCGTTTTTCTACTTTTGCATCAAAGTCAAAGGGAGTCACGGATCGTTAAAATCCGCGCCTCAAGATCGTCAAACACTGATTGGTGGGCGTCAAAATGCATGGTGGGCATAGTATCAGAGTGGGAAAGGTTGTACTCTACTGAACATGCAAACATCCACTATTCTTCCCACTATGGAACTATCTGAGAGAGCCAAATCAATTCCGCCATCCGTTACCCTTGCAATCAGTGCAAAGGTGAAAGAACTCAAAGCAGCGGGCAAAGATGTCATTGCCTTTGGTGCAGGTGAGCCCGACTTTGACACGCCCGGAAAAATATCCCAAGCTGCAATCGATTCTCTCCACGCAGGGGCGACGCATTACATGCCATCGTCGGGAACACCAGAAGCGCGAGAAGCAATTGCAAACAAATTGCGAACAGAAAACAACATTGATTGCACTGGTGCAAACATTTCGATCAACGCAGGCGCAAAAATGTCAATCAATTTGGCGTTGATGTCCATCCTTGATCATGGAAAAAATCAAGAAGTGGTTGTGCCAACACCTGCTTGGGTGAGTTATAAACCAATGGTAGAACTCGCAGGCGGCACGATGATTGAAGTCCCAACAACAGTGGAGACTGGTTTCAAATGTTCGCCCCAAGAATTAGAAGCTGCAATTACGCCCAATACAAAAGCGATCCTGATCAACACGCCAAGCAATCCTTGCGGGACGATGTATACCCCCGAAGAACTTAAAGCGATTGCGAAGATGTTGGAACGACACCCTGAAATATATATTCTCAGCGATGAAATTTACGACAGGTTGATTTACAGCGATATCGAACACTTTTCGCTTGGTTCCATTCCGGAAATTGCGCACCAAGTAATTACGATCAACGGCTTGTCAAAAGCGTATGCAATGACAGGTTGGCGAGTTGGTTATGCATGTGCCCCCGAAAATGTAGCAAAAGCGATGAATACATTGCAGAGCCAAATTAACACTTCGATTACAAGTTTTTGTTACGCAGCAATTCCAGTTGCGTTAAAGATGAAAGACGAAGTTGAGGAAATGCGTAAGATTTTTGCAAGCAGGGCGGCGCTCATGTATGAAC
>JACNLW010000038.1 GCA_014381305.1 Planctomycetota bacterium
GCACGGCTGTAATCAGGTTCGCCAGCGATGTAGTAGGTTTTTGGGGTCTCCCCCACTCGGTTGTTTTGATTCAAGGCACGGCCTCCAGGTGCGTAGTGGTTTCAAGGACAACCGATAAGTCCGAGAATCTTTTCACCTCTGCCTCAAATTGAGGTACATTTCTCAATAATGACAGATAAAATGACAATTGAAAGTTTCCAAACGCTCATCAAGGATCGCTATTTTGCGACAGATTCTGCGAGGGGGCTTTCAAAAACGTACCTCTGGCTCGCCGAAGAACAAGGTGAGTTAGCACATGCGCTTGGGAAATATGATGCTGGTGATCCTGATATGGAGAATCTCGCTGAAGAATTTGCAGATGTTCTCGCTTGGCTTGCTACGCTTGCCAATATCACTGGGATCGATCTCGCGGAAGCGATTCACGATAAATACATCAAAGATGGCGGACCTGAAGGTACAAAATGACCAGAATTACAGAGATCTTCTCATCGAATAAAAAAGCACTGATGCCATTTCTTGTCGCAGGGCATCCAACGATTCAATCGACAGAAGCAGCGATCCTAGCAATGGATAAGGCTGGCGCTGACATTATTGAAATTGGTATCCCTTTTAGCGACCCTATCGCTGACGGACCGGTGATTGCTGCTGCAATGCATGAAGCCATTGAGAATGGCGTGACCCCTGCGCATGCGATTGGTGTCGTTTCTCGCATCAGGGAGCAAGTTTCTGCTGGTTTGATCGCAATGGTGAGCGATTCCATCGTCAACCGATGTGGTGGAAGCGCCTTTCTTGAACGACTCTCAGAGGCAGGATTTGATGGCATCATCATCCCCGACATTGATGACCTAGATGCAGAAGAATTGTCTGCTCATTGTTCTAGATGCGGTCTCACATTTACGATGTTGATCTCACCTACAACGCCAGACGAACGCATTGCTTGGCTCGCATCAATTTCCAGTGGTTTTCTTTATGTTCTTGCTCGAGTTGGACTCACAGGAGAACAATCCACCCTCCCTGACATCGCATCAAGAATAACACAAATACGTGCACTTACTGACCTCCCACTTGCTGTTGGTTTTGGAATTTCTACTCGGGAGCACGTTCTATCCGTAACAAAATCTGCTGATGCAGCAATAGTAGGATCTGCACTCGTTCGCAGAATGAGCGATGCAGATGATCCAACGAAAGCAGCGCGAGATTTTGTTTGTGAATTATCTTAAAGAACACTTGAAACTAAACGAAAGTGTGGGATAATCAACAAAACGGCAGGAGGCCTCAATACATGGAACATAAAACAATGTGTAACGCAATGGAAATGCAAAACGACTACGCTGATTCTTTTGGATGCAGGACTTTTACAGGCAATGTAATGTTGCAATATCTCGCAGCGGATGTCTTCGAATCGCTACAAGAAACAATTCACAAAGGGAAACCGCTCGACCCCGCAATTGCCAATAGCGTTGCTGATGCAATGAAGGATTGGGCGTTATCGCAAGGTTGTACTCATTACACACATTGGTTCCAACCGCTTACTGGAACAACCGCTGAAAAACACGATGCGTTCCTTGAACCTGATAGCACAGGTGGCGTGATCGCCAAATTTTCTGGCAGTATGTTGATTCGTGGTGAGCCTGATGCATCAAGTTTTCCTTCTGGCGGTATTCGTGATACATGGGAAGCGCGCGGTTACACCGCTTGGGACGCAACAAGCCCCGCCTTTATTTTGCCAAATGAAAAAGGTGGTACGCTTTGTATTCCAACGGCTTTTGTTTCTTGGACTGGCGAAGCACTAGACAAGAAAGCTCCCCTGCTTCGATCAATAGATATTATCAACAAGCACGCGATGCGCATCCTAAAAATCTTTGGCACAGATCAAGGTGTGAATTGTGTGAACACAACTCTTGGGCTTGAACAAGAATATTTTCTCGTAGATGAAGAATTTGTAGCAAACCGACCAGACCTCATGATTTGTGGTCGCACCCTTATCGGTGCAATGCCACCGAAAGGTCATCAGCTTGATGACCATTACTTTGGAAAAATTCCTGAACGAGTGTTAGCATTTATGGACGATGCAGAACGCCAACTTTGTGAACTCGGAATTCCAATCAAAACACGGCACAACGAAGTCGCTCCCGGGCAATACGAAATTGCCCCAACGTTTGAAAAAGCAAATGTAGCTGCAGATCATCAACTGCTTACGATGCAAATTCTCCGTGTAAAGGCACGCGAACATGGTTTTATTTGTTTGATGCACGAAAAACCGTTTGCAGGCGTCAATGGTTCTGGCAAACATAACAATTGGTCAATCTCGACTGACGCAGGTGTAAATTTATTGTACCCAGGGAAAGAGCCGCAAGACAATTTGCGGTTTCTAACATTTATTTGTGCAGTAATGCGTGCAGTTGATCTTCATGCTGGGTTGCTTCGTGCATCAGTTGCTTCTGCTGCAAATGATCATCGCTTAGGAGCGAACGAAGCGCCTCCGGCAATTATGTCAATATATTTCGGCGAAATGCTCAGCGATGTACTTGATCAAGTTGAATCAGGAGAATCACGAGATTCGCGTAAGGGTGGCACGCTTGATCTTGGCTCGAGCACGATGCCGAAACTCAACCGCCATAGTGGTGATCGAAACCGAACAAGCCCATTTGCATTTACAGGCAACAAGTTTGAATTCAGAGCGGTCGGTTCAACTTCAACCATCGCTTGGCCAAACACGATCCTCAACACAATCATCGCTGAATCTTTGGATTACATCGCTACTTCCTTAGAGACTACTCTCGCTGGGAGTGATTCAGCGGAACACCGTGACACTGAAGTTCGCAAACTGCTACAAGAAATTGTAAAAAATCACCGCAGAGTTGTGTTTGATGGTGATAACTATTCTCAAGAGTGGCACGATGAAGCAGCGGCACGTGGGCTTCCGAACCTTCGAACAACTCCAGAGGCACTTCCCCTCTTGACAAGTGAAGCATCACTTGCGCTCTTCAAAAACTACAACGTGCTTAACAATAGAGAATTAAATGCAAGGGGTGAGGTTTTAACTGAGAAATACATTACCCAAGTTAAAATCGAAGCGAGAACGCTTTTGCAGATGTTGTCAACTCAAGTGTTGCCTGCAGCGCTGAGATACCAACTCGAATTGTCACAGGTCGTTGCTACTTCAAAGGAAGCTTCAATAGTTTGTCACCGGACAGCTGGGCGATTGCATGATATTGCAGAACTTGCAGATTCTCTCCAAGCATCTATTGAAACCGTTTCGCTCGCAGAATCATTTGAATGTGATGACGTTGCAGAACACGCTAGAGAGATCAGTACATCACTGCTGCCTGCCATGCTTAGAGCGAGAGATGTTTCTGATCACCTTGAACTGCTTGTCGCAGAGGATCTTTGGCCATTCCCCTCGTATGCGGACATGTTGCTCTACAGGTAAATAGCGACTACAAAATCATACGCAAAGAGTGATTTTTGGTATCCTATGGGGCTCGAAAGAAGGTTTACTACTCATGAGCACTACAGCAACACATCCTTACGAAATTACCCTTGAAGAAGCTGGACCAGCGCGAAAGCGACTTGTTATAACAATCCCAGCCGATGTTGTCTCCGCTAAGATTGAAGAATCTCTTGGGGCGCTTCGAAATCAAACAGTTATTCCTGGTTTTCGTAAAGGCAAAGTCCCTGCGAATCTTCTCGAAAGAAAGTTCGGTGGTTCGGTTCGGGAGGAAACACGAAACACCCTCATTGGCGAAGCTTGGCAAGCAGCGGTTGAAGAGCATGCGCTCAAACCCCTCGGTGAGCCTGAACCAATGGACGATCCAAATGATGTGCAAGTTGAAGATGGCAAACCACTCTCTTTCACGCTTGAAGTAGAAGTAATGCCAGAGTTTGACCTCCCTGCTTTTGACAATATCAAATTGACTCGCCCAATTGTCGATGTAACCGACGAACACATCGATGAGGAAATTGAACGACAAAAAACACGCAACGGAAATCTTGAACCTGTGGAAGGCACTGTAAGCGAAGGCGACTTCCTTGTCGGGCCTGCTTCCGTAACGCTCAACGGCAGTGATGATATCTTTTATCAAACAGAACAAACGCGAATTGCTGTACCAGCGAAAGATGGCGGCGGACAAGTCCTTGGATTATTCCTTGAAGATCTTGGCCAAGCTCTTGCAAAAACGAGCCAAGGAGATGAAATCAAGTTCAATACTGTTGGTTCAGATGAACATGAAATGGAAGAAGTTCGAGGCGCTAAAGTTGAGATTACATTTAACGTCGTGCAAGCGGTTCGAGTTATTCCGCTAGATGAAGATACGCTATTGCAAACTTTTGGTCTTGAATCTTCTGATATGTTGAAAGAACAAGTTAAGTTGGCCCTTGAACGCAGACGTGATCAAGACCAAGCGATGGTCCTCAGACAGCAAGCTATTGCTGCCATTTCTGATATGGTTGAAATGGAACTTCCTGAAAAGACGTCTGCGAATCAAGCCGAACGAGATCTACAACGAATGCGTACAGACTTGCAAAGTTCAGGCCGGTACACAGAAGATGAGATTGAATCAAAGGTAGCAGAAGCTCGAGGCGGTTCTGATGAAGAATCACGCAAGCGACTCAAAGCATTCTTTATCTTGTCAAAACTTGCTGAGCATTTTCATGTGTCTGTCAGCGAAGGCGAAGTCAATACAAAGATTGCAGAACTTGCAATGCAAAACGGCGTTCGTCCTGACGAGATGCGTAACAATTTAGCGAAGCAAGGCCAACTTCCACAAATTCAAGCAGTTGTACGAGAAGACAAGGCGGCCGATCAACTTGTTGCTGCGTGCACTGTGACTGAAATGCCAGTTGAAGAATGGCAAGCGAGTCAGGATGGCGGAACTTCTACGAAGAAGACTGCAAAGAAAAAAACAGCAAAGAAGTCCGCTGCTAAAAAGAAAACAACGAAAAAGAAAACCAGTAAGAAAACTACAAAGAAGACAACTAAGAAGTCATGATCCTTCTTGGCAGCGTCCTGAGGGAGCTTCTTCCTGCAACAATATTGTTAGTCGTATTGGTTGTTATTGGTGGGATCGTTATATTGCGAGCGCGGAAAATGGTGAAGGGGTCACACAAAGATGAAATGCCATTTACGCTCTCTCAGTTAAGAAAATTACATAAAAGGGGCGAATTGAGTGATGAGGAATTTCAAAGGGCAAAGGCCTCGATGATCGAGAAAACGAGAAAAGAATGACCGATAGCCTTGTATTTATGAGGTAATACTTGTTTTTTAACAAAAAAACATGTTTTCTACATGCCAAACTCCCAATTTGATGTCACAATAAAGTGCGAGAAATGACTTATTTAAAAAGAGATAGTTGAAAGACAGATGAGAGATAAAAAACAAATTAAACCAGAACGAATTGCCCGTATCGACGATGTGCCACCCTTCAACGAAAAGAATGGCAGTGGTTCATACAAGGGTGATGGCAATGGATCTGGTGGCGGTTCAGGGGGCTCAGGTTCGGGGGGTTCGGATGGATCAGGTGGAGATGACGGCGGTTTTGGCGGACGCAAAGTCACGACATGTTCATTTTGTGGCAAAACGTCTAGAGAAGTTGGACCAATGGTTGAAGGTCCAAATGAAATTTATGTTTGTTCTAACTGTACAGATCTTTGCCAGAATATTTTCAAACAAGAGCGTCGGCGTATTACTGCATCACAACCGACGTTTACTTCTATCCCCTCCCCTCGACAACTCAACGAATATCTCGAGCAGTATGTCATCGGGCAGGAGCGAGCAAAACGATCTTTATCTGTTGCTGTGCATAATCACTACAAGCGTTTGACTGAAATTGACAACGCAGACCGCGATGTAGAATTGGACAAGTCAAACGTTCTGCTCCTTGGACCAACAGGGACCGGCAAAACGTTACTCGCAAAAACTTTATCACGCGTGCTCAATGTGCCGTTTGCTATCGGCGATGCGACAACTTTAACTGAAGCTGGATATGTTGGCGAAGATGTTGAAAACCTTTTGTTAAAACTTCTCCAAGCTGCAGATTTTGATCTTGACGCAGCGCAGCGTGGAATTATTTACATTGATGAAATTGATAAGATTGGTCGAACATCACAAAATGTTTCGATTACGCGTGATGTTTCTGGTGAAGGTGTTCAGCAATCACTTCTTAAGATGCTCGAAGGTGTGACTGCGAATGTGCCACCACAAGGCGGTCGAAAACACCCAGAGCAACAATATATTCAAATGGATACTTCGAATATATTGTTTGTCTGTGGCGGTTCATTTGATGGCATCGAAGATATCATTGCGAAACGAATTGGTACGAGCAAAATTGGTTTTGGTAGTGCTGCGCAAGACATCAAGCCAGATCATGAGCGATCATCTGAATTGCTTGATCAAGTAACAACTGAGGACATTCTTCATTTTGGTTTGATACCAGAATTGCTCGGGAGATTACCAATTACTACTCCCTTGATGCCACTTACCGAAGATGCAATGGTTCAAATTTTAACTGAGCCCAGAAACGCAATTGTGAAGCAATACCAGCACCTCTTCTCTTTAGAAGCTGCAAGGCTTGAATTCACAGACGATGCGTTACATCTGATAGCGAAACGAGCGATGGAACGTGGTACTGGTGCTCGCGCACTTCGATCAGTCATCGATCAATTTATGATTGACGTGATGTACGATCTTCCAGATCGCGATAATCAAGATTCCGTGTACCTTATCGATGCGGCTGGTATTGAGCGTGGACTCTCTCTTGATGACATGCTTCGCAAACCACGTGCCGCTAAAGAATCTGCATAGACCGCGGGTGAATTAAACATTACGAGCATTAGCTCGTAGTGTTTATTTCACCCGGGGTCAATCTACATCCATTCATATCTGTTGTCTTCGATTATTTCACCCGGGGTCACCTGCTTCATACTTCTTGTGCCAGATTTCCAATAAACTCACCCCCGGAAATAAACTCACCCCCGGTGAGTTTATTGGAAATGTACGCTGAAATTGAAAAACTCACCGGGGGTGAGTTTTTCTCCGGGGGTGAGTTTTTCTTGAAGATGACAGGAACTGACTCTGGGTGAAACAATCGATGATATCGCAAAGCCTAGTGATCAGAAGAATAAACTCACCGGGGGTGAGTTTAAGGAAAATGAGCGATGAAATCAATAAACTCACCGGGGGTGAGTTTATTTCGGTGAACTGAACTGCGGTCTAATAAACACCTATGAGACGCCAAACAGACGTAAAAGTCCAATTTTAGCGATTGACGAAGAGAATTAAATTATGGTACAATTTCAAACTTGCCTCATTTTTAGGTCGAGGCACGGAGAATTCGCTATGCCAAGAGTATGTCATTTTACTGGTCGAAAAACTATATCCGGCCGCCGTATCCTTTACCGTGGTAAACCAAAGTACCAAGGTGGTATTGGTTTGAACATTTCAGGCATTTCTAAGCGTAAATTCAAGCCTAATCTTCAACGAGTACGTGCGATGGTGGACGGCGTACCGCAACGAATTCGTGTTTCAACGAAGGCAATTAAGCAAGGGTTGGTTGTAAAACCTCTCAAACGGAAATACGGGTACACACGGCAGCAAAAATTGGCTGCAGCAGCCAAATAGTAGTTTTCACCGATTTTTTCACCAATTTTGGTTAAAAAGTCAAAAAATTTACCTTTTTTAAAGGTAAAGTCCGAAAAAAACCCGTATTCAGTTGACTATGGGTCATTAAGGCGTATTGTTATAGACAGTACTGTTGAGCGGAAATTGGCGAGCACACGCATTACTGGAACTCTGTGGTTCATAATCACGAGTCCAAACACCTTCACGTGTGATCTACCTCAAAATTAGTTGTAGCAAAGGGAAATTGTCATATTTGTACATGGAACATTGTTGCGCACATTGTTGTTTGGGATCTATTTGTATTGCCACTTAGGTGTAATTGCAAGAGGTATCGTTGGAATTGTTGAAAATGCTTGGAGTTTGCTCCTTACATGAGTGATAGAGTTGATCTAGAACGCGTTAGAGAGGCAACAGATCTCGTTGCCCTGATCTCGATGTACGTTCCACTGCAGCCGAAAGGTCGTGAGTGGCTCGGGCTATGTCCATTCCATGAAGACAACAAGCCCTCCTTTACAGTGGTCACACACAAACAAAATGCTTTTTATAAATGTCATGCATGCGGTGCTTCTGGCGATTGTTACAAATTCGTCCAAGAGTATCTCAAGAAAGATTTCGGTGAAGCGCTCAGATACCTTGCTGACAAAGCGGGTATCAATTTGTCGAACACACGGCAAGAATCTGCAACTTCAGAATCCAAAACGAAATTGCGTGCAGCAATGAAATGGGCGTCAGATCTCTTTGTTACTGAATTGGGTAATGGGGAAACAGGTGCAGTTGCAACTGCTGCTATTTCTTCAAGAGGTTTTAGTAAAGCTTCTGTTGATGAATTTTTAATTGGCGTTGCACCTGTTGGTTGGACGTTCCTCAGTGATAGAGTTCGTGACGATAAAAATAGAACCACAACTTGCATTGCTGCTGGGCTCGTGCGAAAAAAAGAAGAAAGCGGACGAATCTACGACACTTTCCGGAATCGTTTGATGTTTCCAATTTGCGATGAATCGGGTGCGCCAATTGGATTCGGCGCACGCAGGCTAGACGAAAATGAAGAGCCCAAGTACATCAACAGTCCAGAAACTTCACTCTTTCAAAAGTCAAAGACTTTATACGGGTTGCATCTTGCGAACCGTGCCATTCGCGAACGGAATTGTGCTGTGATCGTTGAAGGCTATACCGACGTGATTGCATGCCACCAAGCAGGTTTGACAAATGTTGTTGCGACGCTCGGCACTTCCCTGACAAAAGATCACGCGACTATTCTTTCTCGCATTTGCGATGAAGTCATTCTTGTATTTGACGGAGACGAAGCTGGGCAACGTGCAGCAGATCGTGCACTTGAAGTATTTATTACACGGCCTATTGATGTCCGAATTTGCGTTCTTCCCGCTGGACAAGACCCCGCAGATCTTGCTTCTGCTGGCGACACATTGCAACAACATCTTGACAATGCCTGCGATGCAATTACATATAAACTCAAAAATCTTGAAGAACAAGTACAAACGACTGATACTCTTTCTGGCAGGCAAAAAATCATTGAAGCATGCATCCAAAATCTTGCTTCGCTTGGTCTTTCCAAGTTGGATGGTGTTCGAAGACCATTGATCCTTGAAAAAATTGCCGCTCTCTTAGGTACAACAATGAAACAAGTTGAATCGATACTTTCAACGTATTCGCCACAACGCGCAACTTCTACCGAAACAAAGCAACAGCAAGAATCCATTCAAATGCCTGGTTCGACAATTACAAAAAGTAGATTATTGGCAGAGAGAGAATTCCTTGCTGTTTGCCTTTATGATCCAACAGAATCCTCCGCTGCCCTTCGAGAGCAACACATGGATCACCCCGCACTTAATACATTTCTTGACCAGACGTGTACTTCAATCGCCAACATCATCATGCCTCCTCTTTTGGCAGGCACACCCCGCGCGATGCAAGAAACACTTTCTGAACTCGATGAACCCGCCCGCATGCTCGCTTCAAGTCTTTTCTTTGACGGTCAAAGAATATGTGAAGAAACTGGAAGTGTCATGCTTGCAATTACGACAACGCTTCATGCGTTTAACGAAAAACTTAAAAACCAATCGATGAACAATCAAGTACACCAAGTCAAACAGGTCGTAGATCCCGCAAAGCGTGCCGAAGCAGCACAGCTCGCGTTGGAATCCATGCGACAACACAAAACGACTGGCGGTACTTCCCAAACACCTATGAGATCATATTTTAATTGAAGGAGATATTGCATTGACCGCAACAATAAAAACTAAAGCTGGATCGGTTCCAACGATCCGAATAACACACCCAAGTATGTTTGGGCTTTTGCACATTAGCGCGGAGCGCGGATGGTTGTGTTATGAAGAACTCAACTGGGCGTTACCAGACGAACTCTTGTTTCCAGAAAAAATCGACGAGCTGCTTGTTTTACTTAAAGCATTAAATGTCGAACTCATTGGCGAAGATGATCGTATGCGACGAGGTTGGAAGCAGCATAAAATGCCACTACAAACCAACCTACGCTTTAAGCGTGACACGCCTTGGAAAACGCCAGAAATCGTCGCGATGGAAGCTGCTGAAGACGATGAAGGAAACAAACGAACGCATCTTCACATTGACGATGATGACGAACTTCTAGACGAGGCAGAAACGCAAGCGGCGATCGCACAAGCGCTTGAGGAAAGTTCATCTCGCAGAATAGACGACCCGATTCGCATGTATCTCACACAAATGGGCAGTATCTCTCTGCTCACGCGTGAAGAAGAAATACGTCTTGCGAAGAAAATCGAATCAACTCGCATGGTATTCAGGCGACTCGTTCTCGAATCCGATTATGCTGCGAGGCAGGCGATCGAAATTTTAGAACTCGTTCATGCTGGGAAATTACCTTTTGATCGAACGATGCGTATCTCAACAGCTGTAGAAGGCGCGAAGGAAACTGTGAAAGCAAGAATTCCTGTCAATCTTCTCACAATGAAAGCGCTCCTTGATTTGAATGAAGAGGATTGGAATCGTTGCGAAGCTGGTGGTATGAAGAAACGAGAACTTGAAGATACTCGTTTGATCATGCAAGCTCGGCGCAGAAAGATTGCATCTCTTATGGAAGAATGCTGTCTTCGCACAGCAAAAATTCAACCATTGCTTCGAAAATTGCAATCAATTTCTAAAAAGTTCCGTCAAATTGAACGTGACTTGAAGAAAGCAAAAACACCAAATTCAAGAGTTGATCCAGATGACGTACTCGTGATGAATGAAGAACTCAGTGGTCTGCGTGGATTAATCTTGGAAGAGCCAGCCCAACTTGCTGCTCGTCTTCATGAAACTGAGATTGTTTTCGAAGAATATGAACAAGGCAAACGCGATCTTTCCGGAGGCAACTTGCGTCTTGTAGTTTCGATTGCAAAAAAGTATCGAAACCGTGGCTTGCCATTCCTTGACATTATTCAGGAAGGTAATACTGGTCTCATGCGAGCAGTTGATAAATATGAGTACCGTCGCGGGTATAAGTTTTCAACATACGCCACATGGTGGATTCGTCAAGCGATTACTCGCGCGATCGCAGATCACGCGAGAACAATTCGCGTTCCAGTGCACATGATTGAAACAATGTCGAAACTTCGCGCAATTCAGAAACGCCTTCTTCAAGAAGTAGGCAGAGAACCAACGCTTGAAGAAATTGCACTCGCAGCAGATATGAGTTTTGAAGAAACGAAACGTGTCATGAAAATTTCACGTCACCCTGTAAGCCTAGATCGGCCAGTTGGTGAATCTGAAGATTCAGAGTTTGGTGACTTCATCGAAGACGAGCGTCAAAAGCCGCCTTCAGAAACTGCTACGAGCGAGATGCTACGCTCTCGAATTAACGACGTGTTAAAAACATTGACATATCGTGAACGAGAAATTTTGAAGTTGCGATATGGTATCGGTGATGGATATACCTATACACTTGAAGAAGTTGGTCGTATTTTCAAAGTAACTAGAGAACGTGTTCGACAAGTCGAATCAAAAGCGATTCGCAAGTTGCAGCACCCTGTCCGTAAGCGACGATTGTCGAGTTTTATCGAGCAGCATGATGAGGATGATTCCGACAAGTAAATAGAAATGATACTTTCAAAGCGTGGCAACGTTCCTAGAACGTTGCCACGCTTTTTTTTATGGTGGGTCGTGGCCACAACCACCAAAGGGATTACATCGCAGAATACGGTAGATAGTTTTCATTAATCCTTTTACACCACCGTATTTTTTAAATGCTTCAATAGAATAATCAGAACACGTCGGCTCAAAACGACAGTGCCCACCCAAAAAAGGTCGCAACGTGATTTGATAGAGGCGGACAAACAAGATAAAGAAACGGGCTGCGATAGTAGGCCGAGGTTCTACTTCTTCTTGCATAGTTGATCGTATTCCATGACTACAGAAAGCAACAATGCTTCGAGCTCATTTCTTGACGGATTACCATTTTTGTGCACAGTCACAACGAGATCGTACCCCGCCGGAATTGTATGTTGAAGTAGTCGAAAAGCCTCCCTCAAACGGCGCTTTAAAGTGTTCCGAACAACTGCGTTCCCGACACGTTTCGGAATTGAAACACCAATTCGAGAACAGTTGAGATTATTTTCTTTCGCGTGGAACATCATGCAATCTGTCCGCCTGCATTGACGACTTCCATATACAGACTCAAATTCACTTTTCTTTGTCAACCGTAGAGACCTAGAAAATAAGAGTCGTGTCAAACTCATTGATCTATGTCCGCATTCAGCGCTTTCTGATACCGAGCCATTAATCTTGATCTGGTAATAAGACCATCGATCATGTCTTTTTCATCGAGCACAACGAGAGATTGCACATCGCTCCTTGAAAACTTATCAAGAACTATATCAAGAGTCTCTTCGAGTGAGATTGTAGGAAGGTCATTTCTTGCAAGTTCACTCACTTGGAGTAGTGGAATTGATTCTCTGTAAACAAGTGCTTCTCTAAAGTCATCAGAAACTACCATTCCAGAATAATTCCCGCTGTCATCAGTCACGACAAAATCAGAACTGCCAGTTTGTTCCATGAGCGTAAGCAACTTTTGTGCAGAATCGGCTTCGTGCACAACCGTGGCAGTTTTTAACTGTACATCTTGCGTTGTAAGACGCCTTAGTATTGTGAGGTCACTCATTGCACCCATGCGGACGCCAAGTCGAGAAAGTTTAAAAGTGTACACACTGTCGCGTGAAACGAATCGAGAAACAATAGTGCCTACTACTGCTGCGAACATCAAGGGTAAAATGACCTCGTAACTTTGGGTCACTTCATACACAATGAGTATTGCTGTAAGTGGTGCGTGTGTAGTTGCTGCAACGAGCGCAGCCATTCCAACAAGAGCAAAATAGGCTGGGGAGGTATCTGGGAACCAACCAAAAGTATGTACTACAAAACCAATGCATCCGCCTGTCGCTGCGCCGATTAACAATGAAGGAGCAAACAACCCCCCTGCACCGCCGGAGCCAACCGTAACACTTGTAGCAACAAGTTTTACCAGTGCCAGCAAAATTAATCCGGAGATAAATGGTGTCGCATTGTGTAACTGACCAGTTTGAGAATTGGAAAAATATGTTGCTGGATCTAGAAGATGTTTAATATGTGGGTACCCGTTGCCATAAAAATCTGGCAGACCGTTTGAACCACTAATCCAAAACGCGGTAATGCCGATTACTCCAAGGATAAGCGCACCCAAAAGTGGTCTAGCCATAATTGGTAACTTAGTAGCGGCAAAGGCACGCTCAGTGAAGTCAAGCGTTTTAACAAAGGCAGCGCCAATCAATCCACAAGCAAGACCTAAAACGAGGTAGACAGGAATTTGCGTGATGCTAAATTGCAGCCCATCATTAAAAAAGTTATCCCCAACATCAAAAAGCGCAGCGTCTCCGAGTAGCCCTTGCGTCGTTGCAGATGAAACGACGGCCGCAATGACGATGGGTGTAAAAGTGCGAAGTGAAAAGTCGCGAAGTAAAAGCTCCATGACAAAAAAGATCCCAGCAATTGGAGCATTAAATACTGAAGCTAACCCAGCTGCCGCTCCACATCCAAGTAAAGTTCCTGTATGTTGAGAGCCTGTTCCTAAAAGTTTAGATAAATTCGACCCGACTACCGCGCCGATCGTCACAATAGGACCTTCAGCGCCCGCAGAACCACCAGATGCGATAGTGGCGGTTGAAGCGAGCCACTTCCGCAAACCAATCTTGAGGGAGAGCCGACCTTTTTTTCTTTGAACGGCGTAAATGACAGAAGTAACTCCCGGTCCCACACCTTCGTGCTTTAACCAGATGATCAAAACACCTGTAATCAGCCCGCCTACAGATGGCCCGAATAGTATCAGCCAAAATAAATAAGGCGATGCATGCAAATTATCAGCGATAAACTCAGATTGTCGAAGCGGCCAAATGAATAGAACCGCTGCAATCCCCATAAAAAGCCCTATTAGAGCTGCGACGAGGTACAGGTACCAGTCGCGTTCAAAGCCTAGGCGGATACCTAAGCGGCGGAGATATGAAGAGAGTAGTCGGTTCATTGAGAAAACCTAAGATAGAATCGCGGCATACTACCACAGAGGCGTCTTCCTTTATCTACACTTCATGAGCAATATTACGGTATAATCTACCGGTTGTACGCAGCTAACACCCTCAATGGGACTGTTCGATACCCATAAGTACTACCAATAGATCCAGCAGCAAGGAACCTGAAAGATATGATTGAAGCATTACGAAGTGATGAAATTATCCGCAAATGCGGAGGTAGATTTAAACTAACCGCTCTTATTCAGCACCGGTTGAGAGAATTGATCGTGGATGGTGCTCGTCCGCTGATTGAGCGTGATGGTCGAACTGATATTGAATTGATTATCGAAGAGATTATGCAAGATAAAATCACTTCCGATTATTCGAAATCAGGGTATGTTTTCAAGCAAACTGTTGGCGCGAATAAGTAAACATTCAACATGAGTGATCAGGCCCAGTGCGAAAGTCATCTAGTTGGGCGTCATCTTATAATCGCTTTATCTGGTGGAATTGCATGTTATAAAATTGCATCTCTCGTGAGCAGTTTGGTGCAAGTTGGTACTACTGTTGACGTAGTAATGACAGATGCAGCAACAAAATTTGTTTCTCCTTTAACATTCGAATCACTCACTGGAAGGCAAGTCTATGCTTGTCAATGGGATCAAGGCGAATCAAAAACACCGCTCCATATTCAACTCGCTGAACAAGCAGATGCAATGCTCATTGCTCCATGTACGATGAATATGCTTGCAAAACTTGCGACAGGGATAACTGCTGATCCTGTGACGCTCGTCACCTCAGCAATTGATCGAACGACAACCCCTGTCCTTCTCGCACCTGCAATGAATGCGAAAATGTACGCACAGCCCGCTACGCAACGGAATATTAAAACTTTAGAAAATGATGGATTCACTGTTTTAGAGTCAACCGAAGGCTGGCAAGCGTGTAAAACTATTGGCAAAGGTCGCCTTCAAGAGCCCGAGGCCCTGTTTGACGCACTCGCAAGTTGTTTTGGATAGCAATTTTTGTTGACTTAGATCATTTTTGCTGCCATAATTGAATCGTGTCTAATTGGGAGAAAGGTTACAACAGATGAAATATGTACTGCTATCGATACTACTATTCCTCACTTCGAGTGCAACTGCTCAAAGTGGGAACCTAAGCAAAGCGACTCGACTACATCCAATACCTACAAGTATTCAAGCACCAAAGACCCTTCGTGCAACATTGCGTACTGTAGGTTCCAACTCGGAAACACAAGCGCATGACCGAGGAGTTTGTGACTCAACACCTGTTACTTTAACTGGGCATGATTTCGGCACAGGGCAAATTACGGTTCAAGCAGGTTTTGCCGAAGGTGAAATTTTAGCTGCAACGTACGCTGTTCCCGCAGATGAGTTTCCTATCAGAGTAGATCTTGCAGAAGTCATTTTTGCAACGAGTAACACAAGTGTGCAAACGACGACACATTGGTCGGTCTACGTCTGGGATGGCACCCCAACTAACGGCACATTAGTTGCTCAATTTTCTAGCGATAATATTATTCTTCCACACTTGGTTATGCCTCCGGGAACATCTGGCACAATTATTTCTGTCTCTGTAGACCCAGATGATCCAGAACAAATTTATATCTACAATGAGAGCGGCCAAAATAGATACACCGTTGGTTTTGGGATTGACCAACATAACAACCCTGGTAATCCTTGCGTTAGTGCTCCACCGACAAACAGCAATGCGTTTCCAACCACAGATATTGATGGGCTTCAATTTCCACAAGACAATTGGATAGATGCTGTCACGGGTACTTGGTGTGTCTGCGGAGAAGGCTGGTTTACTTTTCAAAATTTTCCAAGCATTTGTACTCCAAGTGGTGACTGGGTTTTGCGTTCAGCGTATACACCTGTAAATTGCACGGTCGAACCAGCAGCTTGTTGTATTAATACTAAATGCTACGATCTTTCTCCAAGTGATTGCGAAGCAATGAACGGCGTATCACAAAATCAAGGAACTGCTTGCGCAACGTATGTTTGCGGGCAAGGCGAAGGGGCTTGTTGTGTTGAGGTCACTGGCGCATGCGTAGACTTTGATGTAAACGATTGTTACGCTGTAGGTGGAATTCATATGGGCGAGGGCACGATGTGTGCAGATATCACTTGTTTCCCAGAAGGAGCTTGCTGTCTCGCAAATGGCAATTGCATTGGACCCGTTTCACCAACAGACTGTACAGCCGTCGGTGGTGCTTTCCAAGGGAATGCAACTTCGTGTAGTTCGGCAAATTGCCCCCAACCGCTCGGGGCTTGCTGCGGATCTAGCTTTTGCTTAGATTTAACAGAAGATGAATGTGTTGCTGTTGCTGGACAATGGTCTGGAATGAATACCTCATGCGATGATCCAACGACTTGTGGTGTTGATTGCCCCGAAGACATTGATAACGATGGTGTAATTGATGTGAATGATCTTCTTGCTATTGTCGGTGGGTGGGGAACTTCTGACCCTGACCTTGACGTAGATGGAAACGGTGTTGTCAACACTGATGACCTACTCGCAGTGATCGCTGCATGGGGTACTTGCGAGTAAGCGTCCCAATGCCAACAGCACGTAAATGTACAGTATTTACTTTCAACCTCAAAGATGAGCCTGGACAATTATTGACCTTAACGAATCGCCTGCGTGCAGCAGACATTACGCTTCGGTCATTCTGGGCTACGAGCAATCCGGATAAAACATCTACATTACGTTGTATTGCAGAACGCGATCCTCAGTTTCGAGATTTTGCAAACTCCGCAGAACTAAACATTAGCGAAGAGCAAGCAATGTACATTGTGCAGTCTGAAAACGTTGGTGGTTTTCTTCGTGTTCTCGAAAACTTAGCAAATGCTGACATCAATATCGGGGACATTCATGCAGTCACACTTGAAGATGAACAAGGCTGGGTTGTTTGGACAGATGAAGAACAGTTGGATTCTTTGATTGATCTTATCGGGTAATTTCTCAAACTGTCACTGGCGCTTCATAGTACCTGTCACTTCGCGATCCCCAGTGACACCTTCTTTGGCAGCACGTTCCTGCGCGAGCTTTTTTCTCCATGCATCTAAACCAGGCGGTTCAGGGAACGCAACACTAATTGGCGTATTTTTACTCATTGGGTGCTTGAGATACTGATCCTGAATGACTGGCATAACGCGATCGTACACTCTTGGGCGTAGCCCCTGCTCTAGTGCATCAATTCCAGCCCAGATCACAATACGCTCTTCCATCGGAATCATAGAATCAGTCATAACTTGTTGGAATGAAAGTTGTGCGCTATCTTCCAATGCGCCAATAATATCTTTGATTCTACCAGTACCGAATTTTGTAGTGTAATTATTAAAATCGTTTGCTTTGAAGAATTCAGTTACTTGTTTAGCAAAAAGTAAAGCGTCTTTGTATAACTCTGGACGTTTTTGGGCTACGCCTGCTCTGAATGCGTATCGCAAAGATGCAGCAACGTCACTCACGGCAAGCAATGGTTGTCGATCATATTCACCCTGCGTCTTGTTCTTTACCCAGATATCGAGTGGTACCGCATAAGAATTATTAGGCGGCGACGCCCCACTACCAAAGTATTCATCTAAATGATCAAGTAACGCTTGGGCTCGATCTAATTCACCTTGTCTATACCACTCACGAACTGCAGAACCTAAAAAGTTCTTTAAGAACGAAGTAAATGTGTCACTGCCAGCACCTCTTACAAAATAATGCTTTTTGTAGAGTTCATCCCAAAGACCGTCTCGTTGATCATCACCAATAATTGCGTCAATAAACCTTGGGTCTGGGAATCGTCCTGGAACTTCGTTTGAAAATGGATCAAAAGAAATGCGTCCTGTTCTTGCAAGTGACTGAAGTGCGTGAAGTTGCATTCGATCTGTGTTAAGGGTTTTAAAAATATCATTGGAATCATGCCTCCCCTTGCCTACATTTGCGCCGCGTCTTGCCCAGTACAACGCATGCGTTTGGGGATGACGCCAGTCAAGTGGTCCTAAATCACGTGTGTACGCATACATCAGATCTGGATCCATGTTGTACTCTTCACGCAAAATTTTATTTCGTAAATGTTTGAGTAAGACTGGCCACGCTTTTTCATACGCAGGGTCAAGAATAATTGCTTCGATTGCGTTGTAATATGGAGACTCTGATCGCAGTGCTTGCTCCAAACCAAGTGTTCTTGCAACCATAGAATATTGAGAAATTGCTTTATGTTGCGCGATGTCTTCAAGTAGTCCAAAACCAATTGGGGATTCGCCCTGCCCTCGGTATGCACCAAGATCTTCCGTGAGTTGATCGATAAGTGGAGCAACAGATGGTTCTAGCAAAATAGCATCTTCAATCGTCCTAGGAGCATCTGCAATGGCCTTCATTGCGGCAGTTCGATCATCCCAACTTTCAGGGGGAGTTCCTAAAAGAGTATTCCATTCGTCTGCAAGCAGGCGTTTGTAATACAAGTGCGCGTCGTCACTATTTCCATCGATCTTATGTCCAAAGAAAAAAGACAACTCTTTATGCAAAACCATATCGTCAGGATTCGCTACGAGACCTTTTTCTCGAAGCAACCGAATACCTGCATTGACCCATTCCCATCGCTCTTCTAATGTGTTTGTTGCGACTGAAATGTTATATGCCATATTGTGCGCATGAAACACCCAGACTTGAGAAAATCGAGGTTGCAGTTTAGTAATTAATTCAGCGTCAGCCATCACTTCGTAAAACAATCCCGCATCTTTCATGCGGTTAATTTTTATCCAAAGATAGTCAACCATTAATCCTCGCAACGCACCTATTGACATTCCCAAAGTGTTTACCCAATCAGGCGCACCTTCGACGGAATTATTTGAGTAACGAAGCGTACTTTGTTCCGCGTCTTTAATGATTGCGGGTAACATTGCACCGCCAAAAGCCATTGAAACAAGTGCAATTCCACCAGCAGTGAATTGTATGATTCGGTCACGCTTCATATCACCCACTCCCGCTATAAATTGCGAGTTGGCGTTTTCTTAGAACGAAAGTACCGATTGTGATTGCAAATCCCGACCAAAGAATGCCTATGGTGACAAACCCTTGGATGACCGATCCCCACGAGATATACAATCCTTGCACCAATTGACTTGTGGGCTGCTGATCGCCAAAACCACGGAGCATGAAGACGAGGAAAGATGCTATTCCTCGAATCGTATTTTCAAACCCCCATTGGATAACCATTCCAAGATCACGAAAATCAACATCACTCGTGACAGGAGGTAAGTACATTTGAAGTGATTCAGCGAGCCATGGCGCCATGAGACCACTGGCAAAAACAGTAAATGTAACGAGCGTCGCGACTGAAAAACTGAGAAACGTTGCAACAGAAAGACCAATAGCAGCGAGAAACGCTAATTTAATCCACAAGACAATAATCGCGCGCAGGAAGTTAGGCTCAAAATCACCCACTCGATAAAGCATCTTAATTCCATCAGCATCAAAACTAATTGAACCCCGCCCTTCCTTTCCAGGAGGAGGTTGATAAAAGTTATAAATCGATACGGTAAGAACGCCTTCATCATTTACAAAAGAAGAAGGAATGAGCGTAACGTGTGTCATTGTTGGGACAAATTTAATATTCTGTCTTGTAGCAGGATCTTGGTTAAAAACGAATCCTGCTTCGTGCACTTCATGTTCATTTGAATCCAAAATATGAAATCTATATTGAAATGCGATTGGGGCACCAACTTTTTTAGCCTCTTGAAGATCTGTAAATGTATATGTCTGTTGGTAATAACTGCCTTGATGCGCGGGAGGAATTGATCTCTGGCTAGCGAGATATTGTTCTTGCACTTCACTCCGGATCTTCCGGCGAAGTGGGATTTGAATTTGTTCCATGTCACGCAAGTCAGAATCCGCTTCTACGATTGCATCAACTCTGGCACTTAACTGCTGAGAATCTAACTCAAGGTATACGGGCTCGGCAGTTCGTCTAGCAGTAAGTACTTCCTCTTCTACTGCGAGGCGATCAAGTTCTCCTTGCATCCCAGAAGCAACTGGTTGTGCTCGAAGATACTGGATGTAGATAAAAATACTCAAGCCTGCTATGCACAAGATAGTTGCATTCAAAGAAACAATACCAAGCCACTTCCCAAGTAGATACCCTAATTTGTTCACCGGTTTCGTCATGACTTGCCAGACTTGACGGTCGCGTATTTCAAATGCAACAGTTGCACATGAAAGCAAAACCGTGAGGCATGCTGAAATTGCAAATGTAATTCCAAGGCTCCTACTTAGCATCGTTTGCAATTGATGTCTTAAAGGCGAGGCAGGATCTAACCAGTAAGGAATCAGTGGAAGAAGAATTAAAAGCAATGCAATAAATGCGAGTGAGAGCCGAGTTCTTGATGCCTCAAGCAAAAGCCCTTTTGCAATTGTAGGGATCTGTTTTGGTGATCCAAACAGCAATTCCAAAATGCGGAGCAAAAGTGCACATGTAAATGCTAACAAACCAATTGCTGCAACAGCAAGAGAAAGTCCTGGCATACCAAACATACGAAAAAGAAACCAAGAAAATGTAGAACCAATAGTTGCATAGAGCAACGGAGTGAGCAGACCTAGCCAGACAGAGGAGACTCCCCAAGCAAGTGCAATGATTGCAATAATCCAAGTTGTTCCGAGACTCCGAAGCATCCAGTTTGGGAGCCATGGTGGGATCTCAGTTGAGATTAAATACCAAGTAACAGAAGTTGGATCAGTAACAACCCCATTTTCATCGAGGACCTGAAACCCTTTCAATCGTTCATGCCCAATTTTGCGATCTTTAACTGTGATAAAACCGCTCTCTTGCAATTGCTCTCCAACGAGCCTTTGGTTCGTACCCGTTAGTGCTTCTTCTATCGCAGTACGGTCGCTGTGTAATCGATGACTGACTTGCAGTACAGGTGCAAGGGAACCTGCGACGCCGCTAACGATGAGGACTGTCGCGATGATTTTAACAACTAGCCGCAGTTGTGTTCGCATCATCCAGAGATGTATATTCTTTATTACGTTCACTTATCGCCTTGAGTCTGATCAGTCTGATCATCTAAAAGAGAATCTATCATTGAAGAGTCAGCGCCTTTTGGAACATCTAATTCCGACTTCGCTTCTTGCACTAAGTTATCTTGTTTCTTGTCTTTTACAAGTTCATCGAGCACTTCAGTATTTTCTAGTATGTCAGGTGTGGAAGCATGTTCTTCAACAAGAGGTACTTCGTTCTTCTCTTGCAAAAGTTGATCAATGAGGACTTCGCCTTTGGCATCACGACGAAGAAATGATGCAGTTTCCCCACCATGAAGTGCGCCGCTTGTTGCAGCCTGTTCAAGTTTTGCTTTTTCAACTATTGAAAGGAAGAGTGATTCAAGTTTCTGCCTTGGTTGCGTGACTGATTCAATAGAAACGCCTTCCGTTTGCATTAAGACATCTTCTATTTTAGTAATTGTTTCATCGCTTTTAATTCTAGGAATTTGCAATACTGTATGGGATGAATCGGTGAGCAGTTCGTCCGCAGTCCCCTCTGCGCGAATTCTTCCACCATAGAGAATTGCCATTCGATCACAAACATCTTCTACATCTGCAAGCAAGTGAGAACTTAGGAGAATGGTTTTTCCTCGTGATCGTAGTTCAAGGAGAAGATCCTTGACTTGTTTTGTGCCGATCGGATCAAGGCCACTTGTTGGTTCATCTAAAATGAGAAAATCGGGATCATTGATTAACGCTTGCGCTAAACCAATACGACGCATCATTCCTTTGGAGAATTCGCCCACTGGCCTATGTGCTACTTGTGAAAGCCCAACCCAATCGAGAAGTTCGTCAATACGTTTCCGACGAGTGGCACGTTCGAGTCCAAACAGGCGACCATAATAATCAAGCGTTTCTCTAGAGTTTAGATATCGATAAAGATACGATTCTTCAGGGAGAAAACCAATATATTTTTTTACTGAAACATCGTGCGGGTTGCGATCAAAAACTGTTAACCGCCCTCTCGTTCTATTGAGTAACCCAAGGATCAATTTGATTGTTGTACTTTTCCCTGAGCCGTTTGGACCAAGCAGGCCGAACAGCTCGCCCTTTTCGATATGAAAAGAAAGATTATCGACAGCTTTCGCTTTTGAACGCATCCAAAAATCTTTGAAGATTTTCGTTAGCCCTACCGCTTCTACAATGTAATGCGAGTTTGTGTTACTTGCCATAGATCAATTCTTTACCTTTGCTTGCCTCTTACACTTCCCGTACCAATTGATAGTTCGCGAGAAGGACCATATTGATCAATTTCTTTTGCCTTTAGTATCCATGGATTAAAAATGTCAATGTCTTTCAACAATGCTTTCATTTCGCGCCGTTCCATATTCAGTCGACTGCGGAGTTGCGCAACTTGATCAGAACCTCGGAGACCTATTTTCATCGCGGCAAGTTGACTTGGTACGAACATCGTTTCTACATCTGCTGTTCCAAGAACTTCAGAATACGCCGCAATCCACCGATCTCGAATCACGATGGTTGGGTGTTCTAGATATGCTGGCAAGAGGCTTTCGAATCGTCTGTAATCTCGACCAAGCGTAGTCTCAACCTCTGATCTATACCCTTCAGCTTTACTAATTGTGTTTGCAGCGGATCCGGCAATTTTATCTGACTGTAGCATTGTGTTGATTGAATCGAGTGCATTTTGCTGGGCACTCAAATCGGAATGGTCAACAACTTCTTCGTAGGACTGGATGAGCGAAACAAGTGTTGGGTAATCACGACCTGCTGATTCAATGAGCATTTCATGTGCTTCAGCAACAGCGCGTTCTACTTCCGTTTCAGAGTTAATCTTTGCGCTGTCAAACTCACTGTAAGACTTTTGGATAAAGAATGGAGGTTCAGGTTCATGTGGAAGCGTAACGTCAGCAATACGAATACCGCAATCAAGAACATTCAACTGCTTTTGTGTTTCAAGCCGAATTACATCTCGAAGTTGTTCAAGGGGCTCATCGAGCAATTGTTCTAATTCGAGCGTTGCTACGACATGCACTGCTGCACGTTCAAGAGTAAGACCAACAAGAATATTGCCATAAGAATCAGGAACTGAATCTGCGTATTTAACAGGTTCGATAATTTCCCATGTAGCAGCAAGTTCAAGGTGCGCTACGTCGCCATCGCTTGTCAAAAGAGAACCATCACGACCGGGAGCGAGGCCATCTTTTGACCTCGCTTTTGAAATCCTTTGCTCACGTGAAATGTTCGGGTTGATTTGAGGCATAAACACATTACCAATTGCAACGAATCGATTTTCAGCTTCAAAAATTTCAAAACCACCAATTGGAGACGGCCAACTCATTTGGAGTCCTGGAATCAATCCTTTGTCATCTTTAACTGCGCCAAAAACTGTTGCAACTCCAGTTTCACCTTCGTCAACAGTTCTAAAACCTGAGACAAGGTATAAACCGATGAGTACAAACATCACAACTTGCAGTGCTCTGAAACTAAGTTGGAGAGAATCAGACAAGGAGCGGTGTGCCGTATCCATTGCTTCCCGCATGTCCGTGCCAGAATCGTCCTTATTGATCATATAACGAGCAGACGCAGCACGTCGTGGCAGTTCTTCTGGGATTCGATCTTTATGGTCGTCCACTATTTTTTCACCTTACTATCAGTGCTTGCTGGTTGGGGAATGCCACTTGAGTCAATTTCCGTATTAAGATCGAGTAAATGCCAAGGTGCGAGATTTGTTTCCAATACAAGTGTAGTGTTTTGGGAAAGTGCGATTTCAACTGCATCTAGCCACGAAAGAAAGACAGCAAGTTCTTCGTATTCACCCATTTTTTCGAGGTACGTCGCGGCTTGCTTTTCACCTTCGGCTCGGATGTCCTCGGCGCGTTGTGACGCAAATGCTTCAATTTTGTCACGCTTGGCACGTGCATCGGCGCGAATGGCTTCGGCATCAGCCCTGCCCTTTGTTCGTAGTTGATCAGCAAGTGTATCTCTGCGTGCTTGCATGCGTTCAAGAACAGCAGTTGTAGTTTTTGGGGGGAGAAGCAAGCGGTTAATTCCAACTGTGCGAGGAATGATCCCACTTTCCTTGAGCGTATCTAATCGGCTGAGGATTGCTTGCTCCGCTTGAGGCAACGTATTGTTGATACCAGTTAAACTTTCAAAGGAGTAACTACTTAACACAGAAATTGCGTCACGGAATTGACTGTCTATTGCAAGTTGCGCAGCTTCGACCGAAGAATAACTTCGATAAAAGCGAAGCGGTCCCTCTCCTTCTGTATCTATACTCCAAAGGAGATAGGACTTTACAACAATCTGCTGCCCGTCCTTGGTTTGGAGCATTTCTAATGGTGATTGCCGCACTTGGGTCCGAGTGTCGAGTAACGTAACTGCGTCAGCAAAGAATGGAAGTCTAAAGTGCAAACCGGGTGTTGAAACAACACTGTTCGCATCTGTTTGACCGAATCTACTTAAGATTCCTACTTGGTGAAACGACACTGTAAATGTCATGCTAAACAATAACAAGATGACAAAAATGGCAATGCCAATGCCGATGATGAATATGCGCTTCATTTGTTAGTTTGCTCCTTGGTCAACTTCAATTGACTCACTGAAATTCAAAAGTGGATTGATTGTTTGCAATTCCAAATCGATGTTTACTCGATTTGGATCTATACCAACAATATATTTTCTGAGTTGTGGAAGTCTTCTTGCGAGGACTGCCATGTACGTTCTCTGCCGATAAATCTCTGGGGATGCTTCGTAGGCAGTAATTTGACCTCGGACTTTACTCGCCCGTGATCTTGCATTAAGCATCTCTACCCATCGCGTGACATGCGCGTTGTCTATTCGGATCGATGCCGCGCCATTACCTTTTCGCAAAAGAGACATTGCATTCGTTTCTTTAGAATCCATAGTAACAAGTGCACTTTGTATCTCTTCATCTGATGCATTTGCGACTCTTAATGCATCCCATTTACTTCGAGTGGCGTTGTACGCGTCGACAGCTTCAATTACAGCGTCAACGAGTGCGCCATCGCCAACAGAGTACGTAAGAATATTATCTGCCCATCCCTGAGCAGCTGAAATAAGTCTAGATTCTGCTTGGCGGGAGACAGACACGCCTTCGAAAGTTGCCCTGTCTCCACTTGCTGGTTTCAAAAAAGGTAACGTGAGAGAAACAATTTCAACACCTGTTCCAAACGAATCGAATTTCGCTTGTAATTCAGTAGTCACTTCTGTTGTGAAGTTCGCACGATCACTACTGATAATTTCCTCTAATGTTTTTGTTTGTAACATCGTTGTAAGTGATTGTTGCGCAATTGCGAGTAGCCCGATTTCTCGTTGCGTTCTCTGTGACCGGCGTTCAATTGCGTCGGAACCAAATGTGAGCCAGTCAAGCAAGCCATCTTGAGAGATTCTGTATTGAAGCACCGCTCTGACATCGAGGAGTGCAAGTACATCTTCCGATCCCCCTTCTTCAGCATTTGAGGAACCTGTCACTATGAATGGTTTTGGTTTTGTAACGGTCAAAGTTTGGAGACTATCACTCCAAAGGTACACAGGGCGTTCTTCTTTCCAATCAAAGGTGAGGGACAATTCTCGCATCCGACTGACGTCTTCAATTACTTCAGATTCAATCGGCCATGGGAGTTTCCACATTAAACCAGGACCGTGAACGTCTCCAACAATCGCACCTTGCCGCAATCGAACTGCTTGCTGCGTTGGCTCGACAATTACCATCGTATCTACAGCGAGCAATGCAATGATTGCGAGCGCGATGAGCCAAGCAAAAGATCGGAGCAGGAGTTGGTATCCCCAAGAACTGGTTATATCAAAGCCAAATTGATAATTGATCGCTTCATTGATTGATCGAACAAATGAATCTGGTGCAGCTAGAAGGCTAAGCGTTTTTGAATCAAACGCTGGGCGGGGAAGTTGCCCAGCAATTCGTGGTCGGTAGAGATTCAGTGCGAAATTGATAAGAATTTCTACACATACGGCAATCATAAAGACTGGAATTGCCCAGCAAACCCAAACTAATACTGCATCGTTATCAAAAAAACGAAAAACCAAACCCACAGCGATTGCTGAGAGCAAGATTGTGTTGCCAACCATCCAACTCGAACCGCCTCGCAGATTTGTCCAGTTTGGAACTTTCGCCATGCCCGCAACAAAACGAGAGAAGATAAATCCGGTGAGTCCCAAGGCGAGTGAAATCGCAAGTGCCCACCCCGTCAGAGAAGTGAGGTGTAAACTTGTCCTCAATGTGTCGTCTGGTGATTCTAAGAGCCTTAGATGTCCAATGAGCAAATACGCTGTAAAGGCTAACAACAATGCCAAAATCACACTCACGGAAGGCATCACCCATTTGTGAAGCAGTTTCAAGCGTTTTGCTGCTGGTCGTATATTTTCTCCAGCACCATCAAACATCGACGCATTTGTATCGATTGAAAGTTCAGACTCTTCTAATGCTTCAAGTCGTTCCAACTTTTGTTGGTAGTAGAGAACCAAAATGCCAACCCAGACGACGACTCCGATCCAAACCCACAGAGAGGCAAAAATGAAAGAAGTATCTTTCGCAAGAAGTCCGAAGATGAGGAGAATGGCTGCGATTAAGATTTGCAGCAACAGTCCACTTCCAGCGGTGGAAGCTGCTTTTTGGCAGGCTTGATGATCTACTCTCATGTTAAAGGTGTTTTCTCATTGATCTTGTGATAAAGTTGGTCGTTATGAAGGGTGATAAACTAAAATTATTGATCTGTTTTACAGATTTAGGAGATGATCTGAGGGCTCTCAGAATACGATTACGAACCTTTGCTTAAATACGTTCGTCATAAGGCGAGAAGATTATCATGAACTGCCCTATCCTGCCCCCTTTTACACTCTATATTTGAGATATCAATGTTCTACCAGACCCTATCAATCGCTCGAAATGCCTTTTTTGAGAGTATTCGCCAGCCAGTACTCCTCGTCCTCGTCCTTGCAGGGATGCTCCTTCTGATGCTTTCCAATCCTCTATCAGCTTTTACGATGGATGATGACCAGCGGATGCTTCTTGATATTGGACTCGCGACGGTATTTACAATCGGAATTCTCATTGCGTCATTTGTCGCAAGCAATGTCCTTGGAAGAGAAGTAGAAAATAAAACCGCCCTCACAGTAGTTTCGAAACCAGTACCAAGACCCGCATTTGTGATTGGAAAATTTGTAGGAGTTGGACTTGCTATTTCAATTTCGATGTTACTTCTTAGTCTTGTATTCGTCATGGTTGAACAGCAGGCAGTCTTACAAACTGTACGTACACCTATTCACGTACCCGTTGTCGTATTCGGAACAATTGCATTGCTTGTTGGCACGGCGGTTGCAGTTTGGTGTAATTATTTTTACGGATTTGTATTTTCAAGTACATGGCTTTGTGTCACCGTTCCGAGCATGCTCATAGCGTACATTCTTGTTCTCAATTTTGGTGCAGATTTTTCTACGCAACCAGTGAGCTTTTCTTTCCGTCCAGAAATTTGGAAAGCGTTATTAGCGATACAAATTTCGGTGCTCATTCTAGCGAGTATTGCAATTGCACTTTCGACGAGACTAAAACAATTAGGAACTCTATCATTTACTTTTATAATTTTCTTCATTGGTATGATGTCCGATGCATGGTTCGGATATCCAATTGATCAAATTGAAAGTGCTTGGCTCGATCGTGCGTCGAAGGATGGCAAAGTACAAATCGTCGAGCAAGTTCGGATTATGGAAAAAATAAATGGAGACATTGAGGAAGTCACAACTGAATCAGAAGAAGTACTCTCAGGCACTTCTCTTTCCTCCTACGCAATTGGTGCAGAATATTCAAAATGGGCTGCATACAATGTTGGGCAAGCAATTGTTCCTAATTTTCAAGTGCTTTGGCTCACGGATGCGTTAACACAAGACAATATTATTCCACCCAAGTATTTGTTACGAACTACTGGCTACGGCATGTTATATATTGTCGCGGCAGTTTCATTGGGAATAGTTCTTTTTCAACGAAAAGAAGTTGCCTGATTTCGCTGATGCCCTCTGAGAAGAGTCATGCTATTCGCGTTACAGGTGCAAACGAACATAACTTACAAAATGTCTCAATCGAAATTCCACGTGATCAACTCATCGTTGTTACTGGTGTCTCGGGTTCTGGAAAAAGTTCACTTGCTTTTGATACTATTTTTGCTGAGGGTCAACGCAAATATATGGAATCGCTGAGTGCGTACGCTCGGCAATTTTTAAATCAGATGGGCAAGCCTGATGTTGAATCGATTGAGGGGTTGCCTCCGACAATTGCAATTGCACAAAGAAGTGGTGGTCACAATCCGAGATCGACAGTAGCTACTACAACTGAAATTTACGATTATTTACGATTACTTATGGCAAGGTGTGGCACCCCCCACTGTTGGCACAAAACAAAAGCGGGAAAAGTGTGCGGTGAAATCATTGAATCTACAACCGCAACTAAAATAATTGATTCCATCATTGCTCTCGAAAAAGGTTCTAAAGTGTTACTTTGCGCAGAAGTTGTACAAGGCAAAAAGGGATACCACAAAGAAGTCTTAGAAGATTTGCGTGCGCAAGGGTTTGTAAGAGCGCGGGTAAACGGCACGGTGATTGACCTTCGAGACGTGTTGCTCAATGAATCTGATAACCCCTGCGATCTTGCAAGATATGAAACACATACTATCGAAGCAGTAGTTGATCGCCTTGTGATTAAGCCCGCTGATCGAGAACGCATCGCAGATTCTGTAGAGACAGCATTGCGTGTTGGAAAAGGTTCCCTCCTTGTATTGTCGGAGAAAGACAAAGGGTGGGAAGAAACAAGGCTCAGTGAGCGTTTTTCATGCCCCAAACACCCTGAGTGTTCGCTGTCAGAACTAGAACCCCGTTCGTTTTCGTTCAACTCACCTTACGGTGCTTGCAGTGCTTGTGATGGGCTTGGAACTGTCCACGAGTTTGATGAGAGTTTGGTTATCGCTGATCCTTCGCTGGGTATTACCCATGGAGCTGTTGCCCCTTGGAGGCGGGCTGGCCCTCGTATGAACAGAAGATATGCAAGGACATTGCGGCGATTCTGCGAAGTTGCAAATATAGACGGAAAAACACCTTGGTCTTCTTTGAAAAGTGAAAACCAAAAATTACTTCTCTATGGTGGCACTGTTAAATCAAAAGTAAAAGGCAAGCGGAACCTCGCCTTCAAAGGAATCATTCGAGAATTACAAAGTCGGTTCAAGCAAACAGAATCCGATAGTGTGCGAAACCGTCTTTTAAGTTATATGTCAAAAGGGCTTTGTCAGAGTTGTGATGGAAAAAGATTACGCAAAGAAAGCCTCGCAGTAACTGTGACTTGTAACAAGGCGCAGTATTCCATTGCAGATTTTACAACGATGACTATCGCTGATGCACAATTGGCATTTGGGAACATCCAACTGTCAGATGAACAGGCCACAATTGCTGCGCCAATTTTAAGAGAGATTGAAAATCGTTTAGAATTCTTGCAGTCCGTTGGACTTGGGTATCTGTCATTAGACCGAAGAAGTGCAACCCTTTCTGGTGGAGAAGCGCAGCGAATACGACTCGCAACACAAGTAGGCTCAGGTCTTGTTGGAGTGTGTTACGTGTTGGATGAACCTACGATTGGGTTGCACGCAAGAGACAACGCTCGTCTTATTCGTACACTTCGACATCTCACCGACATAGGCAACACTGTCATCGTAGTAGAACACGATACTTCAATGATTCTTGCAGCCGATCACCTCATTGATGTCGGACCCGCTGCCGGAATACACGGCGGGAAGATTGTCGCGCAAGGCAAACTTTCCGCGATCAAAAAGTCTGAGTCGATAACAGGGAAGTATCTAACTGGCGACATTAAAATACAATCCCGAGATAAGCCAAGAGAACTGAATCCGAGTAACGGGATTCGCGTACACAGTGCCACGAGGAATAACTTGCAAAATGTTTCTACGACATTCCCAGCTGGAGGATTGATTTGTGTCACGGGTGTTTCTGGAAGTGGAAAATCATCGCTGGTAAATCAGGTGTTGCTCGAAGGAGTGAAGCGACTCCTCATGAAAAAATCTATAGAGAAAAACTCTTGCGCTTCTATTACCGGTCTTGAAAGCGTTGATCGTGTCATTCAAGTTGATCAATCTCCTATTGGAAGAACACCCCGCTCTAACCCTGCAACTTACACTGGTATTTTTGACGCAATTCGCAATTTGTACACGCAAACACGCGAAGCAAAAATCAGGGGTTACAAACCTGGTCGGTTTAGTTTTAATGTCAAAGGTGGCAGATGCGAAGCTTGTCAAGGACAAGGTGTAAAGAAAATTGAAATGCACTTCCTTCCAGATGCATTTGTAACATGCGAAGCATGCGATGGCTCAAGATATAACCCCGAAACTCTAGAAGTATTGTGGAAAGATAAAACAATCGCAGATGTTCTTGCTACAACAATTGAAGATGCAGCAGAACTTTTCGAGACACACCCCCGCATTAGTAAAATGGCAAACTGTTTGTGTGATGTTGGGCTCGGATATCTGACGCTGGGTCAACCTTCTACTACGCTTTCAGGTGGCGAGGCGCAGCGTGTTAAGCTTGCCAGCGAACTTGGTGGAGCGCAGCGTAATCACACCTTGTTTGTCCTTGACGAACCAACGACAGGACTTCACTTTGCAGATATTGATAAATTGTTAATTGTCATCCAACGGCTTGTTGATGCAGAAAACACAGTCGTAGTGATCGAACACAATCTCGATGTTGTTCGCGCAGCAGATTGGATTATTGACCTTGGGCCCGAAGGCGGTGACGCTGGGGGAACAATCGTTGCAGAGGGCACGGTCAGCGATATCAAAAAATGCAAGAAAAGTTATACGGGCATGGAATTAATCTAGACCGTGGGTCAGTTCCCTCCAACTCAACCACTCCCTCGATTTAGGATTGCCGCTGCAAGTTAGTGAATAAACTCACCCCCGGTGAGTTTAAGGGAAATGAGCACCGAATATCAATAAACCCACCGGGGGTGAGTTTATTCCGGGGGTGAGTTTATCTCCGGGGGTGAGTTTATTTCACCCGCGGCTTAAAAAACAAACGCTTTGTTAAATACATAATTAAACACGATCCCTATGACGGAAGCAGACAACCCGCCGACCAGTCCAGCAAGTGGAATAGAGTGTGCATTTTCAACGAACCACGATGTAATAAAGTAATTGGCAACCGCCCCAGCAGAACAGACCAGCACAAATCCGAAGTATTGTGAAACAATGGAATTCTTGCGTGAATCCCAAAATGCATATTTACGATCCCAGAAAAAATTCCACGTCATCGCAATCCAAATAGCAATAACCAATGGCGTTACCATCAGTGCGAGAATATAAACTCCTAGTCCACTGACACCAACTGCTGCAAATGTAAAGAAACTAACAAATTTTGGGTGTGTATACCGAAGCAAACGAATGACATGTTGCAAATATTCCCATTGGACTTTCAGCGTAAGTTTGCTTTCACCAAGTTGGCGAGTGCGAAAATGGATTGGAACTTCAACAACGTTCTTGCATCTACATTTAACAATCAACTCTAAACCAATTTTATATCCAACCGGATCAAGATCTTTAGCAGTAAGAAAAGTTTCGCGGCGCATTCCAAGAAAACCACTCATCGAATCTTTTACTGTCGTAAACGGTCGAGCCATGATCGTTGCAATTTTGGAATTGAGCCAACGAAGAACGCCCCAGCCATCTTCGGTCGAACCGCCAGGAACATACCGTGAACCAACGGTAAAATCGGCATCATGTACGAGTGCCTCGATCATGCTTGGAATTGCAGATGCGGGATGTGAACCATCTGCATCCATGACGATACAAAATTCACTCTGAGCTTCTTCGAGTCCACGGATCACTGCTGTTGAAAGACCTTTCTCGTCACGCCGAACGATCAGGCGAACCCAAGGAATATTTTTTTCGGCAATAAGTGCTTCGGTTCCGTCATCTGAATTGTCATCAACAATAATAAGTGAGAGGTTTGGAAGTGATTCTTTCTTGACTTCAGCAAGTGCATCAATCAAAGAAGGAAGGCTGTCGACTTCTTCATAGGTCGGCAAGATGATCGTTACTGTTTCTTGTTGCATCTGCGAAGTCAAAATCTTTTGTGTGGCGCTCGTTCTCGAGCTGCCTTTACCCCAAGAATTGCTTTAACAAGGGAAAGGTCGCTCTGTGTTGTGACCTTTATATTTCGGCTTTCCCCTTGGACAAGATGAACAACTTCTCCAAGTTCTTCAACAAGCTTGGCATCATCGGTGGCTTTTTGTCCATCAATTTGCGCATATGCACGTTTCAGGAGAGACGGCTTGAATATTTGTGGTGTTTGTAGTTCCCATAATCCTGTGCGATCAAGCGTTTGTTCAACTTCATAGACCTCAACCGTTGATTTTCCTGTATCCCCAAAAATGGCATCGGCAATATCATCCTCATGACCGATCGTTCGCTTGGTCTGCTTCGTGCGCTTTACTGTGCCAGTGATCTGTGTTGCGGCCGCAACCGCGTCTAGTTCATTCGATGCAAGCAGAAGATGATCAAAAAGTGCATTGGTCAATGCTGGTCTTGCTGCGTCATGGACTGCGATTCTGTCAATCCCATCTTCAACAAGCGAAAGTCCTTTTTGTACCGAATCCATTCGAGTTTCACCGCCCGAAACGATGAGAACACCGTGAAAGGAAAGTGCGGGACCGAACCGATCTCGAAAGTTGTCAAAATCTTTCGATGGACCGACAACGATAATTTGGGCAATTTCTTCTCTTTTAGTGAAAAACTCCACTGTTCGCATCAATAGCGGCCTTCCACCAAGATCCTCGGCCAATTTATCCCTCTCGCCAAATCTTGTGGAGCTCCCCGCTGCTGGAATAATGACCGCTATTTTCATGTTCGCATCATAACAAGACGGCTGAAATTAACTCACCCCCGAAATTAACTCATCCCCAAAATAAACTCACCCCCGGTGAGTTTATTTAGGGGGTGAGTTTCGCGCTTCAAAATACCGAAGATGGGACTCGAACCCATACTCCCTAAACGGGAACCGGATTTTGAATCCGGCGCGTCTGCCAATTCCGCCACTTCGGCATGTGAAGAAGGGAGATTCTATCACTGTTTTTGCACTTATTGTGTAGGAAAAGTCTCATTTTTTCTATTGCATTGCACCATTTTCGCCGTATGATAGATGTTGAACTTCGCCAAGTTGGCGTTGATACAGTTGAGAGAAAGATACAAGGAGCCATAGAATGTCTACCCTTCGAACGATCTGTACAGTTATCGCTACTTTTGGCATGGTTGCTGGAATTGCATACGCAGCGCCCCAAGCGAAAAAAATAACCAAAAGAACAACAATGCGAATCGGATCACCAAACCATGGTGCAGCTACTCGCGGCGCTGGCATTACGATGTGTGATCCCGCTGACATACTTGTATCTGAAAGTTTGGATATGGCAACGATCACACCCGGCAATTCAGTCAATTGTTTTGGTGGGAGTGGCACTCCTGAACATCGGTACGGCAGAAGCCATGATCTTTCACTTGGAAATACAGCCGGACTTCCTTGGGAAATTACTTGTATTCACTTTGGACTTGCACAAAACTCCGTAGCGGGTACAGCAACTGTAAATGTTTATATAGATCAAGACGGTGTTGCAGGCCCAACTGCTGATGGCAGCGATCTCTGGCTGATCGGCACAGTTGAAAAACCAATTCCTGTAACGAACACGCCAGTCATGATTACAGCCTCTCCGGTTACACCTTACCCTCTCAACCCTGATGCTTTGATCTTCATTGAAATTGTCATCCCCGAAAGTTTCCCTGGAACACACGAAATTGGCAGCAACGCTGCAGGTGAAGCATCTATCAGTTGGATTCGAACAACAAATGGTGAATGTGGCATTGGTTCGTGGACAAATCCTTCAGCACTTGGTTTCCCTGATATGCATATTCTTGAAGCAATTGAAATCGCTCCTGCGACGATTGCGGATCCATGTGATGACCCCCTTCCAACTTGTGCATCTGACATTGATGGCAGCGGGAGCGTTACAGTAGATGATCTCCTTGCAGTCATCGGTGCGTGGGGCCAATGTGGAGATGGCACATTCCGCCCCGCTGGCGATGTCGCCCCACTTCCAAATGGTGACTGCTGCGTTGACGTGAACGACGTGTTGCAAATTATTAGTGATTTTGCCTTCGAATGTGGCGGCGGCGGTGTTGAGGGCTTGGGCATCAACGAAGTTCGTATTGACCACAGTGGCGTTGACGACAACGAATATGCTGAACTCATTGGGCCAGCAGGAACAGTCCTCGATGGCTACTCTTATATTGTTATAGGTGATGGAACGGGCGGTTCTGGTGTTCTTGAAACGATCATTGACCTCACCGGTTTGATGATTGCAGAAGATGGCTTCCTATCCCTTGGTAAAGCCGAAATGACAATTGCAACTCCGGACGTCATTATTGATGGACTGAACTTTGAAAACTCCGACAATGTGACACACTTACTCGTGTTTGGACTCACAGCCGTACTTGATCAGGATCTGGATATTGAAGACGATGGTGTGCTCGATGGTTCGTTCTGGGCTGAAGAAGTCGATAGTTTCTCCCTCCTTGAAATTGGCTATGACGGTGAAGTCCTTGACTTACTGTATTCAGACACAGTACTTGGTCCAGTTGGCGATTACGTTCCTGCACATGTTTTCCGTTGTCCAGATGCTGGCGATTGGAACTTAGGTGTTTGGGGTGATCTTGCGTTAGATACGCCAGGTGAACCAAATATGTGTGATCTCGCTGACCTTGATGAAGACGGTGTATTTGATCTTGTCGACAACTGTTACCTCTACAACCCAGATCAAACCGATTGCAACTCCAACGGAGTTGGCGATGTTTGCGATATTGCTGAGGGAGTTTCACAAGATTGCAACGGGAACGGTATCCCTGATGAATGCGAAGCGGATTGTGATGGCAATGGAATCCCTGACGAGTGCGACATCGCTGATGGCGCTGCTGACTGTGATGGGAATGGTATCCCAGATGTTTGTGAAGCAGACTGCAACGAAAATGGGATTGGCGATGCTTGTGATATTGCTGACGGCACTTCGTTAGACGACAACGGCAACGGTGTCCCTGATGAATGTGAAGTTGGTAATCTTCTTTATACGAGTTTCGAAGAACCGCTTACTGGTGGACAATATGTCGACCTTGGTGATGCCGCAGTTGATCATCAACTTTTCAATAACGCTGGGGAAGCAATGGTTGAATGGGCTGCTACTGGTGCCGAAATGGGATTCACTGCTTGGTATCTGAACACTCGTGGTAGTGTTGGATTAACCGACGGTGATTACGTCGGCGTAACCGACTACACAGGCGGGGGTGTTGGGGCATATCCAGATGGGGGCCAAGGCTACCAAAGGAGCGGCTGTGATGGACTGATGCGGGGCGGTTTTGACACCGCAACTGGCAGCGGGGCTTGGGATGTTAGTTTAGACCGGTTCATCGCGAGTACAGGGTGGGAAGCCCGTGACGCGGGCGGCCTTGATAATATTTGGTATGGCGGGG
>JACNLW010000109.1 GCA_014381305.1 Planctomycetota bacterium
CCTTAGGAATCATTATTTCAGATGGATTCGCCATTGAAGGAGGCAAGTGAGCAGTCGTGATTGCAGCTTCTACACCTGTTCGGAGGGGTAGGCGACCAGTAAACATACCTGTTCGGCTAGGTGAACATTCTGGCATTGCCCAACAATTTGTAAATTTAACACCGGCTTCTGTAATCGCATCCAGTACAGGAGTATCTGGAGCACGTTGATACAAATCTTCTGTCCAACCGAAACTCGCCCATTGGTCAATTCCTGTATCGTCTAAGACAATGAAAATAATATCAGGAGGTGTCTCTCCATTTTTTTTGTCTGTAGCCCCGAGCATGCTCATTATCACGAGTAGTGCGCATGTACTCAATAACCTAGATCCTGTTTTACATTTCATGAATAGATTATCGCATTTTTTTCTGTGATTGCAATACAAAAACTATCCTTTGTTTCATTGGGAGATAAACTCACCCCCGGTGAGTTTATTTGCAAAAAGAAACAGCGAGGGTGAAAGTTAGTTTTTGTGCAATGGGTGATAGCGAACTGAAAATCAAAACCAATAGCGCAGTCGAAACACATATATCCTCCTTCCTGCGCTAGCGAAACAGTGCGTACCGAGGCGTGCGAAGCAGGCGACCCTTTATGGGTCGGCGATGCAGCACAACGAAGGTACGCGTTGTTGCAGCAAGCAGAAGGGGGGATAGATGTGTTGAGACGAAGCAAAAAAGAAAGGCCCGGCAGATGCAAGCACCATGCCGAGCCCTTTCGGGGGCAAATGAATTACGTGTAATCTTAGAGGCAGAAATGCGATTTGTCAACTTTCAACAAAACATTTTTCACCCTAGCCCCGCATCGCCCCTGTGATGGCGATTGCGAGGGCATCAGCCACATCTGGGGGCTCTGGTACCTCTTTTAGTTGCAGGAGATGTGTTATTGCTTGCTGGATCTGGTCTTTTGTCGACCTCCCATTTCCTGTAACAGATTTTTTTATTTCGGTTGGAGCAAGTTCGACCAAGGGAAGCCGAGCGTTTTCCACTGCAAGAAGAATCACGCCCCGAGCGTGTCCCATCGTAATTGCAGTTGCGACTTGTCTTGCGTGTGAGAAAACAGTTTCAACTGCAACGATGTCTGGTGATACATCTCTGATGATTTCTGTAATGTCCGTCCATAATTGGTGAAGTCTGTGCGAAACACTTTTCGTTACATCAAGTTTTATTGCGCCTGCCTCAACAAGTATAGGTCTCGGATTACTGCGGTCATACGTGATACAGCCATAACCAGCAACTCGTAAACCCGGATCGATTCCGAGAACGCGCATTGGTTTTGCGTTACTCATTCTGCGTATCTCTATCAATCAAACCATCTCGCAAATGAATCGTGCGATCGCAACGTTCGCCGACTTCATCGTCGTGCGTGACGACCATGATGGTAAGGCCTTCCTTATTCATCTCGTCGAATAACTGAAGAATGTCATCACCGGTTTGTGAATCTAAGTTCCCAGTCGGTTCATCTGCAAGCAAAATCGAAGGGTTTGTAACAAGCGCACGAGCGATTGCTGCTCGCTGTTGTTGGCCGCCAGAAAGTTCGCTTGGTTTGTGTCCAATTCGATCTCCAAGACCGACGCGTTCGAGCATCGCGGTGGCCTCAATTTTTCGATTCGAGGCCTTGACTCGTCTGTAGAACAGGGGGACTTCAACATTCTCTTCAATGGTAAGCTGTGGGATGAGATTGAACGATTGAAAAACAAAGCCGATTTGTTCGCCCCTCACAAGGGAGAGTTTTGCATCGTCTAAAGAAGAAACATCGTTTCCAGCGATTGTGAAGGCTCCAGCTGTTGGCTGATCGAGGCATCCTAGAATATTCATAAGGGTACTTTTGCCAGAACCTGATGGTCCCATGATCGCGAGGGATTGCCCAGCGGGAACATCCAAATCAATGCCCTGCAATGCATTCACAAGCACGCTTCCATCGGGCTTGTAATACACACGTTCGATTCCTCGCATTGTCACGATATTGCCGTTGGTAGACATTGGTTTATCCTACCAAAGACCGCGGGTGAATTAATCGCACCAGTGTGGTTTAGATCACTGCGCTTTGCGATATTTGCGATTATTTCACCCGGGGTCAGTTCTTGGAAATAAACTCACCCCCAGAAATAAACTCACCCCCGGTGAGTTTACGGGAAATGAACGCTGAATTACTATAAACTCACCGGGGGTGAGTTTCTCCGGGGTGAGTTTCTTCACAAGGCTTTAATCCGCAGAGAATGTGGGCGGCTTGGTACACTTTGCGTATGTCCAAAGCAGCATTCGATGAAATTGCACAAAACAACACTGTTGTGCCCGTAGTGCGGCGGATCATGGGAGATCACCTTACACCAGTTTTGGCGTATCGCCGATTAGTTGCCAAAGATGATCGCGAAGCAGCGAGTTTTTTGTTTGAATCCGTCGAGAATGGAGACGAAGTGGGGCGCTTTTCTTTTTTGGGAACAAATCCCGTAATAGAAATTACGGCAAAAGAAATGATCGTCAGAATACAAGACCACGAACTCGGGACCGTTGACGAAATTACAGTTGATAATCCACTTGATGTTGTAAGAGAAAAATCGAGTGCTTGGAAAGTTGGAAAACCCCTTGCAGTTGATGATTTGCCTTTGCCTAGTTTTTTAGGTGGGTGGGTTGGCTATGCAGGATATGACACTGCACGGTATTTTGAATTAGGCGCGTTGGCTTTTGAAAACGCACCAGAGGATGATCGTGATCTTCCTGATTTGCATTTTGCGCTGTACAAAACTATTGTTATTTTTGACCACGTATCAAAAGTCGTACACGTCGCGCACAATGCAACAGCTGATGAAAATGGTTGGAAAACTGCTTGTTCAGAAATTGATAAAGTCATTGCAACACTGCAAGGAGAGTCCCCAGATATTCCAGTTGGTTCTGTTGAGTTAGATTTATCGACTCCGCCACCCTCGCCTTCAGTTTCAAACATGACACAACCAGAATTTGAAGCAGCAGTTGAACGGTGCCGTTCTTATATTGCTGCAGGAGATGCTTTTCAAATAGTAATTTCCCAGCGCTTTGAACACCGAACACAGATCGACCCATTTGAAATTTACCGATCGCTGCGTGTTGTGAATCCAAGTCCGTACATGATTTACGTGCAAGGTGCAGGCTGTATCCTCGCAGCGTCAAGTCCAGAAATTCTTTGCCGGTGTAAAGATGGAATTGTTACGAACAGACCACTTGCAGGGACGCGCAAGCGAGGTAAAACTGAGAGTGAAGATGCCGCTGTTGAAAAAGAACTCCGCAATGATGAGAAGGAATGCTCCGAACACGCCATGCTTGTTGATCTTGGGCGTAATGATCTTGGAACCGTGTGTGAAATTGGTTCAATCCAGATCGAAAGTGTGATGGACGTTGAGCGGTACAGCCATGTAATGCACTTGAGTTCAACACTTACTGGAAAACTGGCTAACGGAAAAGATTGTTGGGATGCACTTGCAGCAACATTGCCTGTTGGTACCGTAAGTGGTGCACCAAAAATTCGAGCCATGCAAATTATTGATACATTAGAATTTACTCGCCGCGGTCCATACGCGGGCGGAATTGGCATGGTGAGTTTTACTGGCGATATGGATATCGCCATTGCGCTTCGCACAATGGTTATTCCAATTGACAAACAAAATGCGGACGGTTGGCGAATCGATGTGCAGGCAGGCGCTGGAGTGGTGATCGATTCACAGCCTGAACTTGAATGGAAAGAAACGAGAAACAAGGCAGCCGCGCTCGGAAGAGCAATTGAATTGGCTGAATCTGCATTTGGAACATCAAATAACAAGTAAAAAAATATGGCAACGACCAAAGGCGTGGCTGTTTGGTTTTCTTTCAATGTTTGGTTTACTTGTAATCTGTGTCTTTGTATTGACACGATCCTTCGTGCTCTCTCCACTCCTTGCAAGCGCCATTGGAAATCGAATCAATGCAAATGTTTCAATACAGGGTGCCCATTGGTCGTGGTCTGGCATTGTTGAACTCGATGACCTTGAAATACATGTGAAGGGAATTGAAGGGGAAGCTTCACGCATCGCTATGTTTGAAACGATCACAGTGCACGTTGCCAATTGGCTGCCGTGGCAATCCTACAAAATAGAGCAAATTAGTGCTGATCATCTGACAATTCGTGTTGCAGAGTCTGAAGAAATAGCAGGAGAGTTTAATTTTTCTTCATTTATGGCCCGAACAATTTCTTCGCCTAGTGTGAGTGGAACATCTAAGGATGCTTCAGCTAAAAAAACAGAGTTATTTACAAAGATTAATTTAAAAACATTGACTTTAGAGATTGGGACGATGGGAGTGAATTCGTGGGAGTTAAGTGACAGTGTAAACTTTGATGTTTCACTTGACCCGATCAATGATCATGCGTATCAACTTTCACTCGCTAATGAAGATGATTCCATTCACATTAAGGGAATGTGCGACTTTTTGACTCCTGAAATTGCATTGACAGTTGATCCAATGCAACTCGATGATAGTTTGTTTGCGATGTTGCCAAAGACGGCTCGTGTATGGTGTGGTGCAATTGCATTACGCGGAGATGTGGGAGAACTCAGCGTTCTTTGGGATACAACAAGTGGATTTCAACTTGGTGTTGATGTTGAATCATTAGAGTTTCAATTACCAGAAGCACACTCACTTCAGTGGGTGCACTATGAAGATGGAAAAATATCAAAGATGCATGGTGTTCCATCTCTTCGTGTCGTGAAAGGAAGAATTATATACGATGGGAACTCCGCTTCGTTGGAAAATTTGCAGGGCGTTTTACTTCCACCAGATACTTCACAGGGATCATCCGAAGTTCCATTTCAAGTTTCAGTAAAAATCGAAGATCTTCCACCATTGAACAATCAAGCGGGTGAGGAGTGGTTCAATGAGATGAAAGAAACCTCGCCTTTTAAAGCAACGTTTAAAATCGATCAATTTAAATCAAAGGTAGAGGGTGATGGTCAAGTAGATCTTCCGATTGCAGTTGCAAGAATTCTCCAATTGTTTCATTTGCAGGACTGGGACGCAAATGGGCAATTGATTGTTGAGCGCGCTGTGAAGAGTGGTAAAGTGGAATACAAAGGAAATATTGCAGTCAGTGGTGGTTCGGGCTGGTACGTCGGATTCGCATATCCACTGCACAATATCAATGCATTGATAGATATACACAACGATACATTAGTTATCCAATCTTTTGATGCCACTGGAAGTGAAGGTGCTGATGTTACTCTTCTTGGAGAAGTCAAAGTAGCGGAAAACACAGAGGTAAATCTTTCAATAATAGTAACGAATGCTCCATTGGACACAGCAATGCACGATGCTGTGCCAAAACCAGTGGCAACAGTGATGGATCGGTTGCTTGATCAAGATGCACTAGATCGTTTGGTTGCAAAGGGAGTAATTGCAGAAGATGCGTGTATGCTCGGCGGCATCGTCGACATGGCGTTAATGATTCATCATTCAGGGAACGATGGTGATGCAGTTGAAGTATCTGGCGATTTGGTTTTTCACAAAACTACTATTATTCATGATGGCTTCCCGTTTCCAATTGAAATTCTTCAGGGGAAATTACGACTTGAGCCTAATAAGTTGGAAGTTTCTAAAGACCAAAAAATAAAATATTATGGAGTTGGTGGTGGGAGCGGTGACATCGAAGGTGAAATCTTTTTTGATGTTGATGGGAACACCGAACCAAACATCGTGTTTAACTTACATGCTGTACTAATAACAGATTTAATGGTTGAAGCGGTCTCGGTGTCAGCCGGTGATTCTTATGACACAGTAGTGGGAGTTCTAGGTGGTCTTGGCCTCGATGGAGAAATCAATGCTGGGGGAACAGTGACAACAAGTGAAGATGGAGCAATTGAAAAAGATATCACTGTGACGATTGAGGGTTCTACTGCAACACCGAATCCTACATTTGCGAAGTCGATTCATGCAACAGATGCATTTTGGCCAGAAGATTTCACGCTTATGGATGTGATTGCAAATGTGATTGTAAACAATGATGGTGTATATGTAGAAAAAGTGAACGCTCACTTTGACGGTGGTGAACTCTCTGCATCTATGAATATTCATGGCGGAGATTCTGAACTAGAAGTGCGTGCTACAAATTGGCCAATCAGCAAACAACTAGTATTTTTACTTCCAAAGTCATCCTCTTCTCAACTTTCTCCACCATGGCACTTTCTAGAACCAACGGGCCGACTTGATGCGAACATCCGCATGAATCATGCAGCTGGTAAGTCGTCACTCTACGTTTCTGCATTGCCAAAAAAATTAGGGATTTCTGGTAACGGAGAAACAGTCTTCATGCAATGTGATCGAGGTGAGATAGTTGTAGATGATTCGAGTGTGTTTCTAAATGATCTACTGTTTTCTCTTGATCAAGATGGAACTTCTCAAGGGAACGTTTCTTTCGATGGGAATATCCAAGTTGTTGAAGAAGAAACGAATTATGACATACGAGCCAAGTGGGAGAATGCTGTTGCAAGTTCTCCACTTAGCCGAGCAATCACTGGAATTATTGGAGGTGAAGTTGCTGCAAAGCATTTTGACACAATCTCTCCGAAAGGAACAGGAACCGTAACTTTAGAAACAATAAAAAACAACGATAAAGATTATTATGAAGTTGTCATTATTCCAGAAAAACTTTCAGCAACATTGAATAAGCGTGTAGCACATGCGAAGTTTACGCAAACAAGTATTGATGAACAAAATCGAATTATCTTTGACAATAGTGGAGTGCATTTAGATCATCTTTTTGGAAATCTTGGAAAAGGGGTTTTTTCAATCGATGGAAAAATTAATACTAATGAAACTGTAAAAGGTACGTTTACTCTAGATTGGGATGGTCCTGCCGGCGACCATAGTTTGTTTGCAGTCTTGCCGTCTGTCGTCGGGGATACACTCGAAGCCATGGAAATTGGAGAAGGTGAGAGCAAAGTACTCCAAGGCGAAGTTTCTCTCGCAGGGCAAAGTTGGACGGAATTGGGGATTGATTTTTTCGGGGACATTGAACTACGCGGAGTTTCGATGAACGCGGGTTTGCCGTTAACTGAAATCGATGGCACAACTCAAGTGAAGGGGGTGTATGACGAAGAGACACTCTCCTCTTTGCAGCTTCGTCTTCAATTGGACAAGATGACCGCGGTTGGAAGAAAAATCACAAACATTCGTGGTGGATTGGTTTTAGATCCCGAAAATCATAAAATGATTTTTGAGGACGTTCGTGGCAAATCGTCTTCTGGAGCTGTGACATTGACGGGTTGGGTTGGCGTTGATGCTTTGAAGGAGTTTGAGGTAACTGTACTTCTTGCAGGTGTAAAACTTGAGGACGAGAATTCCGAAGAGGGGTCTAAGTTTACAGGCGAGTTAACTGGGTGGCTTGCACTTGTTGGTGTTCGTGGAGAATCAAACACGAGAATCGGTGTTGGGAAAATGAAAGTCACAAATGGAATGTTTGCAAAAGTACCAACGTTCATGAGAGCCCTACAACTTCTCCATTTTACGTTACCCGCTTCCACCGCCATCACTACTGCCTCGATTGACCTCTATATCGAAGGAGAAAAAGTTGAGTTGCAAGAAATTAAATTGACAGGTGATGACACTTCTGTTCAAGACTTAGTTATTCGTGGTTCTGGGACAATGAAGATTCCTTCATTCGAGTTAGACGTTGAACTTAATCCAAGGGTTGGTTGGCCAATCATCAGACAGATCATGGGTGCAATCGGTGATCAACTGTATGCCGTGAAAGTAACAGGTCCATTGCTTGATCCTGAAATTACTTTTGAGGCATTGCCTAACTTGGCGCGGTAGTGTTTCTTCGTCCCACTCTGATACAATAGTAACCATGAGTAAAAATAATGATCTCGCGCAGAGAGTGCGTGATATGGTTGATGAAGTTGGGCAGTTGCATGAAAACGACCCTCGACGAGAAATGGTTGCACAGATGATTGATGTTTGCCTGAAAATGGCGAAAGAAGGTCATGACACAGGGCAAGTCAAATTGGTTACACATGCAATTAAAGAGATGCGTTACGGGTATCAGATTTTTAATCGCTACAAAGGCACTCGGAAAGTAAGCATTTACGGCTCTGCGCGAACGCCTGAAGATCATCCAGATTACATTGCTGCTGCAGAGTTTGGTAAGCAAATGGCAGAAGTTGATTGGATGGCAATCACAGGGGCAGGTGATGGTATTATGAAAGCTGGCCATGAAGGTCCAAAGCGTGAAGCAAGTTTTGGATTGGCAATTCGATTGCCATTTGAAACAACAGCGAATGCGATTATCGAAGGCGATCATAAACTCATTAATTTCCGGTATTTTTTTACGCGTAAGTTGATGTTCATGACCCACTCTGACGCCGTTGTTGCTTGCCCAGGTGGTTTTGGAACACAAGATGAGTTGTTTGAAGCACTCACTCTCATTCAAACAGGTAAAGCAAACATGATTCCAGTTGTGATGATTGCAGGTGAGGGTAGTACGTACTGGACGAATTGGGAGAAACACATCGTTACTGATTTGTTAGGCAACAATACAATTAGTCCAGAAGATGAATCACTGTATTACGTTGCGCCTACGCCTGAAGATGGCGTGAAGCATATTTTGCAGTTTTACAAAAATTACCATTCGAGTAGGTACGTTCGAAATGATTACATCATTCGGTTAAACAGTCGGATTGCTGCATCGGGAATTGAAAAACTCAATGATTCTTTTTCTGACATTATTCGAGAGGGGAAAATTTCTCAATCCGAACCACTTTCATGCGAAGAAGATCATCTTCATTTGCCAAGATTGATTGTGCCCCACACACGTCGAAGTTTTGGCAGATTGCGTCAATTGATCGACATGGTGAACACATGCGACTTGGAATAACATTTCTTCTCATTCTTGTTTCTGCTTTTGGTTGTAGTACGCAGAAGGTAGAAGAAAGTAAAGTTGTTGTCGTTCCGCATGCAAGGATTGAAACTAAGGGAAGTGGGATTGCGGTTCGAAAGTTTACTGTTGTTCCAAACAGTAATGAAGTGAAAAAAATACTCGACAATTTTGGCGATGCATTACTTGATGCAAATGTAGCAGAACGTCTTGAATCCGAAGGTATGTTTGTTAGGATCATCGATGCAGTTGATTTGCCAGCAATCACAACATCACTAGGTGATTCACGCGAAGAGCGTTACGATTGGCATGGGCAAATTATAAAATGGAGAGATATTCTCCAACGTAAAATGCCATCTTCTGGAATGCTCGTGACTGCTGGGGGAGTTTCTCATTTTGTCGACCATGGATATTTGACCTTGCTCGCAAGGGGTTGGCAAATCGCAATGGAAAATGGCGATCATTTTTATCTTCAACTTTTACCTGTGTGGCATGTACCTGCAGATCGAGGTCTAGTTCCGGGAAGAGATGTGTCACCCTCAGAAAGCCGTGTGTTTTCCGATTTGATGGTTGAGTGTTTGCTAGAAGACAGCAAAGCGTTACTCATTGTCTCGCAGATGGAGCCAGCTACACAAACAACAGGACCCTTCGATGAAGGACCAGCAGGTGTCCGGCTCGGCGAAGCGTTGATGGGTGGGCCTGTTGAAACGCCGATTCTTACATTCATGCTATTTGAAGCGCATGTAGGTGTTTCAAGAGACGATCAATGATTATGGTCTGTGACCCTCTTGGGGTCGATACCGGACATATTTTATAGTGATAACTTGATTTGGTGTACTCGGTGTAGTTGTCATGGTAAAATAGTGCGTTCTATGGAAAACCAACCTGCAGTTAAAAAAAATTCCAAGAGTCGGCGTAGAGTCCGGAAGGTAATGCCACCGCAAATTGTGTGGCCTCTTTTATTCACGCTCGGCAATCTTGTTGCTGGTTTTGCCGCAATTCATTATGCAACGAAGAGTGCAGAATGGGTTGGACCGTGGGGATGGAGCGGTTTGACCATGGCGGGTTCCCTTGTTTTTTTTGGCATGTTCCTCGACAGCATTGACGGCGCAGTTGCACGGCTTACAAAAAGCGTAACTGCACTTGGAGCGATGTTAGATTCACTTGCCGATTTAGTCACGTGTGGCGTTGCTCCAGCAATGATGGTATTGGCACTTATTGGAAGTTATCTTGGCGAAGATGGTCACCTCACTGTGCTTGGCCCTGATGCTGATATGCCTTGGGGAAAAGTTGTGTGGGCGATCGCAGCGGTGTACGTTTGTTGCACGGCACTTCGGCTTGCAAGATTCAATGTTGAAACACACCCAGAAGAAGGGCCAACTGATGACATCGCGTTTCTCGGGATCCCTTCGCCTGGTGCTGCAGGAGTTGTCGTGGCATTGATCATGTTGCATCAACATTTGCTCGCGAATGGAATTGATACGATTTGGATAGGTCAAGCGTACGCTTTCGGCGTCCCAATTGTTGCACTCTGTTGCGCACTTGCAATGGTTTCAAACATGCCATACGAACATTTTGTAAGCAGATATTTAGGCAGACCACAAACGTTTCGTTTTCTTTCGGTCACTGTCATAATCCTTTTCTTTGGAATCTGGTGGTTCCAAGAAACTGTTGCATTTGGTTTTGTTTGGTATGCACTCACGGGTCCAATTGAAGTTATAAAAAAACGTCGTCAAGCACGAGAGGAGTTGCAATGAGCACAAGAAAAATTTGTACAAGATTTGCACCAAGCCCAACAGGGCACTTACATGTAGGTGGCGCAAGAACGGCGATCTTTTGCTGGGCTTATGCACGTGCAAACGGTGGAAATTATTTGTTGCGGATTGAAGATACTGATCAAAAACGATCTAGCGATGATGCAACTGCAGGGTTTTTTGAAGATCTAAAATGGTTGAATATTGGCTGGGACGAAGGCCCAGAATTTGAAGGTTCAGGTGGTGGTGAGAATGGGCCGTACTATCAATCGAAGCGGTTAGCTATTTACAATGAATATCTGCAGAAACTTTTAGATGCGGGGCTTGCCTACTATGCGTTTGAAACACCAGAAGAACTTGATACTGAACGAAAACTTGCTCGGAAGGAGAAACGAGCGTATCGGTACAATCGCGCCGCTCTCGAATTGAATCAAGAAACAGTGCAACAATATTTAGATGAAGGAAGACCAAAAGTCGTACGGTTCAAAGTGCCAGAAGGGGGTCCAATTGTTGTTCATGATGCAGTTGTCGGAGAAGTACAAGTGGAACGCAACGAAGTTGATGATTTTGTCATTTTTAAAACTGATGGATTCCCAACATTTCACTTTGCAGTTATTGTTGACGATGCGTTAATGGGTGTTACAAACGTTATCCGAGGGCAAGAACACCTCAATAACACGTTCAAGCACGTATTGTTGCAAGATGCATTTGGATTTGAGAGACCAACTTTTTCTCATATCTCGCTTATTTTTAATCCCGATGGTTCAAAGATGTCCAAGCGTGACAAAGATAAGGCGTTGCGGACATTTGTAAGAGAAAAAAATGTTGAATCACCACCAAATGATTGCATTCCAACGGAATCATGGAGCGCGTGGCTTGGTTCGAAAGATGTGCAGTTGGAAATCAGTGAAGCGAACGATCTTGCCGCTGCGCTTGGCATTCAGTTACCAGAAATTAATGTTGAAGATTTTCAAAGAGCAGGGTACTTACCTGAAGTCCTTCTGAATTATCTTTGTTTACTCGGTTGGTCACCCGGAAATGATATTGAACAATTTGATGCTGATTTTTTGATAAATAACTTTTCTCTTGATCGAATCGTTAAATCACCTGCGAAGTTTGATCGTGCGAAATTACTTGCATTTAACCTTGACGCATTGCAAAAAATATCAACAGAAGAGTTTGAAACGCGGTTACTTGATTGGTGTACCAAGTACGCACCGGAGTTTGCTGCACTTGGCGATAAATTTTCGCTCTTTGCTTCTGCAAATCACGAACGGTCTAAAACGTTCCGAGATGCTGTTGAGACATCTAAGTTTTTGATTGACGACGATGATGCAATTACATGGGAAGAATCCAAACCAGTCAAGAAGGCGTTGTTGAAAGGTGAAGTGACTGGGTTATCTCGATTGCCAGCGATCATCGAAGCCTTTACTACGCTTGAAACTTGGGATGCAGAATCTATTGATGCGTGTTTGCATGCACTTGCAGATTCTCTTGCTGATGGCGCACTTGGGAAAGTTGCGCAACCTGTAAGAGTTGCAGTTGCAGGTGGTCCAGTCTCTCCTCCAATTGGAGATACGCTCGTTCTTCTTGGTAAGGAGGCAACACTCCGCCGATTGTCTCGATGTTTAGAACATTTTTCAGCGGTTTGTGATGTCTGATATGCAAACTGCAACATCAACCAAATCTGAAATCATGCTAGAGGGATTCATTGATTACGCAGGACTGTATCCACCAGCAAGTTTGGACATGCAGTCGGTGGTAAACAACTGGTCGTCTTTTCAACAATTGGATGACTCTTGGATGCTCGCACGATTAATAATACCTGCAAGCAAATTAGATGAGTTCAAGGAATGTGCAAAGGATGTCTTGCCATCTTCAGAAGATGAAATGTGGCAACTCAGTGTGTTGCTCCCTCCAGTAAGTAGTGGAAAGTTCGAAAGTGCAGTGCAAGCAACAATCGATTTCAACATGGAATCTTGTGGTGCAGTTGCCAATGTTGTTGAGTTTAAAGCGTCCACTACTGAAGAAATAGATTCAGCGTTCTCTATTTTGCATGACGATTTATTCCCTTTTATTGAGTTGCCAATAGAAGAAGATCCCCGTGGTTTGATTGCATGTCTCTCCGGCTCTATCGCAGGTGCAAAAGTACGTACTGGCGGCGTAACACCTGATTTGTATCCTTCAAGCAATCAATTGGCACGATTCATTCACAGTTGCGCAGTTGCAGGACAAGCATTTAAGGCTACTGCGGGAATGCACCATCCTTGCCAGCACAAAAACGAAACGGTTGGCGTGCTTGAGTATGGTTTCCTTTCTGTGCTACAAGCAACGGCAGCAGCCAGTATTCATAATGCAACAGTTGGGGAAGTAGAAAATATTTTGAATGGATCTGAACCAAACCTTTCAGCATTCAAAGAATCACAGTTGGAACAAATACGCGCCGAGTTGTTTAACTCACTCGGTACATGCTCGTTCGAAGAGCCTAGAAATGATTTACGAAAAATGGGATTACTAAAGGAATCAAGATGATTGACCACACGCATGATGTAGAAGCAACGAGTTGGGTTGCAGATGGTTCTGGCACGAATGACTTCCCGATTCAAAACTTGCCTTGGGGCGTTTGTAGTAAACATGGAATAGTCGTAGCAATTGGTGATCAAGCTGTTGTGTTGCGTAGCGCACTTGATCAAAACAAATTGCAATTCGCAGATGACATAACGCTCGCATTGCGTGCCAGCGATCTCAATGATTTTATGTCACTAGGGCAGGAAATTTGGACACTTGTCCGCCATGCATTGTTTGAATTGTTACGTGGTGAACCTGTACCCGAAATTTTGTGCCTGCAAAGTGAGTTACGTTTAGTGATGCCAGCAAAAATTGGAGATTACACTGATTTCTATGCTGCAAGAAACCATGCGACAAATGTTGGAAAAATGTTTAGACCAGATGGTGATCCACTGATGCCAAATTATTTGCATTTGCCAGTTGGCTATCACGGTAGAGCGAGTAGTGTAGTTATTACGGGTACAGAAATTACAAGACCACATGGTCAATTGAAACCTGATGAAGGCGATCCAATATTTGCGCCCTGCAAATTACTAGATTACGAACTTGAATTCGGTGCTTTCATCGGTTGTGGGAATACAATGGGCGAACGAATCACAATGGACGATGCAATGGAGCATTTGTTTGGCATCGTGATTCTCAATGATTGGTCAGCAAGAGATGTCCAGAAATGGGAATATCAACCACTTGGACCTTTTAATGCTAAAAACTTTGCATCGACAATTAGTCCTTGGATTGTGACGATCGACGCACTTGCACCGTTTCGAAAAAATGGTCCAGCGCGTTTAGATTCAGATCCACCACTGCTTGAATATTTGCAACCAGTAACGGAAGATGTTCTTGATGTGAATTGTTCTGTTTCGATTTCGTCAGCTACTATGCGAAGTGATGACGTTGAAGCAACCCAACTTACGAAGAGTTCACTTTCTAATCTAACGTGGTCGTTTGCTCAAATGCTTGCGCATCACACAAGTACGGGTTGCCCTATGAATAGCGGAGATTTGATCGGGAGTGGAACGATCAGTGGCGAAACCAAGGATTCTCGTGGTTGTCTTCTTGAACTCACTTGGCGAGGCACAGAGCCATTGGATTTACCAGATGGAACGCAACGGCGATTTCTTCAAGACGGTGATGAACTGACGATCGAAGCATGGTGCGAATCTGATAGTGCAACTCGCATCGGTTTTGGATCTTGCACAGGGCGAATTCTGCCAGCATAAAACAAACTGCCCGTAGGTTAGTTTATTGTCCAACTGGAATTGGCTTCCAGTCTTCCCATGATTTTGGATATGCATCATCGTCGATGTCTATCGCAGCTTTTGTTGGGAAGAGTGGTCTAAATGTATCGCACATCACCACGAGTTCGTCCGTGTATGTTTGATCGAGTGTTGCCTCAACAGTTCCCGGATGTGGACCATGTGCAATACCTTGTGGGTGCATTGTCATGGACCCCTCACCGATCCCTTTTCGTGCGGTATATTTGTTGTCACAGTAATACATCACTTCATCGCTATCGACATTCGAGTGGTTATACGGAACTTTGATCGCCTCGGGGTGGAAGTCCAGCATGCGGGGTGCAAACGCACAAATAACAAAGTTGCCACCAGCAAATACTTGATGCGTTGGTGGTGGCATGTGGTGCTTTGCAACGATTGGTGAAAAATCCAACGCGTTAAAGCAGTAAGGGTAATAACAGCCATCCCAACCAACGATATCTAACGGATGGTAAGGATACATATAACTGTGGACGCTATTGAGCGCTTTGATTCGTACTTCAAACTCACCCATTTCATCGTAAACCAAGGGCATTTGAGGGATCCGTAAATCTCGTTCGCAATATGGAGCGTGTTCAAGAAATTGCGATGTTTTTTCAGCGATGTATCGTTTGGGGGGAAGAATATGCGATGCGTTGGCAGTCTCAATAAACATGAAACGGTTTTCAGGCCCATCACTTGGCGCGTCATCAAAAACCATTTTGTAAATAGTTCCTTTAGGAATAATGACAAAATCAAACTTTTTGAACTTCAATGTCCCGAACATGGTGTGGCAAGTGCCAGTTCCATCGTGAATGAACAAACTCTCATCACCCTGACCATTTTTAAAGTGATAGTCCATGCCTTTTTCAGGTACACATACGCCCATCTCACAATCGCCGTTTCCAAACAACACAGTCCGGCCAGTAATTGGATCTCCACCTGCAGTCATTTTCTTGGAGACCAAATGACGCATACGCATTACGTTCGTTTCGACATATTCTTGCTTGGTTGAGTACTCATGTTTCCAGCCAGAAACTTGCGTTGGCGGATGGATGTGGTACATCGTTGAAGTTGGTCCATCGAACCCTTCTGTACCGAAAACTTCTTCCGAATACAGCACGCCGTCAGGACGGCGGAATTGAATATGACGTTTCGGAGGAATTTCACCTAATGAAGTGTAGTAGGGCACAAGCGTATTCCTATTGTTGGGTTATAAGTTGCCGCGTCGGTCTTGTTCAAGTTCAAGTGCTTCAAAGAGTGCTTTGAAGTTTCCTTTGCCAAATGACTGACTGCCTCGTCTGCAAATGATTTCGAAGAACAATGTAGGTCGATCTTGGACTGGTCGAGTAAAGAGTTGTAGAAGATATCCTTGATCATCTCTATCAACAAGAATACCAAGTTCTTGCACAAGTTTCTTTTCTTCTTCGATGTCGCCAACACGGTCCCATAAAAGTTCATAGTACGTGTCAGGAAGGCGGAGGAAGTTGACACCACGTTTTCGAAGTTCGCGGATGCTTTCAAGGGCATCATCTGTGCGGAAGGCAAGGTGTTGCACACCAGCAGTGTCATTGTGCCAATCGAGATATTCTTGAATTTGACTCTTGCGTTTGCCTTCGGCTGGTTCGTTGATAGGAAACTTAATTAAACCACCACCCGATGACATGACTTTAGACATCAATGCTGAATACTCAGTTGAGATGTCATCGTCATCGAAGTGCTTAAACATCGTAAAGTCTAGAACTTTCTCATACCACGCAACGGTGTTGTTCATTTCGTCAATCTGTACATTGCCAACACAGTGATCGAGGAATTTCAGCCCGCATGGGTTATCTTTATTGAATTGGTTGAGAGGATGATCCATCGTTTTAAAACCAGGGAAAACAATGCCTCCTTGTTTAATTTCAGGAAGTGCGTATCCACCACTACGAGAGACAAAAGAGTGAACAACTTCGCCGTACGTTTTGATGCCGGCTTGGACAACTTCCCCATGTTCGTCGGTTGTTTTGAATGGTTCGTACGCTGCTTCGCCGCCATTTTTGATTGCTTGATTAAACGCTCGTTCCGCATCAAATACGGTGAAGGCAATGTCCTTTACACCGTCGCCATAGAGATTGATATGGCGTTGTGCAGGGTGGTCTTGAGTGAGTCCAGTCGTAATAATCAAACGAATGTTGCCTTGCGTGAGCAAGTAGGACGCTTCTTTTCTATTACCTGTCGTTAAATCATCAAATTGCGTGACCTGAAACCCGAATGCGTAGGCATAATAAAAAGCGGCCTGCTTGGCGTTACCGACGTATATTTTCACGTGATCAACGTCAATGAGGTGCAATGGGTCAGTTGAAGTTACTTCTACTGATTGGGTTGTTGTTGCAGGGGTTGCGTTTGTGGACATTGAGATCTCCTCTTTCTTTATCTAGAATAACCATGGTACAGATATATTCATTGAATGGAAGGAAAATCTGCTCAGAATCTCAATGGTAACTATGATGCACAAATATGGCGAAATCAATGAGTAAAAAACACGTTCTTGAAACCGTCGAGCCCATTGGGGATCGAGTCCTTATTCGAAAGGATGAAGACCGTAAAATTACGAAGGTCGGTATCCATCTGCCTGACAAGATCGAGATCCCAACGCTGACAGGTCGCGTCGTATCAGTCAGTGCGGTGATCGAAAATGATCCTGATTATCCAATTCAACAATACGACAAGGTTCTCTTTAATCCGAAGCATTCGATTCCTGTAGATTTTGAAGGTGACAATCGACTATTCGTTGTGCCGATCGATGATGTTGTTGCGATCTTTAGGCGAGACACATGAGAAAAAAAAATGCAGGTCTGACAGCCGAGTCAGTACCTGTTTTGAAAAGGGCTGGTCACCGAACCTTGCGGGTTCCGGGATCCAAGAGTTTGACCCAACGTGCGATCATGCTTGGTGCGATTGGAGCAGGACGCACAGTGCTCTTGGAACCACTCTTGTGCGATGATACGAAGTTGTTGAGCGAAGCAATGGCAACACTTGGCGTTGGCGTGAAGTGGTCATCAAAAAAACTCATCTTGCACGGTATTGACAGGCAGTTTCCCCGCGGCGGCAACGTCAATCTCGGCGCAGGTGGAACACCATCACGTTTTATGATTGCTGCGGGGAGTTTGTCAGATAATCCTGTTGTAGTTGATGGAAACAGGCGGATGCGACAGCGACCTGTGGGTGAATTAGTCACCATGCTTTCGCAGCTAGGTGCATCTATTGAAGGTGAACATTTACCTGTGACAGTACATAGGGCTTCTATGACCGGCGGGGAATTGCACATTCCACTGACGAAATCAAGCCAGTTTATTTCTGCAATGCTGTTGATAGCGCCGTTTCTTGAAGGCGGGCTTACGCTGGTTTGTAAAAAACCAATCACAAGTGAGTCGTACGTAGACTTAACTGTGGAAATGTTGCGTGTTTTTGGAGTTTCAGTTCTTGATAATGCAGGCGAAACAGAGAGAACAATTACAGTGCCTCAAACTCGCATTACACATCGAGAACTTACGATTGAACCAGATGCAAGTTCTGCCGTGTACTTTGCTGCAGTTGCAACACTACACAAGGGGCTATCCGTAACGCTTGAGGGATTACGGTTAGATTCTCTCCAACCAGATGCCGAAGCAATTCGTTTGCTTGGTACAATTGGTGCTGATGTACAAGAGACGGATCTTGGCATACAAATTACGGGAACAGGAACCATTCATGGGTTTGGTGATCTTGACGCATCTCATTTTCCAGATGCGTCACTCTGCTTAGCAGCAGTTGCAGCAGTTGCTGATTCGCCCTCAAGAATATATGGGTTAGAGACGCTCCCACTGAAAGAATCAGATCGCATTGAAGTGATGGCTCGCTCGCTTGCAAAAGCAGGGTGCGGTGTTGGTGCGGGAACGAGTGACATGAGAATATCTCCCATTCAAGGAGGTAACGGACCAACTGCAATTGACCCAGTTGGTGATCACCGAATTGCAATGTCCATGGCAGTTTTAGCTACAAAAAGACCGGGCATTTCAATTGTTGATCCAAAATGTGTCACCAAAAGTTATCCAAATTTTTGGAAAGATTTGCGCAAAGTCTATGAAGGGAATGATGGATCATGACGCACTTCAAGCATTTTGCAAAACAGATGTTGCAATGGCGTGGCCGATTGTTTCTTGCAGTTGGACTCGCGATTTTTTCAGCGATGGGTTTGGGCGTAGGTTTACTTAGTCTCGGCCCTGCACTTTCGCTCATTCTTAACCCAGAAAGTGGACAAGCATTACCCGAACTTGCAGAGCAGTTTAATGCTGAAAATCACATTGTTTCTGTTCCGCAGTGGCTTATCGAACAACTCCCTGCAGATCGTTTCGACGGCGTGATGTTTATTCTAATCGGCGTAGGGTGCTTGACTCTCATCGGAGGTATCGCTAATTTTTTACATGCATATTTGAGTGGGTGGATTGCTGTCCATACAGTTGCTCGCGTAAGAAAGCAAGCATTTGGGCATGTTCTGTGTTTGGAATTAGGCCGCGTGCTTCGGAGTGGGGCGAGTGAGTTTGTTTCTAGAATTGTTAGGGATGCCGAAGCGTTACAGGCCGGCTTAACAGTATTGATGGGGAAATCGATCGCACATTTTTCAAAGGGAATTGTTGCGTTTATTGTTGCGTGCGTCTTTGATGTTCGCCTTGTAGTGATTGCAATTTTAGTATTGCCAATTCTCGCGTTTGTTCTTCAAAAAATCGGTCGCCGAATCCGTAAGGGTTCTAAGACATCTCTTGCAGTGCAGCAAGAGTTGTTGCGTATTTCAAATGAAGCAGTGCAGGGATTGCGAGCTGTAAAAGTGAACACTGCAGAACAATCAATAGAAAATAACTTTGCTTCAGAGAACGACCGTCTTATTAAAGCCGAGATGAAAGTTCGAATCGCCCGTGCCTTGATGAGCCCACTCATGGAAATCCTCTCGATTATTGTCCTTGGCGCGCTTGCTGCAATTGCTGCGAAGTCAATCATTGATGGTGCTTTAGATTTTGATCGTTTCTTGCTTTCAATTGGTTCGCTCGCTGTTGCTGGGGGCTCACTGAGACCACTCTCTGGCATGGTTGCTCAAATACAAGCATCGGAAGCACCAGCACAGAGATTACAGGATATTCTTTCATTGCCACTTGAAGACGAAACGAAACGACCAGCAATGCAACCACACTCCAAGACAATTGTTTTTGATGGAGTAACTTTTTCCTATGACGGTTCGAGTGAACCGTCAATCAATGAAGTCTCGTTAACAATCAATCACGGGGAATGCGTTGCAGTTGTAGGACCAAATGGTTCGGGCAAAACGACGCTTCTTTCGATGTTGCCTCGTTTGTTGACGCCAGAATCTGGAACTGTGTCAATTGACGGTGTTGATATTTCGGGTGTTGATTTGCATTCCTTGCGTTCACAGATTGGTGTCGTGACACAAGAAACAGTGTTGTTTCGTGGAACGATCTCAGAAAACATTCGCTTTGGAATTGATGCGACGATTGAACAAGTTCAAGAAGCAGCGGAGCATGCACATGCTGCAGAGTTTATCGAAGCGATGGATGGAGAGTACGAGGCAAATGTCTATGAATCTGGAACATCATTGAGTGGGGGGCAACGCCAGCGGTTGGCAATTGCTAGGGCAATGCTGCGCGATCCAGCAATACTTATTCTTGATGAAGCGACAAGTCAAATCGATACTGAATCTGAGGCACTGATCAACGATACGCTTGATCGTTTTTGTGAGTCGAGGACGGTTCTGATTATTGCCCATCGATTATCAACTGTACAAATGGCAGATCGGATTGTTGTTCTAGATCGTGGAAAGTTGGTTGACACAGGAACACATGATGAATTGCTCACACGTTGCGACGTATATGCTCGTCTTGCGCAGACCCAACTTGTAACCTCTACAGATGAATAAGATTTCAAAATTGCTCGTATGTTTTATGTTTGCAATTGCCTTTGGGTGTTCGCCGAACGAAAATGAAACGCATCAGGAAGGGATTCGTGTTGTTTCATTGAGTCCTGGAATTACTGCATCTCTAATTGACATGGGGTTTCGTGACCAAATTGTTGGTCGAAGTGCTTTTTGTGAAATAAAAGGGATTTCAGTTGTAGGTGATTTATACGCCATTGATTATGAACGACTCTTGCGTCTACAACCGACGCATGTGTTTGTACAACAGCAAGTCGGTGGTGTTGATTCTCATCTTGAAGAACTTGCTAAGAAGGGTACGTTTATATTGCGAAGTTGGAAGTTAAATACTATTGAGGATATTGCACAACTTTCTGCTGATCTTTCTTCAGTGTTAACAATTGAACCGCACCAAGTTACTTTTGCGTTCGAGCAAGCAACGGTCTCTGATAAGCCGACTCTCCTGATGACGGGTGGTGGAGAACAGAGCGTAGGAATCTGTTTTGGAAAAAATACGTATCTTGCTGATATTTGGGAAGCAATTGGCGGCGTGAATGCATTGGAGAAAGAGGGGTGGCAAATGTTATCGTTGGAGGACATTGCAAGGCTTGCTCCGAGTAGAATCCTCATCGTGTCTGATGTCCCCATTACAAGTTATTGTTCAGTAGAAACGCTTGGCATACCAGTGATTCGGTTCGTCCATAAAGATGTATTGATTCCTTCTACGCGAATCGTACACGTTGCTCAAACATTGCACGAGATAGCACAATCAGAATGAAACCTCGACACATATTTGTGTGGATTGTCTTGCTTGCCTTGCTCATTGCGACTTGCATTGCAAGGTTGATGATTACCCGAAGTACTCTTGGCGAACTGTCATTTGTATGGCCAGATTCTGCTTACATTGGTTACAGACTTGTTCCAATGTTTGCAGCAATTGTTGTTGGTGGGGCACTTGGTGTTTCTGGCATGGGTTTGCAGGTGCTTTTGAGAAATCCACTCGCTTCCCCGTGGATTCTTGGCTTATCAAGTGGAGCCGGTCTTGGCGTGATGGCTTCAATGATGATTGAACATTCTCGAGGCGTCGGGTTTCCAGAAGGTGAAACAATCGGCGCGGTTGCCGGTGCAATTGTTGCGCTTGTTGCCGTGTATTTGTTATCACGCGGTCGTGGTGGATTAGATCCTGTGACAATGGTGCTTGTTGGCGTTGTCGTTTCGGTGATTTGCGGCGCAGGGATTATGGTGTTGCAACACCTTGTCCCGATGGGGCTTCGCGGTTCATTTACAACATGGTTGATGGGCAGTTTGCCAGAAACGATGTCGTATGTCCGTCTTGGTATTTTGGGAGGCGTAGTTTCTGTGGGAACACTCCTGCTTGCGTGGTGGGGGCCTTCGCTTGATGCTGCTTGTTTGTCTGATGACGAGGCAACGAGTGTTGGCGTACATTTGCCTTCCTTGCGATTTCGTTTGTTTTTAGTGTCAAGTATTCTTGCTGCAGTTGGTGTCATCATTGCAGGACCAATAGCTTTTGTTGGTTTGATTGCACCGCATGGGGCAAGGTTATTGTTGCGATCAAATCACAGGATGCTTGCAGTCGGTTCTGCGATTGTGGGCGCGTTACTCTTGGTAGGCGCAGATGATGCAAGACAACTCATTGATTTGGGAACTGGCCGCTTACCCGTTGGTATTTTGACGAGCGGGATCGGTGGAGTTGTTTTTCTATTGCTATTACTTCGAGGGAGGGGAAAGGTATGAGGTTACATATTTCTTCTTTGAGTGTTCGCTATGGAAAATTGACTGCACTTCGAGATATTACTGCGAGTGCTGAGGGCGGAAAAATTGTTTGCGTTCTTGGCCCCAATGCATCGGGAAAATCAACCTTACTCCGATGTGTTGCTGGCTTACAAACGCCAACTAGAGGGAAAGTTTTGTTTGATAGCGCATCTTTGCTTCGGTTACATCCACGTGAGCGTGCATCAAAAGTAGCGTGGGTTCCAAGAAGTTCAGAAGTGGGTGGACGGTTCACATTGCGCCGAGTTGTAGAACTTGGACGGTATGCACTTGGACCCTCACCTGCGCGAGTTGACGAGGCACTCGCAACAGTTGATTTGTTAGATAGGGCTGATACGATTTGGCACGAAGCAAGTGCTGGGATGAAACAACGTACTTCGATCGCCAGAGCGCTGGCACAGAGAACGCCAGGTGGTTTGCTTGTTCTTGATGAACCAACATCTGCATTGGATCTCCGCCATATTCGGGTTGTTGCAGAAGTATTACGAAAATGTGCATCTGAAGGCGATCTCGTTATCGCAGCGATCCATGATGTAGCGCTTGCAATCAATTTGGCAGATACGGCATTCGTCCTTCGCCATGGTGAACTGGTGCTTGCAGGGCAAAGTTCCGCAGTACTTTCTCCCGGTTCACTTGGCGAAGTATTTGGCGTTGACCTTGCTTGGGCTACCGACGACGCTGGCAAACGCCATCTCGTTACTCCATAACGTTGACCGGAGTCAAAGTTGGTATGCTGTACGTATGACGAAGATCGTCACAATTATCATCATCGTAAGCACTGTTTGGTCGGTGATTTCGGGAATTATTGAGAAAAACAAAAAAGGTAAACTTGCAAAGCAGCGGAATGTGGGCGTGAAAACTGGGCAAACACAATCGCAATTGCCTGTGCAAACACCAGTTGAGATATTTGAAGCAAGAATCAATGCGCTCAGGCAAAGACCCCCAGCCAAACCCCCAGCCAAAGTAGTCGTTCCACCGCAGGTGATCGTGGAAAAACCATCTACGCCTAAGCGCAAGAGAGGGCCAATTGAACATATCAAGCCGCTCCATACCAAAGATTGTCCCTTGCCGACGGTAAAAGCGAAGAAACGTCGTCTATCACGAGCAGGGGCTGTTTCTAGCCTCCTGAGAACACCGCAAAGTGTGAGAACAGCAGTTATTCTTAGCGAAGTTATTTCAAAGCCAGTTTCTCAACGATAACCATAATTTTCGACAAAGAACGCCACAAGATCGACGCAGATCGGTATACTTCGCGGCAGATTTTACCCATTCTTACGATCTGGAGATAATTCACACATGATAGACATTCGAAAACTCAAAGAACTTGTAAAGTTGATGGTCAATAATGATCTTGCAGAAATTGATCTTCGCGATCCTGATGAACAAGTCACACTTCGCCGTCACGGTGAAAATGTCGTTGTTCCACAGATGAGTGCTCCGCTAGTCGCCCCAGTTCAAGGAGCGCAGGCTGCACCAGTTGCAGTAGCGGAACCGCCGGCAACCACTGTGACAAGTGGAGAAGAAATTGCAAGCCCGATGGTTGGCACTTTTTACGTTGCTACGGATCCTGACTCCCCAGCATTTGTTAAAGTTGGCGATACCGTTTCTAAAGATACAACCGTGTGCATCATTGAAGCAATGAAAATTTTTAATGAGATCAAAGCGCAATGTGCCGGAACTGTGACACAAGTTCTTGTTGAGAATGGCGAAGCGGTTGAATTTGGTCAACCATTGTTTATCGTTACACCGTAACAGAGGATCAATCAACTCATGTTTTCTCGTATCCTTATCGCCAATCGCGGCGAAATTGCCTTGCGTATTATCAGAGCAGCCCGTGCTTTAGAGATTGAGACTGTGTGCGTCTACTCAGAAGCGGATCGTGGCGCACCGTGGCTACAATTGGCAGACAAGACAGTTTGTATTGGCAAGGGGCCTTCCGCTGATTCATACTTGCGAATTGATCGCATTATTTCTGCCGCAGAAATGACTGATGCAGAAGCGATTCATCCAGGTTACGGTTTTCTTGCCGAGAACGCGCACTTTGCAGAAGTGTGCAGGGACTGCCACATTGAATTCATTGGACCATCTCCAGAAGCGATGGCAAAACTAGGGGATAAAATTAGTTGTAAGAGACTTGCAAGAGAAGCTGGGACGCCGGTTTTTCCTGGGACTGACGGTGAAATAGAAGAACTTGAAGAAGCCATTGAGATGGCTGATATCATTGGTTATCCAGTAATTGTCAAAGCGTCCGCTGGTGGTGGTGGAAAGGGTATGCGTGTTGCGCACAACGTGGCTTCACTCCGAACGGCAGTCACTGCCGCGCAACAAGAAGCAGTTGCGTCGTTTGGAAACGGGGCGGTATACCTTGAAAAATTCCTAGAAAATGCACGGCATGTTGAAGTGCAAGTCCTTGGAGATAAGCATGGCAATGCAGTGCATCTTTATAACCGTGACTGCACAAGCCAACGTCGCCATCAAAAATTGATTGAAGAAGGTCCAGCCCCCGGAATTGATCCTTCAATTCGAGATACGGTGTGTGAGTCCGCAGCAGCACTCATTCGCAAGGCAGAGTACAGCGGCGCTGCGACGGTAGAATTTTTGATGAATGATAAGCAAGAGTTTTTCATGCTTGAAGTCAACACAAGAGTTCAAGTTGAACATCCTGTATCGGAAATGATCACAGGTGTTGATATTGTAAAAGAATCGATTCGAGTCGCAGCAGGGGAAGAACTTTCTTGGAAGCAACAAGACATTCGTTTACTTGGACACGCGATTGAATGCAGGATCAACGCTGAAGATCCGGATAATAATTTTATGCCACAACCTGGGCTTATCGAAACATGGCAATTGCCCGGCGGTCCAGGGGTACGCGTTGAATCTCACGTTCGAGCTGGGTATCGAATCCCTCCGAATTATGATTCGATGATTGGCAAACTTATTGTTGTTGGGCGCGATCGTGAAGAAGCAATTGTACGAATGCGATGTGCACTATCTGAAATGAAGGTTGGGCCGATTGCAACAACGATTCCACTGCACCAGCGATTGATGAATCATCACGCCTTTGTTAGTGCAGCATTTGATATTCACTGGGTCGAACGACTGCTCGAAAATTAAATGTCGTCTACTGGTCTCTTGATGTATTTATCACAAGTACCGACTGTAATGTCGCCAAGCATAAACTCTCTGATTGTTTGACCCTCGGTCACTTGGAAAATAAGCGTCATTTTGATCGCACCACTTGTCGGGAGTGGTGGCAACTCGCCAATCGTTCTAATTGGTGAACCGGGTGTCAAAGTCAAATCCATTTTTCCCCCAGCATCAAGGTAATATCCAATAGGCCAATACTTATTGCGATCATTGTCTATCAGTGCAATTTCAGCATTTTCACCAACCACAGGAAGTAAATCAAAAATGGATGCTGCGGAATCTCTACTGACATCTATTTGAACAACTTTTGCACCTTCATCGTTCTTTACTCCTTTTACACGAAGTTTGCCAGAAACACCTAGATTGGTCCACTTTCGAATAAGTTTTCCTTCGACAAAGTATTGATTTTCTACAGTGATACTGCTTGGGAGTCCATTTGTAGAAAGAGTTAATCTTCCTAGGCGTTCAGTAATGAGAACAATATTGTCTAATGGGTAGCCCATGACTGGACGGCCGCCTCGAATGTCTTCGGGGGAAACAACTTTTCCTGTGTATCGTTCAACATCTACAGCTGCAAGGGCGGCAGAATCAACAGTTGGTACATCGAGACGCGTTCCTCGAATCTGTAGAAAACGTGGGATAAAAGTATCGTTCGCTTCAAATACAAATGTAATATCTGCGGTTTTTCTCGCCGGTACGCTAGAGGCATAGTGAGAGACGGCATCAAAGTTATAGACGTTCTCTCCATCATTTTGAGTTTCTTGTTCCCAACGAACGGGGTAGATCACTTCTGGAGTTTTTTGTCCATTTGCTTTGCTAATAAGTCGAACCTGCGAACTTGAAAGGCTGAGTTGACCTCCGAAATCAAGCGCTTCTGCTTTGAAATGGACTTGCATCACGATCAGTCCACTTTCGCTCATCCGAACCTTTGTTACAGAAGCTGCGTTTGGTAGAAGTGCAAGTTGCCCCTTGCCATTGTCGATTGAATCTCGAACAAGGCAGGAAAGTTCGTCAATTTTTGGGTTGTATTGACGAAGTGGTGTATCGCTGATGTCAGGTCTAAATGCTCCCACGCTCAACATTCCAAAAAAGTCATTCGTAAGTTTTGTAAATGGAACAATAAGTTGCCCGCCAACATTTGTAACGATTGCGTTGTTGCTGCTATCCCTACCGTATCCTTGATATCCCATAATTTCAGAAGTTGACTGAATAAATCCCATGCTGATCACGCAGATTCCAACTGTTAAAACGCCAGAGCACATTCCCGCAACACCACCTGCACCGAGATTTACAATGTCAGGAAATTGTGTATTCCCAAAGGCAATTTTGTCTGAAATGATACGGAGAATGAGCAGTGAAATGGCGAATGTTCCAATGAGCGAAACGCCCCATGCGTAATTGTCAAACGTCCCGCCAGACATCATTGCATTTGCGATTGGTTCCCAAAATGCAAATGCAAGAGTTCCAGCAGCAATTACACAAACCAAATGGAGAACGGCGCTGAGTAAACCTTGCGTTGCCCACCAATATGCAATAAGGGCAGCCATGCCAATTAACAAAATGTTAAAAATAATAATCATATCGCGTTACTTCTTTTTTGCCTTTTTCTTGGCTTGACCTGATTTTGCAACCCGACCAAATTCTTCAAGTGTCGTTGTGCCCGCTGCGACTTTCGCCCAACCAGCATCTTGTAAACGAACCAATTTTTGTTCTCTTCGGGCGAGGGCCATTGCCGCTTTAAGATCGCCAGCGATCAATTGTTTTCGAATGTCCTTGGTAAGGAACATAGTCTCGAATACACCGATTTGTCCAAGGTAACCAGATCCTTTGCAGACAGGACACTCAACAACTTTGTTCTTTACTTGGAGTTGCCCGCCAGCGCGGTAGAGTTGTTCAACTTCTTTAATTGGTAAACCTTGCTTCGCTAAATCGTCTGATGGTTTGTATGCAATACGGCAATTTTCGCAAACTTTACGAACAAGTCGTTGATATGTGATCGCTTGCAAACTGTTAAAAGCTTCTCGGGGTTCTCCTACTAATGAAGCCCATTTTGAAACAAGATCTCTAAATGAACTTGCGTTCATGCCTACAAAAATCAATGGACCATCTAATCCGCTTTTTGCTGCCAAACTCGCAGAGGCCCCATCGTCCATATCAGCAGAAAGAATGATCTCGGGATCGCGTCGAAGAACAGTTTGTAAATTAGTTGGGTAATCGCCACCGTCTTCTCCCACAATTTGGTGCGTAACACCCTCAAGGGTTTCAGTGTTTTCTTTTTCGAGTGCGACAATGTTGTTGAGATAGGAGTCGTGGCTATGAACCAAGGAGTAACAAGTTGCAGTTAGACCTTGTTGTTTTGCACTACCAACTAAAATTACACCATGTCGGTGTACATCCTGATGATAGACTTCGAGTGCTTCGATTTGTTTTGGGAGTAGACCTGTAGAGTCAAGTGGAATTCGAATCTGTTTTTCACGGTCAAACTCGATTTTCAAGGAATGACTACCAGTTGACCCCGAAGCGGTGAGATCAACTGGTGTTCTGCCTCCTTCATGAATGACGGAGAATGTGCCGTGTTGTTTCTTTCGAACATCTGTTGGATCAGTTCCAGCAAGTTCCTTAAGAAAGCCAACTGCCGCGACGCCATCTTTCGGAGAGAGAACATCCGTTTTACTTGGGATCCCATCAACGAAGTAAACACCTTGGCACCCCTTTGAATTCAATCTAATCTCTAATCTTGTTGCTCGATTTACGAGTGCTGAGGAAAGCAACGTTTCAGCATCAAGATATGCAAGCAATTTTTCATCTGTTTTGTCTGGTACGGCAGCTTCGCCTTTTGCGCCGTCAAATTTCAATGTAACCGAACGCCCAGCTTTCATCGCTTTGCGTTGCTCTGCTCGAGCACGTAAACCATCTGCTTTAAGTTGGAATTGTTCGCTTTCGGGTACTTCTTCGTTGCGATATTTCCAGTAGATCATGGTCGTAGTAAACAAGATCACACTTCCGATTGGAAAACTGATGTAAAAATTTGGAATGAATAACATTGCAGCAAGTGCAACACCCGCGCCGCCGAGTTGATACGAATTCCACTTGACTGGGTCAAGGTGAAACTTCGCAGCGTCTTTGTCAAGTTTGGTTCCAACAAGCCAAGCCCATGCAATAAAGACTGCAACAACGAGGAATGGTTTCCACGGACTCATAAAATATACTGGTGTGAATTCTGCTAACAAACTCATTAGGCAATGCCCTTGATTTTCATTTTGAGATCTTCAGGTTTTGGTGTCGCATCAAGCGCATCTTTAAGCGAAATCCACTCTTCTTCGTATAACTTTAACAAAGCAGTGTTGAGATCCATCATGCCTTCTTCGTGGCTCTTTTTGATGACGTCTAGAAGTTCACCCTCGCGACCTTCAAGAACGTACTTGGTGACGATTGGTGTATTGAGCAAAATTTCAAGCGCCGGAATTCGCGGCGTATCATCATGCAGTGTTGGCAGCAATTTTTGGTAGACAATTGCTCGGAGGTTGTAGGCGAGCAGTTTTCGAATTTGCCCCCGTTCACTTTCGGGGAACAAGTCATATATGCGACCGAACGTTTGCCACGCCGAAGATGCGTGAATTGTTCCAAACACAAGGTGACCAGTTTCCGCAGCACGAATGGCTGATTCAAACGTTTCATAGTCACGCATTTCGCCAACGAGTACAACGTCTGGATCTTCTCGAACGAGCGCACGAAGTGCTTCGTCAAAACTCAAACAATCAATGCCAACCTCGCGCTGATTGATGGTTGCTTTATCATCAGTAAAAATGTATTCAATAGGATCTTCGATTGTGACAATGTGACATCGTTTTCGTTGATTCACGTAGTTAAGCATCGCAGCGATCGAGGTTGATTTTCCTGAGCCTGTCACGCCGGCGAATAAAATTAAACCGTTTGCGCTCATAGAAACTTCGCCAAGAACATCAGCAAGGTGAAGTTGTTCAAATGTCATGATGTTTCCGGTAATTAATCGGCAGACAAGCGAGGGCTTTCCGCGTGCCATAAATATGTTTACGCGAAAGCGGTGGTTGTCGTCATAGTCATACGCCAAGTCCATTTGACCATGCTTATGAAAATGTTGGTACTGCCCAGCATCAAGAACATCTTTTGCAATTTGGTAACAAAGATTTTCACTATTGATTTCAGTGTCTAAAGACCGTAACACACCCCTGACTCGAATACGGGGTTTTGTCCCAGCCTTTACGTGAAGGTCTGACCCTTCAAAGTTGATGGTCGATTTCAGCATCTTTCGAAAAGAGGCTAAACCCTCGCCCGGTTTTGTCCCCTTGTCATGGTGGACAGGATCTGAGGTGTATTCTTCAGTTTTTTCGTCGTGTGTCACGTGTGTATTATCTCTTGTCATGCCCAAGTGCGACGAGGGCTCTCTATTTTAAGGGTTAGTTGGCATAAGATACAGGAATTGGCATCGAAACGGCGTTTCGGTATTGACAGAATGGGTAAAATTAGCGATCATTGCCCAATGGAAATGAAGAACATCACTGAGAGCATCACATTCGACGATGTCTTACTCGTTCCGCGGTACAGCGAGGTCACGCCGGATATGGCTGATACGTCTACGCGGCTGACCAAAAATATCACGCTGAATATCCCACTGATCTCGGCTCCCATGGATACCGTGACTGAATCGGCATTGGCAATTGCACTCGCTCAGGAAGGTGGGATTGGCATTATTCATAAAAATATGCCACAGGAAGTGCAAGCTCGCGAAGTGGCAAAAGTGAAGCGATCTGAAAATGGCGTTATTACTGATCCTGTGACTCTAGGGCCTGAAGATTCTGTGGGTAAAGCACTTACGCTGATGGAAGAACAGAATGTTTCTGGATTCCCCGTCACGCTTGATGGTTCTGGTGATGGTGAAGTCGTAGGCATTTTGACACGGCGGGATATGAAATTTGTCGACTCTTCAGATCAACTCGTTGGCGAGTTTATGACATCGAAGAATCTTGTGACATCACCTGTTGGCACATCTCTTGAAAAAGCAGAATCTATTCTTACTCGAGCGAGAGTTGAAAAATTGCTCATTATCGATGACTCGAACAAACTCCGCGGTTTGATCACAATGCGTGACATCGACAATATTCAACACCATCCCCACGCTTGCCGCGATGAACGTGGACGGTTGAGAGTTGGTGCTGGTGTTGGTGTACATCAATATGAACGTGTAGAAGCATTGATAGAAGCGGAAGTTGACGTCGTCATAGTTGATACGGCACATGGCCATTCAAAAAATGTCATCGACACGGTTAAAGAGATTAAAAAGCGCTGGAATATTGACGTTATTGCAGGGAACGTTGCTACGACAGAAGGTGCGCAGGCACTCATCGATGCTGGCGTTGATGCAGTCAAGGTTGGCATTGGTCCCGGTTCAATTTGCACAACACGCATTGTGAGCGGTGTGGGTGTTCCACAATTGACAGCAGTTGTGAATGCGTGCAAAGCCGCAATGAAAACAAATGTTCCAGTGATCGCCGATGGTGGCATTCGCCAAAGCGGCGATATTGGAAAAGCGATTGCAGCTGGTGCAAGTTGTGTCATGCTTGGTTCACTTCTCGCTGGCTTAGACGAAAGCCCTGGCGAACTGATTTTGCACCGTGGTCGACGGTTTAAAACGTATCGCGGCATGGGAAGCGAGGGCGCGATGGGCGCAGGTTCTGCAGATCGCTACGGTCAAGCGAGCGTGAAAGAAACAAACAAATTTGTTCCAGAGGGTGTCGAAGGACGCGTGCCATATCGCGGCAAACTCGGGGAATTCGTGTATCAAATGGTCGGGGGGCTGCGTGCAGCGATGGGCTACTGCGGTACTCCTTCTGTTGATGATTTTCGCCAACAAGCAACTTTTGTTCGCGTAAGCGGTGCTTCATTGGTAGAAAGCCATCCCCACGACATCCAAATTATTAAAGAAGCGCCCAATTACCAAGTGAGCGCAGATTCTGCGCGGCAATGATGTGAATACCCAAACGCGTTTGTCAGCATCTCTTGGGCTGACTGCTTTTGCATCGGCTGGAACAAGCGTCGTCTGGAACGGTCTTCCGTTCATTGCAAAACAACAATATCACTTTAGCGAAGCGAAAAATCTTTTGCTTTATTTACTCATTGGAGTGATTTATGTTTTTGGTGCACTCAGCGCTGGGAGACTGACAAAGCAAATTGAGCGTCATTGTTCTCCAAAAAAACTTCTCGCTGTGCTCCTTATCACGCAAACAGTTGTGTGTATGACGCCGTTGTTTTTCGAAGGCGAATGGGTCTTGTGGTTTGCTGGTGGAATTTTAGGATTGTGCGGATCATGGATGTGGCCGATTGTCGAAAGTTTTCTGGTTGCTGGAAGGCATGGGAAAAACATGCGGCGAGCGATTGGTTGGTGGAACGTTGTCTGGATGATTTCAGTTGCGGGAACGATGTTCGCGATGGCCCCATTGATGGAAAGTCATGCGTCGATGGTGATCGTTGGTCTTGGTGCAATGTTTGGTTTTGCTGCAATCGTATTGCGAGCGTTTCCAAAACAACCTGCACTGCATGATGTCGCGGAATCATCGAAGGCAGTTCCAAGTAGTTACAGAAGATTGCTAACGGGAGCTAGGATTTTGTTACCCTTGAGTTACATCATCAACGGCACACTTGCGCCATTGCTTCCGTATGTTTTGACGAATCTTGCGATTGAGCCTTTTTGGCAGACACCGGCAGTTGCGACGTGGATGATTGCACGTGTTGGCGTGACTGGATTGATGTGGAAAGTGCAAGGGTGGCACAATCGGTGGTCTGTTCTGTGGCTGGCAATTACTGCGATGGCTGTTGGTTTTGTTTGTATTTTTGCAGCAAATAGTTTGGCTCTGTTTTTTGCAGGTTTGATTATTTTTGGCGCTGGAATGGGAATTGCGTATTACGCTGGGCTGTATTACGCAATGGCTGTGGGGCGTGCGGAATTGGATGCGGGCGGTACGCATGAGGCGCTGATTGGTGCGGGATACGCAGTTGGTCCAACCGCTGGCTTGCTTGCGATTTCTTTTTCTCATTCTGGCTCTACAGCAAGCCCAACTCCTTTGATAGCAACAGTTTCTTGTCTTATTATCGCCGCTGGGGGTGCCTTATGGGTGATTTGGAGAAAAGCCCGATAATGTACTGGCATTTCTAGGGTTATTGCCTCTAGAATCGTCTTTCCGATGAAGAACTGTGGTCCTGTTTGACCCGTAAGGAAAGAACTATGTTTACTATTTTTGCAATTGCTTTAACACTCACAATGAACCCAGATCAAACACCTGCCGAGCCTGAGGCTCGTCCGATTTTTGGAATGGGCATGGGTCAATCAGAGGATGGTTTGCCGCCCTTTGAAACTATCTCTGAAGGGCACGATGTTGTGATTTCCTCGGTCGACGGGAAAAGCGGGATGTACACACTGTACCGTGATGAAGATGATCATTTGTTGATTGAAGTTTCCCCCGATTATGAAGGTGTTCCAATTCTTATTGCGTACACCGTTTCCAGTGGTATTGGCCAAGCGGGTGTGCAACTCGGTGATGTGTATGGCTATTGGACTCGCATCAAGGATCAACTTGTTCTTGTTCAACCGAACCTTGAAATTAAATCAACGGGCGACGAGCAATCACAAAGCGGAACGGCGAGAGTTTTTACTGACCGCGTTGTTCTTGATGTTCCAATAGTAAGTGAAGGACCAAATGGTGGGCCAGTCATTGATGGTACGAATTTATTTTTGCATGGCGCGTCGAACTTTTTTGGTGGTCAGGCTCGCGGTGCGCGACCTGATCTTGCAACGTTGTCAAATGCAAAAAGTTTTCCACAGAATGTTGAAATTTCTTACAAGTTGCCACTCTCTGGCGGACAGTTTGGAACGTTGTCGTATTCGATTCGAACAGTTGAACAAGACACTGGGTATGAACCAAGAGTTGCTGATCACCGAATTGGTTACTTTAACACGACATTTAAAGATATCGGTGATGCTTCAAGCGATGATCCTTGGGTGCGGTACGTGACGCGTTGGCAAGTTGAAAAGGCTGATGAGAGTTTGAAGATGAGCCCACCGAAACAACCTATCGTATTCTATTTAGAGCACACAATCCCTGTGCGGTATCGCAGGTGGGTTCGCGATGGAGTGCTTGAATGGAACAAAGCATTTGAAGAAGTTGGCATCGTCAATGCTATTGAAGTGTATCAGCAAGATGCATCAACTGGCGCGCACATGGATAAAGATCCTGAAGACGCGCGGTACAACTTTATTCTTTGGACAAACGCAGATATGGGTTTTGCAATTGGGCCAAGCCGAGTAGATCCAGAAACAGGTCGCATTCTTGATGCTGACATTGTGATGGACGAAGCGTTTGTGACAGGGTGGACCAAAGCGTGGCATCGATTGTTGCCTGAAATCGCAATGGAAAGTTTTGATCCACAAGCACGCGAGTGGTTAAAGACACATCCCAATTGGGATCCCAGAATTCGTTTAGCCGATCCACTTGAGCGTAAAGAAATAGCACAACAAATTCGTTCAATGCCTACGCATCCTGCGCTTGCAAGAGAAACAGAAATGGTTGGCGACGAAGAGTACGATGGTTTGGGCGATCGCGTTAGCCAAACAAACGGTGCGTGTATGTACCCTGCATTCCAAGCCGCAGAACTTTCGATGGCTCGGTTGCACCCAGATATTTTGGCGATGCTTGACAGTACTGAGGACGGCGAGGAATACGACGGCGATATGCTCGATGGTGTGCCTGATTGGTTTATTGGTCCATTACTTCGCGATGTCATAATGCACGAAGTTGGGCACACACTTGGTCTTCGGCATAACTTCAAGGCTTCGACTGTGTATGACATGGAGGAAATGAACAACCAAAACTTTGAGCACGAAGCAATTTGTGGTTCGGTGATGGAATATTCGCCGTTGAACATTAATGTTGAAGATGGGCCAGATCAAGGCGATTTCACAATGATGACTATTGGGCCTTACGATTATTGGGCGATTGAATATGGCTACACAACGGATGAAGAATCCTTGCAGGCGATTTTGTCACGAGTGAATGAACCACAATTGGCGTATTCGACAGACGAAGACACGTTCGATAGTGATCCATCTTCACGTCGTTTTGACTGGGGTAAGAATCCTCTGGATTATGCAGACTCACAAATTCGTTTGGTAAAACAACTTCGTAGTTCGTTGCTTGATCGCATGGTTAAAGATGGGCAAAGTTGGGGCAGGGCTCGAAGCGGATACGAAATGTTATTGAATCGTCAATTTAGTTCAGTTGGTACTGCCGCTGATTGGATTGCAGGAACTCTCAATAACCGCGCTCGTAAAGGTGACGGCGATCGGAATCCTATCGAAGAAATAGACCCAGATGTTCAAAGACGCGCCCTAGCGATTGTGCTTGAAAATTCGATGCGTGATGAAGCGTGGGGTTTAGACAGCGAATTGCTGCATAAGATGACGGTTGAAAAGAACTGGGACGCTGGCGGTGGACGCAGTTTTATGACGAATTCCTCATTCCCAATTCATCAACGAATTGGTGGCATGCAAGCTTCTGCACTTTCGATGTTGTTGAATCCAAGTATGCTTGGTCATCTTTATGATGGCGAGTTTCGTAACGCCCCCGAGGTGGATGTACTTACAGTTGCAGAAGTAATTCAATCCGTAACAGATGAGGTGTGGAGCGAACTTGGTGATATGCCAAATGATTCAACGAACCGAGAGCCAGCAATTTCTAGTTTACGTCGTAACTTGCAAAGCGAGCACCTTTCGCGCTTGATTGAATTGAGCTTGGAAGAAGATTCAGGTTCACCTGCGAGCCGAACGATTCAAAGTTTGGTGCGCATGCAGTTGCAAGATATTCAAAAGCAACTTAAGAATGCAAAAGCAAAAGACGCGTATACCAAAGCACACTTGGCTGACGCTTCCATGAAAATCAAAAAAGCCCTCAACGCCCAGTTCACCATCGGCGGTGACAGCGGCGGGGGCGGTTTCGACATCATGTCGCTCTTCGGCGAATAAACTCACCCCCGAAATAAACTCACCCCCGAATAAACTCACCCTCGGTGAGTTTATTGATTTTTCTCACTTTTTGAGCGAAACTCACCCCCGGTGAGTTTCACTCAAAAT
>JACNLW010000095.1 GCA_014381305.1 Planctomycetota bacterium
TTGTCCTCACATTCGGCGAAGAAGAAGTTGACCCGCTACCAGAAGATGTCAATGGCGATGGAGTTGTTAATGTTTCAGACCTTCTTGCAATCATTGCAGCTTGGGGATCTACTTCTCCATAAACCCATTAGCAATAAAATAGCGTTACCATAGGTGCAATGGCACCCGAAATCCCGCACGATCAACCATCCATCGAGTCGCCTCTCTCAGGGGAGCGACTCGATGTTTTAGCATCGCAAGTTGCTGATTCAATCAAAGAAGACCAGCGTACTCGACATCTTACGACTAGCTACCTTCCAAGTCGTCGTGAAGTGATTGGAGTTTTAGAACGTCTAAGTTGGCTGTTGTTTCCTGGTTTCAATGGTCCAAGGGTCATTGATTCTGAGCAGCTAGAGGCACATACCCGTCAGTTGCTTGCGGGTGTCGCGGGTCCATTGTTTCATCAGATCGCTGGTGCGCTTCGGTATGCAGAAGCAGTGGAACCAATCACGTTTGGCGAGCATTGCCCTGACTGCGATGAACGTGCACGAGAAATAGTAGATGCATTCCTTGCGAGTATCCCTCAGATACGCGATGCGCTTTCTCTTGATGTGCAAGCAGCGTACGATGGTGACCCAGCTGCACATCATACTGATGAAACGATTTTTTGTTACCCCGGAATTCGTGCGTTATGGATGCACCGAGTTGCGCATGAACTTTATCAACAGAATGTTCCGCTCATTCCACGAATCATCGCTGAACAAGCACACGAATTAACAGGGATTGATATACACCCAGGCGCGACTATCGGTGAATCATTTTTTATCGATCACGGAACCGGTGTAGTCATTGGTGAAACAACTGTCATTGGAAATCATTGCAAAGTCTATCAAGGCGTAACGCTCGGCGCGCGTAGTTTTGAGCGAGATGAGCGTGGCGAACTGAAGCGGAACACAAAACGACACCCGACGCTCGGTGACCACGTCACTGTTTATGCAGGCACGACGATTTTGGGTGGCGATACCCATATCGGCGACTACTGTGTAATTGCAGGTGGCGTTTTTCTTACTCGCTCCATTAAGCCGGGGCACACAGTCCGCGGACCAAAAGCTGCAGTTAGATTGAATGAAAACCGCAGCGATTTTAGTTAGACCAAAATATCTGCTAAAATAGTGTTCTATGACTACAGAACTCAATAACGGATGTGAAACTATCTCGACACCACTTGGTGACCGCAAGGTCTACCGGCTCGATTCTCTTGGTTCACTAGAGACGATGCCATACTCGATACGAGTGCTACTTGAATCGTGTTTGCGACATTGTGGCGATGGCATTGTTACGGGTGAAGACGTGCAAGCCCTTGCTCAATATGACGCAACAAATGTCGGTGAAGTAGAAATTCCTTTTACCCCAGGAAGGGTGGTATTGCAGGACTTTACTGGTGTGCCTGCTGTCGTTGACCTTGCTGCGATGCGAAGTGCAATCGTGAGAATGACTGGTGATGAAGCGTCAGCATCGAAAGTGAATCCACTGGTGCCTTGCGATCTTGTCATTGACCACTCTGTACAAGTGGATGCATTTAATTCAGCAAATGCTTTATCGATTAACGGTGAAAAAGAATTTGAAAGAAACAATGAGCGATACGAGTTTCTCAAATGGGGGCAAAACTCGTTTGATAACTTCAGAGTTGTGCCACCTGGAACTGGGATTGTTCATCAGGTCAATTTAGAGTTTCTTGCAAAAGTAACATGGGATAACGATGGAGTGTTATATCCAGATAGTTTGGTTGGAACGGACTCACACACAACAATGATTAATGGGCTTGGCGTTCTTGGCTGGGGAGTTGGTGGAATCGAAGCCGAAGCAGTCATGCTTGGTCAACCAATTTACATGTTGATCCCAGAAGTTGTTGGGATGAAACTTACGGGCTCGTTACAAGAAGGCGTAACTGCTACCGACCTCGTTCTGCGAGTTACGGAAATTCTTCGGGAGCATGGGGTTGTTGGGAAGTTCGTAGAGTTTTACGGAGAAGCACTTGCGAACATGTCGCTTGCAACTCGTGCAACGCTCGCAAACATGGCTCCAGAGTACGGCGCAACTATGGGATTCTTCCCAGTCGATGAGCAAACAACAAAATACATGCACTTAACAGGTCGTGATGAAAAACTTATTGAGACGGTTGAACAATATTGCAAGTTGCAAGGTTTGTGGCGAGATGATTCTCGTCCAATCAAATATGCGTCAACTGTGACACTTGATATGTCCAAGGTTGAACCAGCACTGTCTGGACCAAAGCGTCCTCAAGATCGCATTCTCCTTTCAGACATGAAGTCAAAATGGTTGGAAACTAGAACTGAAATGTTTGGTCATGAAGAACCTAAGAGCGCGCTTGTAGAAGATACGGATGAATCGTTTGAAATGACCGATGGCGATATTGCAATTGCCGCAATTACAAGTTGCACGAATACTTCAAATCCAAGCGTGATGCTCGCAGCAGGGTTAGTAGCAAAGAAAGCACACGCTCTTGGTTTAACACGTAAGCCATGGGTAAAAACATCGCTTGCTCCAGGAAGTACGGTTGTGACGGAGTATCTAAAACGAGCAAATTTGCTTGGCGATTTAGAAGCCCTCGGTTTCTGGGTTGTTGGGTATGGTTGCACAACTTGTATTGGAAACTCTGGACCACTTGATGCGCCGATTAAAGAGGCGATTAATGAACACGATTTACTCGCGTGTTCGGTGCTGAGTGGCAACAGAAACTTTGAAGGTCGTATCGGGCCAGAAATTAGTGCAAACTATTTGGCATCGCCACCACTTGTTGTTGCGTACGCAATTGCTGGTACGGTTGATATCGATCTTTCAACGGAACCACTTGCTAACGTAGATGGAAAAGATGTTTACTTGAAAGATGTTTGGCCAACAAATGAAGAGGTACAAGCAGTTATTGATAGTTCATTAGGTCGGGATGAATTTGTTGAGCAATATTCAAATGTCTTTGCAGGTGGCGATGATTGGCAAGGGGTGCAAGCGGGCGATGGGCAATTGTTCCAGTGGTCAGACCAAAGCACGTATATACATGAACCACCATTCTTCCAAGGCATGACCACGGAAGCCCCCGGAATTACAGAAATACAAAGCGCAAGAGTGCTTTGTAAACTTGGAGACTCAGTGACTACAGATCACATTTCGCCAGCGGGAAACATTGGTGTGGATTCTCCTGCAGGTGAATTTCTGAAAGGCCGTGGAGTTCCAGTTTCAATGTTTAACAGTTTTGGTTCAAGGCGAGGTAACGACTTAGTGATGATCCGTGGAACGTTTGGAAATGTCCGCGTTAAAAACCAACTTGCCCCCGGAACCGAGGGCGGCTTTACAACTGACTTTACAGATGGTGGTGTGAAATCAATTTACGAAGCAAGTTGTAATTACAAAGCAGATGGCACACCGCTTATTGTCCTTGCAGGAAAAGATTACGGCATGGGTTCATCGCGTGATTGGGCTGCAAAAGGCACTATGCTTCTTGGAGTTAAAGCAGTTATTGCTGAGAGTTACGAGAGAATACATCGAAGTAATTTGGTTGGGATGGGAGTGTTACCTCTTGAATATATTGCTGGGCAAACAGCCGATTCGCTTGGGCTTGATGGTACTGAATCATTTGCCATTGCAATTGAAGAATCGGTACAACCCCGAGATGAAATTGCTGTAATTGCTACAAAAGCAGACGGTACAAAAGTTTCATTCCAAACACTATGCAGAATTGACACACCTGTTGAGGTGGAGTATTACCGAAACGGAGGAATTCTACATACCGTGTTGAGGAAGATGGCGACGTAAAACAGGGGTCTGGTACACCTTCGGGAAAGGGGACCCTTTCCGAAGGTGTACCAGACCCATAGAAAAGCCCGCCCAACTACTTCCAGTAGATGGGCGGGGGTGTGTCGCTAGTTTGGAGAGAGATGCGACACGAGGGGTATGGAGAGAGACTGTATTAATCTCTGGAGAGGAGGCGCCAAGACTATGTCGGCATTGCGTATGAAGCGTGTAACTTCTGAGGGTTAAGCACCGATGGCCTCAAACTCACCAGTGAATGACATTTCGTTTTCGGGGTTGAATCCGTATGCTGTTTCCATTGAATTTTGTTCTTCAAGTGCAGCATGAATGTGGTTTAGTAGTTTCACTCGTGCTCTGTTTTTGCTTAATCTTGCCTCTGCAGCGAGGTCTTTATGTGACAAATTGTCCGTGTTTGTATCTTTGTTAATGTTCATAGTTTCTCACATACCTTTTAGAATGATTGACCCATCCTTGTTCAATCCGTTGTCTCATGCCCTCCCTACTGGGCAATCATGTCAGTTTCGCGGTTTATTACCGCACAGCCCTGATAATCGCAGCCTCTCATGTTCTTTTCACCTTTTTTACAATTTTTTGGGGAAATATCCTCTAATTACGAAAAGAATCGAAAATGAAAGAATCTGCCAATATCCTGCTTGTCGTGAGAGCAATGCAAGAACAGCGCTCAATCATCACAGAATGGCTCTTGGGAAAGTCAAAAAAGCGAAGATATGAAATTCTCGATGTAGTGGGAGCCCATTCAGGCGAGATGTCTTCGATGCCAATAGAGGGTGTATTGGAGCAATTTGCTGCAAGAATATTGACTGCTTGTGCAGAAGACATGGGGCTTTCAACAATGGAACTCGCAGGGCTTCTTCGTGAACCAAGAAAAGACGCTTTGGCTGGTCTTATTACCGTCGTCCAAGACGACGTGTAATAATAGCCGTGCGATTTTTCCCAAGCCGAAGAGCGAACACGGTGAGTAATTCTCCTGAAGCTTTTGAAGATAACGTATCTTGCCATTGATTTGGATCGATTGTTTTGCCTCGTGTTTTTACTTCTACTTGAGTACACTTGAGTTCAGCAAGCGTTCGCTTTACTTTTTCAATTCGTAACGGTGTCGTTTCAAGAATTTCGAATTGTTGGAACCAGTCAGAGTCGCACTCTTCCTTCGCGCAAAACAGGCCAAGGTTTGGGGCAAGTTCTTTTGCACCAAATTCTTTTGCTAAAGTGCAATGTAATCCACTTCGTTCAAGGGCGGGGTTTGGCTCCAGAATCCAACCTATTAGATTGTTGGTAAATGTTGAAAACTCTGGAACTCCCGAAACACTTTTGCCAAGTGTCATAGAACACGCAGAAACTGAGCCAGAAGTTTTTGCAAGTGAACCAAACCAGATAACACACTGCACAACACGGCCATGTTCCTCGATGTACTCAAGTTCTAAAGGAATCGAAAACGATTCAAGATCATCTAGATTCACAGCTGGCGAAACTTTTATACACCCGCCAGCGGCTTTTGATGCTATGTCAAGAATCGCTTCGATATTTGGCTTCATGGTGTCAAGACCATGCAAACGTTTAGTTCCACTTCGTCTTGAAGGATCAATATGAATCAGAGCGTTTGAAGGGATATCCATCAAAAGAACATCTTCGCAAATCGTTTCTTTGCCTGTGTTGAAGTTTGCCATTGTGCAACGTAATGGATCATTGTCGACACCAATTGTTTGCATGGGGAGTTCTTGTAAATCAGCACCAATGCCACAGCACAAATCGTAGACTGGACCGTCTGTTACAAAGCGTTTTGATTTGTGTTTTGCGATTTCTGTTGAAGTGGCTTGTTGCACACCAATGGAATCAGACAATATCGAATCAGCATTAGAGATTTTTTCAGCTGCTCGTTTTCGTGCGTCAAGTAAAGATGCTGCAATCGAAATTTCTTCAATGCTCCATAGTTTTCGTAATGTTGACATCGAAGCAACATCTTCAAGGTTACACTCGTGGACAGCATCAAGTAATGCTGAATTTTTATTGGCTTTTAGCCATAGGTCGCTATTTGTCATCATGAAGAAAAAAGGCAGTGATTTTTATTGTCCATGTAATGCATGGTAGAAGACTCAGATGAACTCTGCTACAAATCGCTGGCTTGTGTTACTTGATCAATTCATTGAAGATTGGGTTGGGATGACACTTCCACGACCGGCTGTTGCAATGCAAGAGTTTGTTCAGGAGGATGGATGCATGTGGTGTGGCGAAACAATTCATAACGATCTTGAGCGATGCACCTGCGCAACTCGAAGGGTTCCCTGGAACCGTGTATTTCGGCTTGGTGCATACGAACAGCCGCTTTCTACAAGCATTCTGCAAACAAAATATGCAGCATGGCCAGAGATGGCTGCGTTTTTGGGGAAAATTCTAGGGGAACGCCTTCGTGGGTGCGTTCCACCCAACACGGTCATCGTGCCAATACCGATGCCATTGTTACGTAAATTTTTTCGTAGAATTGATCATGCACACCTCCTTGCGTTACATGTGTCTCGGGCTTCAGGAATACCAATTCGACGCGCACTCTTTCGGCGAAACACGACACCACAAGCATCGAAGACGGCAAGTAGACGTAAGTCGTTGCCACGTAATGCTATGTGGCTTCGACCCTGGGCAAGAATAAAAGGAAAAAACATCTTACTTATCGATGATGTTCTTACTACTGGTAAGACCTTGGAGGTAGCTTCGAACACATTGCAAGCAGCAGGCGTACTATCAATCCAGGTTGCTGTTTTGGCAGTAACGAATTTGCCTCAAAAAGGTAAAAAATTGTGATTTGGGACGAATTGTGCTGTTGACGGGGGTGATGGGTGGTATACAATAGTCCTCCTTGCCTGTTTTTAAGCAGGCGGGTTTTTTTACGGCTTCTATGAGGCCTGCGAATAGAGTGCTCTTTGAAAAGTGAACAGTTGGGAATACCGCGAGGATGTGTCCAACATTTTCCACAAACACGATGTGGCTAATGTTTGGATATCAAAATTCGGGTACCGTGTTTCACAGCATCGGTATCCTCGAACATCCTCGTGTTAAGCAATGCGTCGCTGCCAAGCGGCGCAATGTGTGATGTAAGAAATTAGCAAGTAAGTTTAGCCGCTTACTTGCCGTCCATTTATATTCTGTATAAGTGGATGTGACCTGGGGCTTTTTCATCTGATGACAGCAATGTCTGAAGATCGGAAAGTCCTGCCACGGTTAAACGATCATTTTGAAGTTTTTACTTCGCTTCGGCGAAGTATTCAATGAACAACAATTGAAGAGTTTGATCCTGGCTCAGATTGAACGCTGGCGGCATGGCTAAAACATGCAAGTCGAACGATTAAAGCTTCTTCGGAAGTGCATAAAGTGGCGTAAGGGCGAGGAATATATTTCTATGTACCCCTAAGTTGAGGATAGCCCAGAGAAATTTGGTGTAATACTCAATGTGGTCTCCGGATCAAAGATTTATCGCTTAGGGAGCAGGGAATATCCTATCAGGTTGTTGGTGAGGTAACGGCTCACCAAGCCAAAGACGGGTAGCGGGTGTGAGAGCATG
>JACNLW010000096.1 GCA_014381305.1 Planctomycetota bacterium
CGAACCACTTGAACAAGTTGTAAACGGTTCATGGGATCTCGCTGCTGCAGCTGCTTTGTTCGAAAAAGAACAGACTCAAAAAATCTCAATGCAGAACTTACAAACTTTGTACGCCGAAACAGCTGGCCAAGGAGATCATGAAGGCTGGATTGCTGCAATTGATGCCTACACTTCAGAACACGGGGACAATCCCATGCTCGGCAAAGCAAAATTTGATGCGATGCTCGCAAACAAAGATACCGAGGCTGCGTATGCTTGGGCTCGAGTCATGCTCGCTGCATCTTGGGATAATGCGCAAGTTTTAAATAGTTTTGCATGGGGCGTTCTTGATGAAACACCAGAAGAGTTTCAAGATCTTGACTATGCCCTTGAAGTGGCAACTCGCGCGAGCGAACTCACCAACAATGAAGATGCAATGATTCTCGACACGCTCGCTCGAGCATACTGGGAACTTGGAGAAACATACAAAGCGATTGCTTGGCAACAAAAAGCTGTCGAATATGCTGATGGACAAATGGCTGATAGTATCGTGGCAACGTTAAAACAGTACGAGACGTCACTTGCATCGGTTACGAACGACTGATCTGAACTTCACAGTTCTGAGCATCTGATTCATATATTGCCTCGACGATGGTCTGCACCTTGCGACCATCATCACTTGTGCCTGCTTCAACAGAAACTGCGCGGTTTACAATCCCATCTGCAAAAGCACGATGTTCGCTCTGGAACGCATCGTCCCATGCTTCATTCACACGCACTTCTACTTTTGACTCGTCTGGTTTTCCATCGAGCGATGTGCCAAAAGCTATGGAATCTGCCCAAAGATCAAACCAAACCGCACCTTTATCTCCCTCGATCGTAATCCCATCTCGAATAAAACTTGCGGGAAGATGCGTTGCCCACGATACATCAATCTGATTTGTAATCCCGTTTGCAAATGTTGTTGTTGCAACAACGCCATCCTCAACATCAAAAGTTCCATCGGGCTTTGGTGTCGACCACATTTCATCATATCCATAACTTTCAATTGAAAACGTTTGGCTACACATGCCGAGTACTCTCTTGGGTTCACTTGCAGAAGTCAAATGTGAAAGAAGATCAATCAAATGTACGCCTATATCTATCAAACACCCACCGCCACTTCGCTCTTTTGTCGTAAACCAGCCACCCAATCCCGGAATGCCACGCTGTCTCAACAATGTTGCGCGGGCATGGCGGATCGTCCCTAGTTTTCCTTCATCAATCATTTGCTTTACTTTTAACGCAACGGGTGAAAACCTGCAAACAAATCCAAGTTGTAAGAGTTGTTTCGTTTCACTTTGCACGCACATAATTTCATCACACTGTGCAAGTGACATTGCCATAGGTTTTTCAAGGAGAACATCTTTGCCAGCCTTCATTGCTGCGATCGCTAATGATGCATGTTGATCATTTGGAGCTGCAACAACAACCGCTTCAATATCAGAACGGGACAACAGCGATGCGAGTTCGCTGCATGAATCGCAATTCCATTTTTGTGCAAAGGCATCTCGCCTGTGATCTCTTGGGTCATAGACAGCAACTATTTCTCCACCGGTTGCAGTGATTGCTTCACCATGGATATCTGCGATCATTCCTGCGCCAAGTAAACCAATTTTAGTCACGACACTGGCTCTATCGTGCGAACGTACGTAACGCCGCGTTCTTCAAGTTCAGCAAGCAATCGATTCACGACTGTCTCATTCCCGCCAAATGTTTCAGGGGGATGAACGCCGGGCATGTCAATTGTTCCATCAACAATCATTCGACCAATCGATGCTGCGGGAAAACCCGTCGTTCTTGCCATACTTGACTGGTCTTTTTCATTGTCATAATAATCAAGAAGGTCCCAACGAATCAACATCTCAGTCTCTCCAAGTGTGCCCTCCCCTTCAACACGCATTACTGTTACATCAGCCTCGCCTTCTTCATATTTCCAACCGTCGATTAAAATTTTTGCAGTCATGTCGATTGGTTTGACTTTCTGACCTGCAATTTCAATCTCTTCTGTTTTAAAGAAACCGCCATCGCGCAACATTTTCATTTGTTTGGCGTGTCCGGGATATCGCAATGTTCGTTCCTTCATACACGGAACATCAAGCGTATCGCACAACGTTCGCAAACCATCAGAGTTAAATGCTTCGAGTGTTCCAACTCCTGGAAGGTTGATCAATACGCACTCACTTAATGCCTCGCGTGTCACCATTTTCCCATGTTCAACCAAACGCGCTGGGCGAATATATTCTTCAACAACGTCGCGTGGACTAAATGGGGCTTTATATTCCCAAGGCCAAGTTCGCTCGAGCGGCAAACCGCCGACGACAATGTCTAGTCGCTTACACACGTCGAGTGTTTCATTTGCGACCGAACACAGCAAGTGGCTCATACCCGGAGCGACACCAAAGTCCAACACGCACGTCACTCCGTGCTCAATTGCAAGTTCATGCAAAGAACGGGGATCTTCTTCCATGAAAGAAATGTCACAATATGGCTTGCCTGACTTGATGATTGTTTGGAGTGCATTGAAACCGAGCCAACTCGGAAGTGCACCAAACACAATATCAGCATCCGCAGCAAGTGCTGCGATCGCACCTTGATCACTGCAATCTGTTTGTGTGATTGCAATTGTCTCGTTAGATCGTTCTGAAACTCTTGCAAGTGCACTGGTGCTGATGTCTGCGATGGTCACGGAAAAACCAGAATCAACTAAATCCTCAGCGATCACAGAGCCGACCATCCCAGCGCCTAGTACAACTGCATTGGTTGTCATTGCTTTACCACTTGTCTGCAAGTTGATCGAGGCTCGTTCTCTCACCGCTCTTCACGTGGGAAACTGTCGCAACGATTGAGATCACAAGAGCAACAAATCCAAGAAGCCAAATAAACCAGCCAGATCCGGGAAGGCTGTCATCACCGATGAGGCCTACAAAGGCGACGATCGTTCCGAAAATGACAAAATAAAGAAGAAACACTCGCATGATGTGTCCTGTGCTCATTTTGGATTTTTTTGCGTGATGGTTGTTTTTTTGTCGCTTGTTGTTAGTAGACATCTATTTTCTCGTTTATTAGGGTTCAAATACACCCCCTGTGGGTGTGAGTATACCTTCTAAGGAGCCTTTTCGCCTTTTATTGCGTTTTTTTTGAACCAATGGTTCACAATTTCGTTTTATCCTCATAGTTGGTATGTCCGCAACGCAAAGACTGATTTCATTTCCCGAATCACTCACTTCCCTTGCTGACAACCCCCGAAGCCACGTTTGGCTTCAAAGGACCCATGAAGGTGCCTCCCTGAACGAGGTGCCAGCAACCTTTCCCTGAAGGTTGCCCCGAGTTGTGCCACGTTGGCTTACTCGGGCTTGTTTAAGCCGTGGACTCTGTGACCAGGATCGTCACTAGCCGCTAAGACAAGGAGAGATTGTCGTGCCCGATACAACTCCCATCACAACTGACAGAGCAAACCGCGTTCTTCACCTCTTCGACGCATATTACAAGCGCGTTTTTTGCTTCGCTCGAAAATCACTCGCTACTGGTGCTGCTGAAGACATCGCGCAAGAAGTATTCACACGACTCCTCCAAGTCAAGGATCTTGAGAACAAAGAGGTTTCTTCGAGTTACCTCATCAAGATCGCAGACAACCTCATCAAGAGGCGATACAACAAAAACCAACGAAAAAACCGTTTCATCGATTCTCAACGTGAAGAAGCTGTTCGTGACCTTCGGCACTATTCCCCCTCCTCAGAAGACCAACAATGGTCTTCCATGGAAATCACCAAGGCGCTCGATACGCTTCCATCCCATGAACGTGACGCAGTAAGGCTTGTTGTATGCGAAGGCCTCAGTTACGACGAAGCATCTGCATCGCTTGGTGTTCCTGTCTCGACTGTGAACAACTGGAAATATCGTGGCATCAACAAGCTTAAGGCGCTTGCCGAAGCAGCCGATGAAACGAACAGTTTCAAAAACATCGCGTAACCTTATCCAAATCATCCACCCGTCCGCACAGAGGCACCAGACTCCCAAGTCCGCCTCTGTGTGGCACATTCCCCAACATTTAATTGACTCGGAGTGAATTAAATCAGCGTCATAATTAATTGACTCGGAGTGAATTTATCTTGTTTGTTTCCAGTATGTTACACGCGGCATATCAAAATGATTAACCCTTCCATATCAATTAAAAGGCATTTATCACAATAATTAATTGACTCGGAGTCAATTAATTCAGCGTCAAATTAATTGACTCGGAGTCAATTTATTTGACGTATCCTAAGGGGATGACGAATACACCAGAACGGCTAGATGCGCTTCGAAAAAGGATCGATACACTCGATCAGCAACTCATTACACTGCTCTCAGAACGCGCAAAAGTTGTTGTTGATGTCGGGGAATTCAAAAGAGGTTCCGACACACCAATCTACGCACCACACCGAGAGCGAGAAGTTCTAGATCGAGCTTTAGCCCTTAATAAAGGCCCATTGTCCGATCGGACAATCGAAGCTATTTATCGCGAACTCATGTCAGGTAGTTTTCAAATTGAAAAAGCCCTCACAATCGCACACCTCGCACCCAACGGGTCGTTTAGCCACATTGCAGCAACACGGCATTTCGGCTCAAGCGTCGATTGTGTTGGCGTGCCTTCAATCGACCGAGTCTTCAGAGAAGTTGCCGCTGGACATTGCAATTACGGTCTCGTACCGTATGAAAACTCAACAAGTGGTTCGATCGTCGATACCCTCGATGCATTTCAAAACCACGACGTCACAATTTATGCCGAAGCACTCATCGACATTCGACACTGTCTCCTTTGCAACGGTCTTACAAATGAGATAACAACGATTGCATCAAAACCACAAGTGATCACACAATGTCGAAAGTGGCTCGCTGCAATGTTTCCAAATGTGATAATTGTCGAAACGACAAGTAGTGCAGAAGCTGTCAAACTTGCTGCAAACGATACGCACGTTGCAGCAATCAGTTCACACCTTGCTGCACATGAACATGGTGTTGAGATAGCGATCGAAAACGTGCAAGATCGCGCCGAAAATATCACACGGTTTTTAATTCTTGCAAAGGAAAGCGCAAAACCAACTGGCGATGACAAAACAACCATCATGTTTACAACCAAACACGAACCGGGTGCACTTGTCGATGTGCTCGCAGCGTTTCGTGACAACGGCATCAACCTCAGCCACATCGACAAACGTCCAAGTGGTCGTGTCAATTGGGATTACACTTTTTATATTGATGCAGATTCGCACCGCGAAAACCCCGAACTCATCAAAGCAGTAGATGATGCCGAAAAATTTTGCACGTCTATTGATATTCTCGGTTCATATCCAAAAGCAGGACAGGTCCTCTAACTATCACCTCACACATCAATCTTTAGAACCTTTGTACAACTCATATCGCAGCAGCCTGCAATCAATGTCTGCGTTCATAAAGGGCGTTCGCTTGGCCACCTTTAGACGAATCGCAGCAATTAATGGCTTGCCAGAAGTGAAGACATACCCATCCCACCCAGCACAATCGGTCTTCAAAAAGTCCCCGATCCTCTTGTAATCCATCTCTAAATCATCATCGCCAAGACGTTGGCCATACTCGCCATGCAATATCACATCGCCCTCTCCATCAGGCATAGGAGTTTCTGCAAAATCACACACATGAAACTCTAGCAAGTGATCAACGCCAGCAGTTACAGCATTTTTCTTCGATGCTTCAACACATTCTTCGTCAATATCAGAAAGAATAATCGGAGCAGGATCTTCTTTCTTCAAAAGTTTTTTCGCTGCAAGGCGTTCTCTGCCCCACGCTTCTTCATCGTAGCCAACGAAGTGCATGAACGAAAAATTTCCGCGTAACAAACCTGGCGCTCGCCCTTTTGCCATCAACGCGGCTTCAATACCAATCGTGCCACTGCCGCACATTGGCACAACAAGTGGGCGGCTACCGTCATACTTCATTTCCATCAAGACACCGGCAGTAAGAGATTCACGCATCGGTGCCAAGCAAGGAATTTTCCGATACCCACGATCGGAAAGTTTTCGCCCAGTAAAGTTCAAGTAAATCCGCGCTTTATCTTTTACCCAGTGCAAGTGAATCACTGCTCTATCAACACTCGCGCCTGAATCTGGTCGCTTACCTGCAACTTGCACCATGCGATCACAAATTGCATCTTTCAATCGCATGTTTGGAAACATGGAATTTGTAATTGTGTCATTCTTCACCGAGGAAGTGACCGAAATAAATCCGTTTGGATCGATCACGCGTTCCCACGGCAACGCAACCGCCTCTTTGTATAACGAGTCGGCATCTTTGCAATACACATCACCAAACCGTTGCATCACATGGAACGCAGTGCGCAACCGCAAGTTTAAAAACATCGCCTCTGTATTTGTTGCACGAATTTCTACACCCGTTCTATCCATCGATCGAATTTCAAAACCAAGTTCTTCTAACTCGGTTCTCAAATAGGACGCCAATCCAGGAGCGCATGTCACACGTGTCTGTCTTTTTGGTTCTTCTGTTGTCATTATTTTTACAGCGGCTGTGGCATCCAAATTTCAAACGAGTCTAACGTTTTGTTTTCTAATAGGGTGGAGCAACACTGCGATGCAGGTTGTAAGCATCATTCTTCATCATCTTTTGATTCACAATTTGAGAACGCTGCACCGAAACAAATGCCCATTGCTGTTCCAATTGCGATCCACAATCCCATTTCACCTGTGATTGCACCGATGAGGACACCCGCCATTGAACCAAAGACGATGCCGAGCCCAACCTTATTGGATTGACAAGAATTTTTTTCAGCCATTTTTTTCCTCAGTTTCATTTGAAGAACATGTACTGCTGCGACTGCAACCAATTGCTACGCCAACTGCGACGCCCACACCAGTCCAAAGGGCAATGTTATCTGTCAATACACCTACGATCAGACCAAAGAATGCGCCTCCGAGAATCCACGGCGCAGGACAAGTACCTGTTTTACATTTGTTTAATTTTGACATGGTTTAGTTATACCATAAATAAAGATGAGTTCGACTAAAAAACAAGACCTCGGCAAATTGCCAAGGTCTTATTTAGAGCCGCCGGTGGGACTTGAACCCGCAACCTCAAGATTACAAATCTAGCGCTCTAC
>JACNLW010000024.1 GCA_014381305.1 Planctomycetota bacterium
TTTATTCACCAACGGGAATAAACTCACCCCCGGTGAGTTTATTTACAAGTTAACTGTATTGAGATATGGTGGAATCTCAAAGGAGTTGACCCCGGGTGAAATAATCGTTGATAGCGCAAAACGAGGTGGCCCAAAGCAAATGAATACGATTAATTCACCCGCGGTGAGTTTATTTACAATATAACTAACCCGCGGTGAAATAATCGCTACTACACAACTTGCGTTGTCTATCTCTAGTGATGCGATTAATTCACCCCCGGTTAGTTATGGACGCATCAGCACAGCGTGTGCGACGAATCCTTCATCGTTTGCTTCCATTGTCCATGCAGTTGCGCCAAGGAAAGAAGCGAGCAACTCATTGATTGCTTTCGTTGTTTTCATTTGTGAATCAAAATCTGCTTTCATTTCAGCAGCCATTTCAGGATCAAATGCTTCCATTTCCTTGATCATGTTTGACATTTGAATCTCAGAGAGTTCAGAGCCAGCGAGAAGACTTTCTCCCATGTCAGCATAGCCCCAACCAGTTGCATCGCTCGTTGAAATCACTTGCATCGCACTGTTTGCCGCTCCCTGAGATGTACTTGAATCAGGATCTGCTGCAAGTCGTAATGCATTTTCGACTGATTGCGTCATCCCGAGCATCGCCCAGCCTCCACCAACTGCCATCGACATGGACATGTCCATGCCACCTGTCATCATGCCCCCGCCGGGCATCTCGATCGGATACATTCGATATCCAAGGAACTCTCGAGGTTCTGAGCCTGTCATGGGCATCATCGTTGAGAGGTACGTTTCCATTGCTTCACTGTTTTTGCACTCAACTGCAAGCAAAAATCCCATGCTTTCTGCAGTAAGTGGCAACGACAGCGTGGACACTACGTGCATTGTATCTCCAAGTGGGGCAACTGCTGCAGCAACTGCCTGTTCTATACCTTCAAGTTGCTGAGGTGGCATCGGCATCATTGGGTTCATCGCCATGACGTTCCGAATCCAAGGTGCAATTTTTTCAAAATCAACATTGATTTGTGAATAGGAAATTGTGTCTTCACTTACAAAACTAGGTGTTTCCGTTGGTGATGAAACAGCGCTTGCAATACCTAACAAACCATCCCGGCCATTTGGCATCCACATCGTGTACTTCGCATTTAAAAACACATCTTCGCTTGGTGCAACTGTTACTGTTTCAGCAAAACCATCTATGTCTCCAATTGCACTTTTTAGCCTTGGCAAAAACATACCGACCATTCGTGTCTGATCTGCTTGAATAATAAAATCTGCAAGATTATCCATCATAACAACAGCTTGGAGATCGCCTTCACCAACTTGGTCCATCATGGATACATACGTTTCATTCGATGCGAGCGTACCGTCTTCAACTTCTCCAGATGTTGCAGCAATCGCACGACCCACGCCATCTGGCTCAGTACCACAAATCATGTACCCGTTTACGGAGCCCATATACAATCGATCCATTGCGAGTGCTTGTCCAAATCCATTTGGTATTTCAGCTAGAAATCTTGGGTCAATAAAAGAATTGATCATCCACATCTCTTCACCCGCGATATCAACTGTTTCTACTTCAACACCACACGATTCAGGCATATTTTCACATAAAGATGTAGCAATTTTTTCAAACTCGGGGTCATTCAATTCTAAAACCGCGAGCATCGCAATACCAACCGTTCCCGCTTCGTAATCTGCAACAGGGTAGACGCCAAAACCTGCGTAGCCCGCAGGCGTGGTAGGCTTCCAATCTTCCGAAACTCCAGCCGTTGCCAGTATCTCTTTACATTGCGCTTCCATAGCAGTGCACATACTGCTTTCTCCGACACCTCCGAATGCTTCGCCTATCACTGTGTGTAATTTTTCCTTTTGCGTATCAGTGATCATCGATTCGCAGATGTGATTAAGATTTTCTACCGAACAGGCAAACACTGTTTCGCTAGGCAAGACGTCTTCAATCTTAAAATCGCCTACTGCGATCAATGAAGAACCAACTAAAATTGTAGTGATTAACATATATATTTCCTCTTATTTTGCAACTTAAATGTTGCGTGTGTCTTCTTATTGGGAATCTGCCGTTCCCTCTTTCAACTGTGGTGCAGAACCAAAGTTCTTACGGTTTGGTGGCACCAAATACTTGTGACCAGAGTTTGGGTTCTTCTCATCATAGGCGAAAGCCTCACGATTTCGTATAAAATCTTTGACATATCTCGTTGGAATTGCAAAATTTAACGATTCTGCTGCAAGAATGCCCATGTTTGTGATGCCAACAACCTCTCCTTGTGTATTAAAGAGCGGCCCCCCTGAATTACCAGGATTAATCGCAGTATCTGTTTGAATATATGTCAACCCGTCCAAGCTCCGCTGCTTCGTTGAAATCACACCTTGGCTCATTGAGCGTTCGAGTCCAAGTGGGTTTCCAATCGCGAACACTGTTTGCCCAACACCGATATTTTCAGCATTTTCCAATACAGAAAAATCAAAAGGTTTCCCTTCTGGGTGCTCAATTTTTAAGAGCGCCAAATCGAGATGATTATTCACTGCAATAATTTCAATATCTTCAATTGTCGTACGCTTTAGCGTCCCATCAGGTTGTGGAAGCCAAACAGTTACACGCAAGTCAGTTTCACCTTGGATGACATGCGCGTTCGTAATTGCGAACCCTTCTTCGTTAAGAAGCACTCCTGAACCTAAGCCGCCGGGTGTTGAAACTTTGATAACTGAAGCGCCAACTCGTTTGGCTTGTTCTCGCGGGCTAAGATCTGGCAGACTCAATCTTGTTCGATACATTGTTGACGCATCAGTTGCGGCATTATCCGCATCAATAGAATCTTGAACGACATCGGTAATTTGGTCCATATCAATAGCAATAACTTCAGGGCCAATGTCAATCCAAATGCGCTGCTGCGTTCGTTTTAAAATTGTGCCATGCACTTCTGTATCCCCATGCAATCGGACTATATCTGCTTGCACTGAGAAACAGAGAACACCAAAGGTAAGACATAAAATAGTAATGTTTTTCATAATCATCTCTCTACGAAGTAATGTATTCTGCCAACAAGTGATAGCATACAACATCAACGAATGATAGGAATTACCAACGATGACACTATTTACAATACTTTTCACACTCACAACAGCAACAATGCAAACAGATACCCTGCCTCTTGGCGATTACTTTGGTTTTTCGTCAATTGATTCAATTAAGATTGGTGATCACGCCGGTCCCATGTACCAAGGCGATGTTAACGGCGATGGTTTACTTGACCTTCTTATCATCAACAACCACAAAAGCAGGATAGATCTTCTGCTCCAAAAGCAAAACGCATCGCCTGATGACGAAATCGAAGTGACTCGTGCAAATCAAATTCCAGACCACTGGCGGTTCGACAAGAAGCGTGTCATGGTTTCTCATAAAGTTTCCGCGCTCACGCTGCATGACTTTAACGAAGATGGCTTAACTGACATTATCTACGCTTCTAATCCTTCAAACATTGTCTTCCTTTCGCAAAAATCTGATGGTACATTTGAGAAAGAAAGACAACATCGACTACGCAAGTTACACGCCAACAGATCTGGATTTACTGTCACCGATATTATTGGCGACGAATCCCCAGAGTTAATTACCCTTGTCGATGGAAATATTCAAGTACTTCCACTTGATAGTGATGCGCTTGGGAAACCTATCACATTTACAACCGAAGATAAGATCGGCTGGTTTATCCTTGCAGATTACGATGGCAACGGGCTTCAGGATATTGCGGGAATTGTAAGAGACAGCAGCGAACCAGTACGTCTTTGGCTTGCAAAGCATGATGGCAGTGCTGTTCGTATGGGACCGCAACTTCGCTTCGAGATGCCGGCGATGCGCGATTTCGCTGCAATTGAATTGCCAAACAAAGACAGTGCAATGATGGCAGTCATTGAACGCGCTTCAAAACGCATAGTTCTCTACGAGTTAGCAATTGAAACGATCGAAGCATCAGGTGATCGCGAAGCATCAATTGAAGTGTTTCCGTTTCAAGGAAAAGAAAAACGCAAACAAACTGTTGCTGACGTAAACGGCGACGGTCTTCTTGATGTTATTGCAACCAACACTGACGACAATACGATCGTGATTTATCCACAAACTGCAAGTGAAGGCTTATCCGCCGGAGTCCCCTCTCCTACACTCTCAGGGGTTGAAGGAATCGCAGTCTGCGATATAGACCAAGATGGAGTCCAAGACCTTTTTGTGCTCAGCGAAGACGAGGGAGTTGTTGGGCGTTCACCACTATCTGTTGTTGACATTCCCTTCCCAAAACCAATGCCAATTACAACGGGCAACACGCCTGTGTCCCTTGATGCCGTAAAACTAGGTGATACTTGGAAAATTGCAGTCGTTTCAAAACAGAAACGGGACTACGTGCTTGATCTCATTGACGCCGAGGGAAACATTGAAACAGTTGACCTTGGAGCACTTTCCCGTGGTCCAAATGAGATTGTTGCTTTTGATGCAGATCAAAATGGTAATGTTGACCTACTCATTCTTACGAGAGACAAACCAATGATGATGCTACAAGCAACCGACGAAGGCTTTACGCTCTTAGAAGATTCTGACATGGGGCAGTTTGGACTTGTTCGAGAAGCCTCTGCAGAGAATACTGCAATTCTCGACATCGACAATGACGGTCAACCGGAGCTCCTGATCGCAGACGATAATTTTGTTCGCGCCGTACGGTATGAACCAGATACAAAAAGTAGTGTTAGTCCCGGTTGGCAAGTGGTGCAACAGGTCAATTTACTTGATGGAGAATCAAAACTGGTATCACTTACTGTTTCCGAAGGTCAAATCGTAGTTGCTGATGGTGAAAATGATCGTCTTGTATTGATTGGCCAAAATGACGATGGGAAATGGAGCGAAGGCGATAGTCTCTTCGTAAGAGGTTTTGAGTTTGGTCCAATTTACGCATCTGATTTTACTTCAGATGGGATTTCTGACATGCTTGCGATTGGAGATGCAGGATTTGCAGTGATACAACTTGCAGGTGAACGAGTTACACTTCAAGAAGTGCAATCGTGGCGGAGCGACCGCGAGCGAATGGTCGAACACGAACTCGCCATTGGCGATGTTAATAGCGATGGTTTTGCAGACATGATTGCCCTTGATGCTGGCGAACAAATGTTAGAAATTTTCACATTTACAGACGGGGGAAAAATGTTGTATGCAACGGAGTTTAAAATCTTTGAAACTCGGATATTTTCTAGCGGCGAGCCAAGTGAATATGAACCTAGCCAAGTATTTATCGCAGATCTGACTGGTGATGGACACTCGGACGTCGTTTTACTTGCACACGACCGCGTGCTGATCTACCCCCAAGAAAACTAACCGGGGGTGAATTAATCGCGTCCCATAGAGACAGACAACGCATGTTGCGTAGTAGCGATTATTTCACCGCGGGTTAGTTTTCTTGTAGATTAACTCACCGGGGGTGAGTTTTTTGTGAAAATTGGTATGAGTTGACCCCGCGGGTGAATTAATCGTATTCATTTGCTTTGGACCACCTCGTTTTGCGCTATCTACGATTATTTCACCCTTGGGTCAACGCCTTTGGGATTCCACCATATCTCAATACTGTTAACTTGTAGATTAACTCACCGGGGGTGAGTTTTTCGCGGAGGTGAGTTTTTTGGGGGTGAGTTTTTCGTAAATGAATTCGCCCGCGGTCTAGGTTATCGCTGGGAAATATCTACATACTCTTGATTATGAGGACCCACATAGTCACAGCGTGGGCGAATCAAACGATTGTCTTGCAAGTATTCAAGACAATGGGCTGTCCAGCCTGACACTCGGCTCATCGCAAAGAGTGGCGTAAAGAGATCAAGGTCAAGACCAAGCGAGAAGTATGTCGTTGCAGAGTAGAAATCTACATTCGGGTAAATGCCTTTGGCTCCAACTTCGCGATCCATAATATCTTCAATTCGTTTGCTAATGTTAAAGAGATCAATATTTCCTGTATCTTGTGCGATACCTTCAGCAAAAGTTTTCAGATAAGTCGCACGGGGATCAACTGATTTGTAGACGCGGTGTCCGAAACCCATGACTTTATCCTTGCGAGAAAGTTTATCCATCACAAATGATTCAGCATTTTCGATTCCGTTGATTTCTTGCAACATGACCATCACGCCTTGGTTGGCACCACCATGCAGTGGACCCTTTAATGTACCAATTGCTGTTGTGACTGCTGAATACATATCACTCAATGTAGATATTGTGACGAGTGATGCAAAAGTTGATGCGTTGAAACCATGATCAGCGTGCAATATGAGGCAGATATCCATCGCCCGAGCCATTCGCTGCGTTGGCTTTTCACCAGAGAGCATATAAAGGAAACTTTCAGCAATGGATGCGGAAGTGTCAGGTCGAACTAAATCAAGCCCTTTGCGGTGTCGATCAAAACCAGCAATCAATGCAGGCATTTTTGCGAGCATTGCAAGTGATTTTCGTTCGTTCGCTTCTTCGGATGGATCATCAGCATTTGGATCTTCCAATGCCAACGCTGAGACCAACGTGCGAAGCGCATGCATCGGACTTGCATCTCTTGGAAGTGAGACAATCATGTCCCACATCGCATCAGACAAATCGTAATTGCTCTGCAGGCGTGCAGTAAAATCCGCGAGTTCGCTATGGCTTGGAAGGCGCTGTTGCCAAAGGAGAAAAGTCGTTTCTTCGAAGGTACTGTTTCGTGCGAGGTCATCAATATCAAACCCAACATATTCAAGAACCCCCTTCTCACCATCGATAAATGAAAGGGATGATCTTGCGACTACAGTTGAGACGAGACCAATATCAGTTTGCATTTCTTGCATTACAGCACTCATTCTAAAGCTCCTAGCGTAGTAAAACGCACCCTGAAAAAGACCACCTGAGATCTTTGCGTTGATTGAACACCTTATTTTAGCAAAACCTAGCATGGAATCAAGCCTACAATGTAAAAAATGCTACTTCCAATCGGTACAGATGTGCAATTGCGCAAACATCCATCAGTCACATACCTCCTCATTGGAGTAAACATGTTACTTTTCGCTGTTTCTTGGTCCGTAGGGCGGGTTTCTGGAGATACCAGTACGGGGGGAATGATCGGTGAGGTGCAATCAATTTTGAACGCTTGTGAGCTTTCAAATGCTCATTTTCACATTTGGTCACTCTTTACCTATCAATTTATGCATGCCAGTTGGTGGCATGTTATTGGAAATATGATTTTCCTCCTGCCATTTGGAAAAGTCGTAGAAGATCGGCTGGGTCATTTTGGCTTTTTAGCATTGTTCCTTGGTACTGGCGCCATCGGTGGCGGTTTACATCTCATGTTCTATGACAACCCCGTGATAGGCGCAAGCGGTTCCGTCTGCGCAATTACAGCAGCGTTTGCTGTACTCGCACCCCGTTCAAAAATCCGAATACTCTTTGTCTTCTTCCTCATCACTATTATCGAGGTTCCGGGGCTGTTGCTTGTCATCTTCCAAATCGCATTTGATGCGTTAAACTTGATTGGAAGTATCGCAGGCGCAGATGGTGGGCCGACGGCGTGGGTAGTGCACTTGGGTGGCTACGCTTCTGGATTTGTAATTGTATACCTGTTACTTGTTACAGGACTGATTGCACGCGGAGAATACGATTTGTTTCGCGTTATAACGCAAGCAAATCGTCGAAGACAGTTTCGCGCAGTAGTTTCTGATTCTCACGCACCCAAAAAAGAAATGCAAAAACCACTTTCGCAGGTACAGATTGCTCGAGCTTCAATCGCACAATCTATTGCTTCTGGGCAACACCAAGTTGCTGCAAACGAATACTTGGAAACGCTTTCTAACAATCCGCGTTTTACACTTGACTCGAAAACACGAGTTGAAGTTGCAAACACATTACTCCGCTCTAAAAATATAGCAGAGGCAGCAACCTTGTATGAACAACATCTAAACCAAAAATCTCCTCCGGATGACGCGCCTGATGTTGCTCTATTACTCGCGGCAAAATACGCTCGTAATTTAGATAACACGAAACGTAGCAAAAAACTACTCGATCAATTTTATGACCAATTTTCTGCTGAACACAAGAATCTTGCAGATTTATTGCGAAACGAAATGGCAAAAGCATGACCTACTCTTTTCTAAATACAAAAAAACCTTCAATTAAAATCTGCGGTTTAAAAACCGAGGAAGAAGTTGATGTTGCAATTGGCGCTGGCGCTGATGCAATTGGTTTTGTTTTCGCTGAACATTCACCTCGTTTCATTGATCGTTCCCACGCAGAAAGACTGTTACTTCAATTACCACCTGAAATTATGCCTGTTGCTGTTCTGCAAAATTATGGTGACTTGCACGATTTTTCAGATTGGCCCGGATGGGTGCAGCTCTGCGGAGATGAAACTGAAGATATGATTTCTACATCTCCCCGCCCTGTCATCAGAGCATTGCAATGGGACAGCGAAAAAATATGTGCACTAGATCGGTCATCACACATTGAGGCAATTCTCATCGATGGTTCAACTGGCGGACTTGGAGAAATGTTCGACCTTGATGCATTACTTGCTATCAAAGAGAAACTTTCAAAACCAATTATTGTCGCAGGTGGGCTGACACCAACCAATGTCAGGGATGTTGTGTTAAAACTTCAACCTGCGGCAGTTGATGTAAGCAGCGGCATTGAAGTAAGCCGCGGCGTAAAAGATCCAACCCTCATCTGCGAATTTATCGAAGCTGCAATTGCTTCAAGATCTACTTGAGGGCGTTTCAGTTTTCGTTTTTTCCACCAGCTCTATACCTTCTATATGTAAATCCTTGTCTATCGCCTTGGTCATATCCCAAAGGGTAAGTGCTGCTACAGACACCGCTGTCAAGGCTTCCATCTCGATGCCAGTTTTTGCAGTTATTGCTGCTGTTCCGGTGATTTTAAGACGGTCATCTGAAACGCGATCAAAATCTACTCCCGCAAATTCAAGGGGCAGTGGATGGCAAAGAGGAATAAGGGATCCACAATTTTTTGCAGCTTGTATTCCTGCAATTCGCGCAACTGCCAACGCTTCTCCTTTTGGAAGATTACCGTCCATCACGGCATCAAGAGTTTCTTTTTTTGCGACAAAAAAACCTATCGCCATTGCCCTCCGATGCATAACGGGCTTTGGGGAAACGTCAACCATTGAAGCTTGGCCCTTATCATCTATATGTGAGAGTTGATCACGCATGCGCTTGTTCCTTTTGAAATTGTATCACGCCAGCAACAATCGTCATACAGACTGTGGGCACTTGCGTATCCCAATCACATTGAAGGGGATTACAACTTAAAACAGTTGCGTCTGCAAAGGAGCCAATCTGCAATTTCCCAGCCAGAGGCTCACGAAGTGATTTTGCAGCATCGGTTGTTGTCGCAACGAGTGCTTCCTTTGAGGTGAGACCGCTCCTTATTGCTACGGCCATCGCTTCAATAGGAGAATGAGGTGCAATTGGCCAATCTGAACCAAAACTTAAGTACGACCCCGCATCAAGCATTGCCCTCCACGCATGAAGCCGATTTGCTCTGTCTTTGCCAACTGCTTGTATTGCAATTGCATCATCCGATTCCTTATGCAATGGCTGCACGCCAAACCATTGCCCCTGCAATTTATTTGTGTCCCTCGGATCAATAAATTGCGCATGTTCAATTCTAGCAATCAAATCAGATGGTATATGCTCAAGTGCGTTTAACGAAATCCCCACTGCCTCATCTCCAATTGCATGCACAACTGGTGCGAAACCTTCCTTCGCAACTACTTGAACCCAATCGTCAAGATCTTCTAGTAATGCATGTGCAACTAAAACACCAGAAGAATCAACATCACAGTAAGGCGCATACATCTTCGCCGTTCTAGAACCTAGCGTCCCATCAATAAATGTTTTAAAACCAGTGACGTGTACAAGTGGATCATTTGCAAAATGGTTGCAGCGATTAATATTTTCTACAGTTGGCTCATCCATGATCATTAAACGCATTCGCACTTGCAACGAATCTCTCAAAGGAAACAAATAGTTTTCTACGTCTTGGAGTTCTTCCATCGCTCCAACTAGCGTGATTCCATCTACATGTAATGCTCTTGCAAGTTGTTTTAGCCTGCTTGTAACCTGCTCTGCATTTGGCGATGGAACGAGCGGTGCAACAAATTCCCAGAGTGCAGTCTCTTTCACAATTCCATATCTGCACGCATTCCCGCCAACAATGTTTTCTAGTGCAGGAAGGTCGAGAAGTTGCAGCGCAGCTGAGTTTACAATTGCCGCGTGAAAATCTGTACGCCAACATAAAACGGGGACTTCTTGGATGCAGTCGATCCAATCAATTGTCGGGGATTCTCCTAATGTCTGCTCCGACCAACCAGAAGCGATAAGCCATTGGTCATCAGCAATTGTTTTTACACCTTGATGCAATGCTTCCTGAAACATATTCCTATCAGTACAGGTGGACAAATCCACATCACCTGCACCGCTGCTCCCGAGCATGAGATGCAAGTGTGAATCAATAAATCCCGGCGTCATTGTTTGACCATGGAGATCTACTAAAAGTGCACCTTCGGGTGCGTTTTGATCAATTGCAGAAACTTTTCCATCACTACATGTGATAGTTGAAGCAGTTGTCTCGAGCTCTGGGTCGAGGATGATAATTCCTGAATGTAAATGGATGGTTCTACTCACGTTGACCCTTCTATGAAGCCGAATGTTATGCTGTGCGTATCCTCTCAGATGAGGGACCATCTCGCTATGCCACGCAATGAAACTTATATTTTAATTCTACTCTTGGGCACGCACTTTTTTGGCTGTGACAAAGCGCCAGAGCATACACCTGTACCTCAGGCAACTTCAGAGCAAGAACAACCCACCCAAGCACCGAGTGATGCTGCTTCGTTTTTAAATCAACAACGTGAAAAAGTTGACCACGAAGCAAAATATCAACCTAAATTTGAGATAGATCCACACTGGGTTATTTTCATTAATTTTAAATCTCCAAAACCAGATAATTGGACGTGGACCACGCCGCGATCAAATATGCGAATTGCCAATTACATACTGGCTGCAGTAGAAGAGAAAGATGAGGCAGAACTATCAATCATCCAGTTTGATAAAGGCGAAGGCGGTGAACTACACAAAAATGTAGAGCGGTGGAAGAAGCAATTTCGCTCTAGTGGTGGGGGGCCTGTGAAAGCGGTTATCACAAAAACTACAGTCGCAGACTTACCCACTACTATTATAGAAATCACAGGAGAATATATGGGCATGGGTGGTTCATGGCACAGGTACAACCACACAATGCTCATCGCTTTAATTGAATATGAAGAAGGAAATCTCTTCTTGAAATTACTTGGGCCCAAAAACACAATTGATGCGCACAGAAACAAGTGGAATTCTTTTTTAGAGAATGTAACTTTTATCGAAGAAAATTAGCGAGCAGTTCGGGGCCAGCAACCGTCATAAAACTTTCAGGATGAAACTGCACACCTTCAAGCGGTTCACCCTCACCAGTCCAACGGATGCCCATGCAAATACCATCTGCGGTCCACGCGCTTTGCACGAAATCACCTGTAATTGTTTCGGGATCAATCACAAGTGAGTGATAGCGTGTTGCTTCAAAACGTTGTGGCAAACCGGCAAACACTCCCTCATTGTCATGATGAATTTCTGACGTTTTGCCATGTACAGGTGTTGGATATTGCTTCACAGTCATCCCATAGAGATCTGCAATCGCTTGGTGCCCCAAGCACACACCGAGAATCGGTATCTTTCCTCGGAATTTCTCAACCAACGAACGACAAATTCCACTCTCAGCAGGAGTGCATGGACCGGGCGACAAAAGCAACCGCTCTGGTTGCAGTGCCTCGACTTGTGCAACTGTCAATTCATCGTTGCGAATAACTTTCATATCAGGGATCGAGCCCCGCTCCATTCCAATTTCTCCAATCCGTTGCACCAAGTTGTAGGTGAACGAATCGTAATTATCTACAATCAACAACATGATGGCAGTATACGCGGAGTGGGAAGTCGAAACCCTTGGTCAGTTTTCAGGCAGCCCTTGTGCCAGCAACACCATCCTGTGTCACAAGAAAGAGATCCGTAGAGATTGGATACGGGAGCCGTTTGTAATCATGAGCCACTCGCTCTTGGAGTTTTTCAACAAGGGGCACTGGCTCGCATGAGAAAGCCATAAAGACATCTCGCGCGGGAGCGGCAACATAAAAGTTCCCTTTCAGTTCAGGTGCGAGTCGTCTCCAAAGCGAAGAAAGTAAGATCCTTGAAGCATCGTATCCGTCCTGCATATTAAAAATAGCAGCTCGTCCGCCACCGGGCGATTCAACAACTTGAATTTTTAAACTTGGCTGATACGCAGCAAGATTTTCTCTTGCATAAGAATCTAGTTCATCAACCGTAACGCCCCATCGCATCATTTGTTCTACTGTAATACTGACTGTCATTCGCGGAAGATCGATGACATATAAAATCACCGTATCATTGACGAATGGTTGATATGCGACCTGTTCACGATCAAGTTGTTCAAAAATGGATTCTGGCTGAATGCGTGGCATAATCCGCCCTTTTGCCATTGATAATGGCAATGGCATGTGTGAAACTTCATCACCTTCAAGCAATCGATCTAGAAAATCTTCGACAATATCCACGCCTCGTTGTGGCTCACTTTGGACCATTCGATAGAGATTTTCAAGACCCAGATGACGACCATCAAGGTAAATATCCATAGGACCTGCAAGTCGAATTTCACGGTCTGGAAAATGACGACGTAAAATTCGAACAACTTGTTCACTAAAGGCTTCGGGTTCGCGTGGCATGTGTGTCATATATTAAATTCCTATCGTTCGTCCCCCAATTGCAATATCGGGCGTTTAGAACGCCGCCTGAAGAGCAGACCTCCGATTTCACAAAAAAGGAAGTTTTTTGGCGGTAACTATCGGACTATCACTATCCTTTGGTACGCTATACCGCATGTCAAAGTTCACATCAATCAACGGTGTCGGAATAGGGAGCGATGCGCCCCTACTCATCATTGCGGGTCCTTGCGTTCTTGAATCTAAGGAACAAGCAATGCACATTGCATCAACCCTCCAATCTATTTGCCGAGATTGTGGCGTCGGTTTTATTTTTAAAGGCAGTTTCGATAAAGCAAATCGAACAAGTTTGCTTTCTCATCGAGGTCCCGGCATCGACGAGGGTCTCGAAATACTACAGCATGTAAAAGAGGAACTACACGTACCGGTCACAACAGACGTACACGAAGCAGTACAAGCAACCAAAGTTGCGAAGGTTGCAGACATTCTGCAAGTTCCTGCTTTCCTTTGCAGGCAAACTGACTTACTTGTTGCATGTGCTGAAACTGGCAAACCAGTGAATGTTAAAAAAGGGCAGTTTATCTCGCCTGATGAAATGAAACATGTTGTACATAAACTTGGCGAATCAAATTGCACCGATGTAGTGCTCACCGAACGAGGTACGTTCTTTGGATACAACAGACTTGTAAATGATTTCATTGGTCTTGGAGATCTGATGGACATTGGCCCTCCCGTTTGCTTTGATGTAACGCATTCAACGCAACTCCCCGGCGCTGGCAAAAATCAAACTGCAGGCAGACCCGACCGAGCAGCACTTCTTGCGCGTGCCGCAACCGCTGCCGGCGTCCCCGCCCTGTTCCTAGAATGCCACCCTGACCCAGTCAATGCTGCGTCCGATGCAAGCACAATGCAGCGACTTGACGTGATGGCTGGTTTGATTAAATCGTGCGCAGCAATCTCGCAACTCAATAATTCCACTCGTGAAGCGGTGCAATCATGACTACGTGTGACTATTGCAAGCGCCCAGCGATCTATCACGATACAAGAGTTTCAAACGGCATCACAAAAACAGTAAGTCTTTGCGAGGACCATGCCAAAGAAGCGGGTATTGATATTGGTCCAGATGGCATTTCAATCTCACTCACCCCTGAAATGATGGGTTTTACTTTCACCCCATCAATCAGCACTTGCCCCGACTGTGGGATGGCACTTGCTGACTATAAAGAGAAAGCACTACTCGGTTGCCCCGAATGTTACGTTACATTTAAAGAACAACTTATTCCAGTCATTGCGAACTTGCAAGAGAAACATACGCAACACGTAGGTCGATCACCCCGTAGAGCAAGCGCCGATATTGATCGTCATATTGCAATTCGAAGATTGCTCTCAGACCTTGAACGTGCAGTTACGCAGGAAGCATACGAAGAAGCAGCGGATATCCGAGACACGCTCAGAGATCTCCACCAAAAGGATGATGACAGTGCACTTTGATCCTAATATTAACTGTCCATACGCTAGCGGAACAACTGCTTTTGGAGATGTTGTACTCAGTTCAAGAGCGAGACTCGCAAGAAATCTTGAAGGTTTTCCGTTTGTCAATAGCGCATCAGTAGGCGACTGCGAAGAAGTAGAACTCCTCCTCGCCCCTGCTTGCAACTGCGACGATGACTTTACACTTGTTTGGGTAGATCTTCACAAACTTTCAAAAGTTGAGCGAGCTATGTGCGCAGAGCGCCATCTCATCTCGACGAACTTCGCAGATGCAGACAACCCCCGCGGGGTAATGGTTGGACCAGAACTCGCGCGGAGCATCATGATTAACGAAGAAGATCATTTGCGTATCCAATCCATTAAGCCAGGGCTCGATTTGCTCAACGCACACAATGATGTCATGGCAATGGATCAACGTATGGAAAAGCTTGTCGCGTATGCATTCGATGAACAGCTCGGTTTCCTTACCGCTTGTCCGACGAACGTTGGAACTGGTGCACGTTTTAGTGTGATGATGCACTTGCCCGCCCTTCGAATTACAAAAGGTTTTAGACAACTCTACAATGCTTGTGAGGGGATGTCCATTGCCATCCGAGGCTACCACGGCGAAGGTTCAGAAACAATTGCAGACCTGTATCAACTCAGTAATCAAGTAACCCTTGGGTACAATGAAGAGGATCTAAGATCGATGCTTGAAGATGAGTTCCTCCCAACTGTCATTGAAAATGAACGCAACGCGAGAATGAAAATCATTGAGAAATACGGGGCAAAACTCGACGATCGCGTTTTTAGAGCGCAAGGCATTTTAGAAAACGCAACGATTCTTCCACTCGACGAGGCGATGGATTGTTTAGGGCGAGTGCGACTTGGCGTTTCCCTAGAGCGGATAACAAATCTTGAGATCAACACGATTAACCAACTGTTTATTGACATTCAAAATGGTCATTTGCAATGGCGATATGACGGAAATCTCAGCGAAGCCGAATTGCAAGAAAAGAGAGCCACACTTGTCAAAGAGAAATTTGCAGCGTGAGCATTCGGCGTTCTCGTTTAGCGCCTTCTCCAACGGGTGCACTCCACCTTGGGAACGCGTGCTCTTTTCTCATAAATTGGGCGCTCGCCCGTAAAAATGATTGGGAACTCATTTTACGAATGGAAGATCTTGTTGGGCCGAGAATAAACCTTTCGAGTATCGAAAGTACACAAGCAATACTTTCTTGGCTTGGCATTGATTGGGATGGCGAAACACTACTCCAAAGCCAAGATCTCTCCCCATACAAAGACGGTCTTGACACCCTCATTAGCCACTCACAAATCTACCATTGCAACCTCACGAGAAAAGAAATTGAACAAGCAGCGAGTGCTCCTCATGCAGACGACCCTTTCGGCAAACATGTGATACGACCCAAAGATGTGCAAACCCATAATTCGAATTGGAATAATGAACCAACCAATTGGAGGTTTATAGTCCATGATCGACAACACGTCCTCAAAGACGAACTTCTCGGGAAAAAACAGTTTGACCATCTCAACGATTTTGTCGTGTGGACAAAAAATGACATGCCTGCATACCAACTTGCCGTTGTCATTGATGACGCAAGGCAAAACGTAACAGATGTCATCCGAGGACACGATCTCCTTGAATCGGCCGCATGGCAATCGCAAATCTACACCGCACTTGGGCTCAAAGAACCGACGTGGTGGCACTTACCTCTTGTTATAGGCGAAGATGGACTGCGGTTAGCAAAAAGGCATGGAGATACACGGCTTCTAACGTATTTTAATAACGGGATGCAACCTGAAAAAATAATCGGACTGATTGCGAAATGGTGCAACATGACAACTCTGCACGAAACACTCTCAACATCTGAATTCTTGCATGGATTTGACATCCACCAACTGAATAAAGATGATATCGTTTTTACAAAAGAGGATGAACAATGGCTACTCGGCTGATCATAACACTGTTATTTTTTATGTTTACTACAGGCTGCACAACTTCAGCGAAACAAACCTCCGTTGAAGTTGCAATTGGGGGTGAAACATTTGTACTTGAACTTTCCACAGATATGCCAGCAAGAGTAAACGGGCTCATGAATCGAACGGAGATTCGGGATCATGGAGGTATGCTTTTTGTTTTTACTGAAGCAGAAGAACGATCATTCTGGATGGCTCATTGTCTTGTCAATATCGACTTGCTCTTTCTTGATTCACGGGGCACAATCACCGCAACACACGAAATGAAAATTGAAGCACCGCAAGGACCTGAAGAATCTCAGTGGGAGTACGAGAGTCGCCTTAAACACTATTATTCAAAGGGCCCTGCAAGGTTCGCTATTGAGCTTCAAGAAGGATCAATTGATCGACTAAACCTTCAAGTTAACGATCGCATCCCCTTGGAATTACATAACTTACGCGGGATCGCCCGATAACCCTCCCTTGCGGCAGTCGATGGCTGCATAATCGGAATAATCGGTTCCTGTATGAAGAGCTTGTGTACTTCTAGATATTGGGAAACAATCAATAAACCGAGTTGTTAGTAGAAAGATTTCACACCTATATGTGTTATCTCATTACAGACCTCACTATGTACCGACCTACTATTTTCATCCAAGAACTTGGCGCTACTCGTTTTCAACCACAGATCGATGTTGCGCGCTGCTGGGCAGGCACTGCACCACCTAAATTTACAAAATCGTTGAGTGATCATCCAGACGCAGCCTTTCTTCACGCTGCTACTGTTGAAGCATTGCTCGATCTTCTTCCCACGTTGCTTCAACTCCATGCTGAAAATATCCCAATACTTCTCCTCTGCGACAACCAAGAGCATCTTGCCGAACTTACGTCTGAACTCGATGTCATTGTTGCAAGTATGCGTACAGATGGAAGCACTGCTTCTGGAATCTTGTATGGAATGCTTCAACGAGAAGATGAATTATCGATTCTACGCAGTAAGGTAGGACTCATGAGTACGATGCGAACTACATTGCAAGAAGATATTGATCAACTCAATGATGATCTACACTCCGCCGCAATGCTTCAGCAAGAGTTTATGTCGTCCCACACTCAGGCCGTCCATTCAATATACTTCAACACGCTTTGGCGACCGACAGGTGTTGTCAGTGGTGACATGTACGACATCACTAAACTCGACGATGATCATATTTCATTTTTTATCGCAGATGCAATTGGTCATGGCATGCCTGCGGCTATGTTAGCAATGGCAATTTCTAAAGCACTTGCTGGCTGTAGAACGAATGCTGAGGGAAACTTCACTTCCCCTTCTGCCGTATTGAGTACGCTCAACAAAGCAATTCTCGATAGGAATGGCGACACCGCAAGATTTGCAACTGCAATGTATGGCGTGATCAATTGCAAAACTCGTTCACTTACGATTGCCGGAGCTGGGCACCCAGCGGCTTTGTGGATGCAGGGTTCTTCAGGTACAGAAATACTTGAGTCACAGGGTCCACTCCTTGGGATCTTTGATGATGCAGAATTTCCTGAACAGACCGTTACCATTGGTGATGACGATCGAGTCATTTTCTACTCCGACGGATTCGAAGATGCACTCGATGAATGCACAATGAAAACCGGCCTCCCTTCACATCTTCAATCAATTTACAATATCGGTTGTGCTACGAATAACATTGTTGCAGCGGTAGAACAATTGTTAGACACTAAAACTACCCATCACGATGATCTCACGATGCTTTGCTTACACGCACCAGCGCATGTCGCAAAGATTGCAGCGTAGTTTTATTTGCTCATATTACGAACGACTCGAACTACAGTCCTTGCGATGATGTCGGTTTCAATATTCACTTGATCTCCAACTTTTGTACTGCCAAGTGTCGTTTCTCGTAGCGTAGTCGGTACAAGCGCAACTTCAAAAGTATCTGAATCAACAGCGGCAATTGTCAAGGAAACTCCATCAATCGTAATTGAACCCTTCGGGACAACTGTGTCCTTATCTACATTTCGCATTGAACATCGAACTCGTGTTTCCTTGTCCCCTTCCTCGCTCACTTCTATTACGTCCTCAATAGCATCAATATGACCTTGTACTTGATGTCCTCCAAGAAGACCATCTGCACGCAGGGCTCTTTCGATGTTGACTGCATCAGCAAGCGTTGCCTCGCCGAGGGTCGTCATTGAGAGTGATTCGGGGATCACATCAAATGAGAGTACTAACTCCTCGCCATCCAATGCGTGCGAAACGACTGTGAGACAACACCCATTGACACTGATAGACTCTCCTGCGACCAATGGCAAATCCCAAGGTTTGCACCTTAAAACAAGCCTTTTTCCGGCTGAAATACTCTCAAATCCTGATATTGTTCCAATTCGTTCCACTAATCCAGTAAACATTGCATCATCCCTTCAGATTGACTTAACTCTTTGGGCTTACTCTTCTATACTGCCCATCTCAGATCTGTAAAGTGTAGATTCTGAAATGGAGTTTTAGATGCGCAAGATACCCTTACTTTGCTTTTTCGCCACTGTTGGTCTCGTATGTTTTTCGACTTTATCTGATGATAGGTCAAATAGTACCCCAGCAATTGGCTCAACCCACGGCGTGAACCTCTCAGATTTACGAGATCTTTCCTATCGAATTGATTGGGTGAACCAACAAACCGCCAAAGATTTACGATTAGCAACATTATCAGACGACACGTTATACGCAATCGACGAATACGAGCATCTCGTTTGTTACGACCTAGACTCTGGTGCTTGGCGATGGTCTTCTCCCGTTGGGAACCATGTCTATCGACTCCTTGGAATCAACACAAATGAAAAGTCAAGACAGGTTTATGTGAATTCAGATGCAGTGATTTACACATTCGAGTCAGACACTGGCAATCTACCAACGCACACTTCAAATCCAATCCAAGGCGCAACTGACAAAGCAGTTCAGAAGTTACAATGGTCCGCCAATACCTCCGCAATTATTACAGGCACGACACTGTTGTATGGGTCTAGAAATGGCGAACTCGTCTGGCACGATTGCGGCATCGGTTTCTCTTCAAGAACATACTCTATTGCTGATACGATGAGTACAACGCCTGCACTAAGTAACGGCATTATTGTTGCAACAGGAGGCAATGGTGCACTCGCCGCAATTGACCTTAAAACAGCACGCGCGCATTGGATGATCCAACTTCTCGACGCAGTAGTCGCAACACCAACAATCAGTAACGGAACTGTATACATTGCAGGCACTGACCAATACCTCAGGGCAATTGATTTGCATACAGGGAGACCACGCTGGAAATATTTAACAACTGCTGAACTCACTGACTCTCCTGTCATTGTTGGGGACGCGTTGTATCAGAGAATCCCCGGAGTTGGTCTTAGTTCGTTTTCCGCATTTGCGCCTGATATCACTGGTGAAAAAAGATGGACTGCTGAAAAAGTCCGAGGCACAGTCATTACGACAACTCCAAACAATAGACTCTTATGCTGGGACACCCAAAACCGTATTTTGCAGGAAGTAGATACTAAACATGGGTCGATTACAGGAACAATGCCACTTCCAACAGTGAGAGAAGTTCTTGTAGATGACGATAAGAACGGCAATCTCATTTTGATCACTGACGACGATGCGATTATTAAACTAATCCCTCGTCTTTCACAAAATTAAGCAGGAAACAAGTGAAATGACATCCTTACTTCCGATCAACCGCGCGTTGATATCAGTCAGTGATAAAACTGGCATTGTTGACTTTGCAAGAATGTTGTTTGATCACGGTGCTGAACTCATCTCTACTGGGGGCACAGCGAAAGTTTTAGAGCAGGCGGGCTTGCCTGTAACTCCAGTTGACAAGGTAACTGGGTTCCCTGAAATGTTAGACGGGCGCGTCAAAACATTACACCCACTCATTCATGGCGGGCTTTTAGGCAGAAGAGATACGCCATCACATGTTGAAGCGATGCAAGAATATGGCATCACACCAATTGATTTAATTTGTATCGATCTATATCCCTTCGAGCAAACTATTGCAAAATCATCTGTCACTGCATCAGAAGCGATCGAACAAATTGATATTGGCGGGCCTGCGATGATTCGTTCAGCAGCGAAAAATTTTGACTTTGTCACTGTTGTCACAAATCCCACGCAGTACGCATTAGTGAACGCAGATGTCACTGCAACAAATGGAAAAATAACGCACGAACTCCGCCGCGACCTTGCAACTGCTGCGTTTACAAGAACAGCGGAATATGACACGATCATCAGTGGATGGATGCGCGGAGAAGATGCAGCGACTTCTACGAACATTCAAATCAATGCAACGCTTGAGCAAACACTCCGGTACGGTGAAAATCCAAACCAAACTGCATATCTCTATAAAAATCATACTCCTTCAGGAGCGAACGTTGTCACTGCGGATATCGTTGCGGGGAAGCCACTGAGTTACAACAATCTTATCGATGCAGCCGCAGCGCTCGAACTCGTCCAAGATCTGTATGCGTACGCCTCGCGCCCTGCTGCAGCAATTATCAAACATACAAATCCATGTGGTGCAGCATTTGGAACTGATCTCATTGAGGCATTTCAGCGTGCTTGGCAGGGTGACCCGCTTGCAGCATTCGGAGGGATCGTCGCCCTCAGTGGAAAAGTGGATGAAACTCTTGCTCACGCAATTGCGCATGGCGACAAATTTCTTGAAGTCATCATCGCCCCAACCTTCACTGACGAAGCAAAAGCAGTTCTATCTGATCGTTGGAAAAATGTACGCCTGCTCGCAGTTGGAAATGATGCCCGCCCAGATCATTGGAGGCAACTTCGTTCCATCGTTGGTGGATTCCTTACGCAAAGCGCACATCCAATCACCGCTGAAGTTTCAAATTGGGATCTCAAGGCTGGTCCAACACCAAACAAGTCAATGTGTAACGATGCCGCGATTGCTTGGATCACATGCTCCCACCTAAAATCTAATTCGATTTCAATCGTTGCAGATAGTTCACTCATCGGCGGTGGGATGGGACAAGTTGATCGGGTTTCTGCTGCGAATCATGCAATTCAGCGAGCGGGAACTGCACTTGCCAAAGCGAAAAATCCAGTTGCTGGGTCAGATGCTTTCTTTCCATTTCCGGATGGTCCACAACTATTAATTGATGCAGGAATTAAATGTATTGTGCAACCCGGAGGCAGTGTTCGAGATCAAGAAACAATAGATCTCTGTGAAAGCGCTGGTGTCACGCTACTCCACACTGGCGAGCGTTGCTTCCGGCATTAATCTACTCTTCTCGCAACTCCACAGTCCAATACGCGTTGTTCAAAAACGTTTTCCAAGATTGATACTGCTGCCTTCCAATACGAAGTCGGAGTGACTCGCACTTTGCAGGCTTAAATGGTTTGGTGATTAACGCCATGTTCGCCTGCCGCGGAGTTCGCCCACCCTTTTTGGTATTGCAACGCAAGCATGCACAAACAAGATTCGTCCAAGAGTTTCCCCCACCTTGCACACGAGGCACGACATGGTCTAATGTCAGATCAGAAGACGAAAATCGTTTCCCGCAATATTGGCATTTATTTTTATCACGGGCGTACAAATTGCGCCGAGTTAAACGCAGCTGCGGCTTAATTACTTTATCAAACGCAAGCAAACGAATAATTTTAGGTATGGCGATCTCTAAACTTGGCAAACGAATCCAAGAATGTGCAGCAGGCTCGAATTCTTTTTGAATCGCTGCAACGTCAATCCAATTTGCAAGGTTATACGTTGCCCAGTGTCCATCTTCAACTGAAATAATTTCTGCAGCTTCTCTGCAAAGAAGCGTAAATGCATCCCTCGCAGGGACGACAATAACAGCGCTGTACCCTCTGTTGAGGACAAGAACTTGCTGTTCAAGAGCCGCTGCGTACGTCATGCTGACACCATCTTACGTGTAGTTGTAACAGATAATTGTGCTGCTGTGGCGTGATTAAACTTTGTTACGCGCCGGAACTGTTGATTGTCACATCGATTGGTTCTGTTGCAGATGAAAAAAGTTCGACTCCCAGAGGCATTCGTTTGCCATCCCCGTCGTAGGGAATATTGTCTTCGTCGATGATCTTCTGAATTGCCATCACACCTTCTATCAACATTTCTGGTCTTGGCGGACAACCCGGCACGTAGACGTCCACTGGCATGAATTGATCGACGCCTTGCACAACGCCGTACGTATCGAAGACGCCCCCTGTCGAAGCGCATGCCCCCATTGATATCACCCATTTGGGTTCGGTCATTTGGAGGTAAATGCGTTGTAACACTGGCATCATCTTCACTGAAACCCTGCCTGCCACAATCATAAGATCGGCTTGACGTGGACTGAACCGAAACACCTCTGCCCCGAAACGCGCAAGATCGAAGCGACTTGATGCTGTCGCCATTAACTCGATTCCACAACAAGCCGTTGCAAAAGGCATTGGCCAGACGCTTGAACGTCGTGCCCAATTGATCACTCGACTCATTTGCGTCGTCATGTAACCGTCTACTGGAATGGCATCTTCGAGACCCATAATCTATGCATGATACAGGCTGCCACAATGATTTGGAACAGAGTGACAGCCGTAGATACAAGTTCATACTAAATTTTCTTACGCAGCGTTGCCAAATGGCGAGTTTGCAGCGCCGCTGATTTTGAAGAGACGATCAAGTCGCATCATTTCAAAGAGTTCTTGCAAGTGGCTTGTAAGTCCAACGATTGAAGTCCCTGCTTTGCACTGTTCTGCGGTATTGCGAACATCGATGCACATTCCCAGACCAAGACTAGAGATGAACTGCACTTCGCTGAAGTCCAATACGAGGTTTTTCACCTTTGATCCGTATTCACGAAGTTTGCCGTTCACTGAGTTTGCGATGATCGCTGCTTCACGTTCACCGATTCTTGGACCGACCAACGTCGCATAGACAGTGCCGTTTGAAAATGTGGTTTCGACGAAGAGCGCGCGTCTCTTTGAGGTATTGCTTGTTTTGTTGATTCCGTTCATGTTTGTGTATTCGGTCATTTTTGGGCTCCACTTGGGTTAGTACTCAGAAAACCGTCAAAAAAGTGATTCCTTTCAGTAAACATCAAAATAAACGCATAATTAGCGAAATTAGGAACCATTGACGAACACACTGAGCGAAAGTTATCGGTCTGAAACAGATTCAAGGATGGAAGCAACCTGCAATCCGAGCAAGACAATCAACCACATCAGATACAACCAAAACATAAAAATTGGCAGTAATCCAAGAGAACCATACATTTGTTTTAACGAAATTGCGTGATTAAAATAGAACGCAAGGGTTGCCTGCCCAAGCATCAGGAGGATTGCAGCAACTGCCGCCCCGATCATGACAGGTGTACTACTGAGTTTTACCGTAGGCACTGTTTTAAACAAGAGTATAAGGACGCCCCAGCAAAGAAGAAAACTCCAAATCTTCTGTGCTATCAAGAGTAGCCACGCCCAGCCAACGTACTCTTGAATAATTGCAGCAACTTGTTGATCTGCCCAAATACCAACCGCTGCTGCAACTGGTCCAAAAGTCAAGATAAACCAATACGTAGGGATACGTTTGAACCATGATCTCCCCTTCTTGGCTCTGCAGATCACATTAAAACATGTTTCTACATTGACCATGAGGGCAAGTGCAGAATAAATCAATACAAGCACACCCACCCAAGTCAGGGCGGCGATACTCACATTCATCCCACTCGTGACAAGATCGCTGAGCCAACTTCCAAGGGAAGAAGTAGGTCCATCTTCAGCGATTTTGACAAGATTAAGTCCTGATATTTCGATCGCGTCATGGAGGAATTGTTCGAACCGTTGCTCTCCCATAATCGCCCTCGCGACACCTGCTCCAACGACAGTCATTGGAAGAACACCAAACAGTGTTCGGTACGTCAGGGCAGCGGCCATTGTGCTTGCACTGTCTTCTGAAAGTTGTGAAGCACCCTGCCGAAGGACTTGCCAGATATAGCGAACCATTTTTTCCCAACGCGAAAGTTCTTCAAAAGGGTCATGAATTGCAGATCGTAGCCATTTGATGAGTGGTGATAGTCGCATCTCGTGTAGACTAAGCCTAAATGGCGTGGAATGTTGACAAAAAAAGTGGCGATCATGACCCAACTGCGATCTACAAAGACGCATCAAGGGGTGTGCGTCTGCAACGAGTAATGGTTGACGGGGGCATTGCATCCCGAAGAAAGTGTGAAGAGTTAATCGAAGAAGGCGAAGTCAGAGTCAACGGCACTGTGGTTGATTTTTTACCTGCTTGGGTTGATATAGCCCAAGATAAAATTACTGTCAAAGATAGAAAATTGAAATTCAACGCAGAGCCTGTGTACATTATGTATTACAAACCACGAGGGATTGTATGCACAGTGAGCGATCCTGAGGGCCGACGCTGCGTAGGCGATATTGTGCACCACCATTCTGGGAATCGCATTTTTCCAATCGGCAGGCTCGACATGGAAAGCCAAGGGCTCTTGCTCCTTACCAATGATCGACAACTTACAAACCAACTTACGCACCCAAAACACGAAGTTACGAAAGTGTATGAAGTTTCAGTCAAAGGAACCGTTGAGCAGGAAACGCTTGAAAAATTGCGTAAGGGTATTTTTATATCAGATGTGCATACAAGGCATGACGAACAACAAAAAGCTCGCCGCGCCAAAGTAGAATCAATTGAACTGATCCGAACTGATCGGGGAAAAAGTCTCCTGAAAATTGAACTATCAGAAGGTCGAAACCGGCAAATTCGGCGGATGCTGGCAATTGTTGGACATCCTGTGAAACGTCTGCGACGCATACAAATTGGACCACTTGAATTAAAGGGTCTCAGTACTGGGCAGTGGCGAGATTTATTACCGCAAGAAATTACAGCTATAAAAAGAGCGGCTAAATAAAGAATCTAAGGAGAGATTTTCTCTATCGTGATCTCGCCCCACTGACTTTCTTGCGCAACTGTTACTTTTCCGGTTCGTACAAGTTCGAGCGTTGCGAGAAACATTCCAACACGTTCTACAGTTTTCAATCCATCGAATGTTGAATGCAACGTAATCGTGCCGTCAATTGATCGTGATAATCTGTCAAGCAAATCTTCTTGGCACAATTCAATTGGTGTATCGTCAATTTCAATCCGATGTTCGCCAAGGCGAGCGAAATCAATTGCAGAAGCAATATGTTCATACGCATCTGCTAAATCTAAAACATGCACATCATCAAGTTCAAGCGATTGTTCTTCTTCCACTTCTACTTCTTTAATCTGTACACGCGTGCGGTACCGCAAGGCAAACAACGACTTTTTCTTTTCTAGTTCCTCAGAAGCAGTGCGGATCCGTTGAAAAGCGAGAAGTTGGCGAATCAAATCCTCTCGAGGGTCTAACTTGGACTCGCTTGTCGATTCATCGGATTCTTCCTCATTGCGCTGGTCAGCAGGAACGAGGGCTCGAGATTTAATCTCAATCAAAGTCGCTGCCATCACGAGAAACTCGCCTGCCATATCAATATCAATGGTTGTCGCATGATGGAGCACTGCGAGATACTCGTCTGTGACCTTCGCGATCTCAATGTCCTGAATATCTACTTCTGTACGACGCACGAGGTACAGAAGGAGGTCAAGGGGGCCGTCGAAGGCTTCTAATGAGACTCTAAATTGCTCTTGTGGTAAAATCATGTGCTGATTGCCGCTCCTGCGGTACAATTGCATCATAACCCTTATGAACGCACCACGCCAATATCAAAAATCCGCACCTGATACCGAAGCCTCTTTCATCAGTGAAGTCCTTCAAGCGGAATCTGACGCGATCCAACGCGTCGCTTATGAAATTGCTGCAAACGCAACTACGCTTGCACAATGGTCCAAAGCGATTGATATTCTCGAATCGTGTACGGGGCACGTCATTTTTAGTGGCATGGGGAAATCCGGCCTTGTTGGCGCGAAGCTCTCAGCAACATTTTCTAGCATTGGCCAACCTTCCCACGTTGTCCACCCTTCTGAAGCAGTACATGGCGACCTCGGTTCAATCAAGCCCAACGATGTCGTCATTCTTATGAGTTATTCTGGCACAACTGCAGAAGTCATAAATTTAGCTGCAATCTTAAGGACAGACAACGTACCACGAATCGGCATCTCTTCTTCAAATGATTCACCCCTTGCGAAACTTTGTGATGTTCATCTGTCAATTGGCGAGATAACCGAAGCGTGTCCGCTCAATCTCGCACCGACCGCATCAACAACAGCCACACTTGCAATTGGAGACGCACTTGGGCTCGCCGTTGCGAGAAGACGAAACTTTTCCGCAGATGATTTCCACAAGCATCACCCCGGCGGCATGCTCGGGACAGGATTACGTGCAATTACTGAAATTTTACGATTCAAAGTTGGCGACAACCTTCCAACGGTGCATACTTCAACACTTGTAGGAGAAGCCCTCCGCGTTGCAAGGCCTACAACCAATAAACGAAGGGCGGGAGCTATTTTACTCGTTGATGATGATGGCAAACTCGTCGGCATTTTCACCGACGGCGATCTCCGAAGATTAGTTATTGATAATCCTGAACCAATGCATTGTATTATTGGTGAAGTTGCAACAACAAATCCAAGACGCCTTCCAACGAGCGCTCTTGTTCGAGACGCCAAACAACTTGTCACTGAACATCGAGTTGATGAAATTCCAGTTGTCGATGAACACAACAATCCTATAGGACTGATCGATGTCCAAGACCTTATCGCGATGAAAGTCGTTACGGAGTAACCATGTCAGTAATCGTAGCAATCAAAAAACACAACCACGTCGTGATGGCAGCTGACACGCTTACAAGTTTTGGTGATTCTGAACATATGCCACAAGAAAATGCACGCACAAGCAAAGTTGGCCGCATCGGCGACTCACTCATTGGAGGCGCTGGCTGGGCTGTGTACGACGATATTCTCAACGACTTTCTTTCGACTCGGCCAACTCCTGATCTTTCAAGTGCCCGCAAAATATTTACATTTTTCTTAGACTTCTGGCGTGCATTGCATGACCATTACACGTTTGTAAATGACCAAGCGGCAAATATCAGTTCACCATTTGGAGATTTGGACTCTACTTTTTTGATCGCAAATGCGGGAGGCATCTTTACCGTTGCTTCTGACATGGGAGTCACTCCACTCAATAAGTATTACGCAATCGGTTCTGGCGGTGAATACGCAATCGGTGTTCTCTATACCTTGTACAACAGAACGGATGATATAGAATCAATCGCTACCGACGCAGTCCAAGCAGCCATTGCGATGAACTTACAATGTGGCGGCGCAGTTGACGTTCTTAAACTATCAATATGACAACACTAGAAAACATTTCAGTTCTTGCTCTTGATGTCGATGGAGTGCTCACAGATGGCACAATAATTTTCACGCAATACACCGGCGTAGAAAATAAAAAATTCCACGTGCACGATGGTCTTGGGATTTCTCTTTGGCTCAAAGCAGGAAACGAAGTCATTCTTATTAGCGGCCGCAAAGCAGATTGCGTAAATATCAGAGCAAAAGAACTCGGCATCAAACATGTCCTCCAAGGGAGCAAGGATAAAATTGCAGATCTAGATAAAACGCTTTCCAAAATTGGTGCGATGCCTGCACACACTGCTTTTGTAGGAGACGATCTTGGCGACATCACAGTGATGCAACATGTCGGCTACGCAATTGCTGTACATGATGCCGCACAAGAAGTAAAAGATATTTCAAATTGGATCACACGCAGAGATGGCGGGCGCGGCGCAGTTCGCGATGCCATAGAACATATTATGAAAGAAACAGGATGTTGGCAAGATGCCATCAACACAGAACAATCTATAACCGCGCAGCAATGAATGGACGCATCGCATGAGCACAAATGAATCTCCTCGAAACACACTCCTTCCTGAACCACCACCACACCCAACGAAGTTTGCCGCAAAAAAACTGACTTGGATCATAGTTGGAGTAACAGGATGTTTTTGCATCCTCGTTCTCGCTTTATTATTTACTCTTTCTGATCGCCAGCCAACAAACCAAAACACAGCGCAAAGTGATGACGTTATTGCTTTATTAGAAGCAGAAACTGAGATTGTCGACATTGCAGAAGTCACTTCCGAAGATGTAGGTGTTGCGCTTTCCTCTGGTGGTTGGATTCAACAAACAGATGCGCTGGGAAATCTCGCGCAGCAATACCGTTGCACTTCGCTTGACCCCGCCCCTGCGAACATGCCAACTGGGTGGATTGAAATGGTTGATCCTGATGTTGAACTTTTTTTAAGCGAAAATCGGGTTGTACGTATCACAGGAGACACTGCAATTGCCAACGCACCCAACCGTGTGCTTGAATCGGGTGACATCTATGGGAATGTCAAGATTGAATTGTTTGAAGGAATCAACATCAACACCCAAACAGACACACCGGCGATTGTAATGACAACACCCCAAGCAAGTTTTGATAACTTTTTAGGTGAAGTTACATGTGAAAGTGAAGTTCGCATTGTTTCTGCAGATCATTCATCTCTCATCGGCAGGCAACTTGCTATTCGGTTTAACGATACCAATGGTAGAATTGAGTACTTGCGGTTAGAAGAGGTAGACTCGATCACGTTGTATCAAAACAGCACGCAAACGGCACGCGTTCAGAATCCCCCTTCTGTGCACAAATCTTACAGACCTTCTGCACACCACGTTTCGGCTGGTGCAATTCAAAATAACGAGCAATACTACTTACTCACTCTTGCAGAGTATGTAGTCATCAAGCAAGGTGACGTTCTTACAGGCAAGGAAGCTCGCGGCAACGAAATGACCATAGCGTTTGCACTTTCTCGAACGAACAGTGTGCAATCTAACCTTCGTAGACCAAGTGCGCCTTTATCTGCAAATGCAACAATCATCGCCTCGCTCATGGGCGCGAACGTTGAACCAACAGATCAATCTAGTTTCTCCACCCCGCTTCCACCAACAAATATCACGCCCACAATTATTACCTGTAACGGCGGGCTTACAATGCTGCCACTTGATGATGCCAAATTGACGCCGACGTTTCCTGAGGAAACACGGCTTGAAATTTTTGGTACTCCAAACACTCCTGCAATTCTCATTGATCATGCATCTGACATGTCCGCTCGAGCCAATGTCGTTCGCTATGAGATAGAGCAGGATCGGATGGATTTGTTTGGAGATGATTCGGCTCAAGCGGTAGTTACTATGAACGATGCAACTGCGTATGCGCATCATCTTTGGATTTCTCAAAAAACGGGCGTGGGGAAAATTGTAGGCGATGGATCTCTTGAGCAACATCCAAAAACGGGAATCAAAACAACAATCACTTGGCAAGGTGGAGTTGATTTTACGATGACTCCTGCAACTGATGCATCCGATGGCGGTATTCTCAAACAAGTAATTTGTAATAAAGATATTCGCATGACAACAGAGGAAAGTGAACTTACTTGCGACATTCTTGATATTCTTTTTACTGCAAATGCTGATGGATCATCTTCGCCGGAACTTGCAATTGCAACGGGGAATGTCAAAGGGATCAGTGATACGCAAACCCTTTGGGCAACCAAAGCTGAAGTTACATTCGTTGAAGCGCCTGATGAAAACAAATCTGAAAATTTTGCTGGTTCAATGCAAGCAGACAAAATGACGGCGACGGGTGATGTGCAAGTGTTACTCAATGATGGCGGAAGAGCATTTTGCGACACACTTCGTGGAGACATCAATCAATCAATCGCAGAACTTGAAGGCAATGTAGTTGTTGCATATAAGCGGATGCTCATGGATCGAGGGGACAATGCACGGTTCAAAATCAATCGTTCAACTGGCAAAGGGCTTTGGGAGGGTCCGGGTCAAGCCAGATTCCTCACGCAACCATTACTTGTGAATCAAGATCAACGAATAAAGCGTCCCTCAGTCAACGTTGATCCAGATGAAACAGTTGATGACCCAAAAGCACAGCATGTATCAATGCGTGCGACGTGGGAAGATTCGATGGCAATGGACCAGCATTTCAACAACGACGGAGGTCTCATTGACTTTCGCGGCAACGTCATTGCAAGAAGCAGGCAATCTTCTCTTGAACTCACTGAGATACAAAGTGAAAACTTACAGTTTGAATTCACAAACGATCCCTTACCAAACACAACACTTGAAGAGGACCAGAGAAGAGTCCAACGGGTCATCGCACGGGAAGAAGCGAAGTTTGAACACCGACTATGGTCAAAAGATCGCCCGACTGAACTCCCTGTTTTGTATTACATTGGTGGAGATCATATCGAATACGAAACTGATACTTCTGAACTTTACACAGTAGGCAATGGAGAAATGGTTATTAGAGATAATCGCAAACCAGAGAACACTACACACCAGTCGTCACTTGCAGGAAGAGGCACAACGCACTTCACGTGGGACGGCAATTTAAGAACAACTAGAATCTCTGACGACTTGTATCGAATTAGAATGACAGACAATGTGCAGATGTTACACAAAGGGCTCGATGGCATGATTGGAATGCTCACTGCCAACACCATCAACGCAATTTCAAAAAACACAACTGCCCAATCGGAAAAAAATGAATCTACTGTGATGATGCGGGGCATGGACGTCAGAGAGATCAAGGCAGAGGACAATGTGTATGTTTCAACGACCACAAGACGAGTGGACTGCGATATCTTTGACTACAACTTACAAACTGGGCTGGCGAAACTTTCTGCAATCGAAGGAAAAACTGTCGCGATTGTGACCGAAGGCACACCGTATCCAGTACGAGCTACGAGCATAGTTTGGAACATGGACCCTGCTATTGATTCAATCAGAATTGATGGATTACAAGGTTCCTCGACGCAGTAGATTCTTGTAGAATGCGCCACGCTTATGTCTGTAACAGATAACAACCTTATTCTTGAACGAGTGCGAGTAGGTCTTTCCGATCTTTCTCTTAGATCAACAGATTTTCGCGACGAGTTATCACTCATCGCAAATCCTAAAGAGGTCCACCGCCTCTTACGATTTCTTCGCGATGATCCAGAATGCAACTTTGATTTACTTTGTGATGTCACAGCAATAGATTACCTCGACTACCCCGCTCAAACCCTTGGTCGTTTTTCCGTAGTGTGGATTCTCGCCAACACAGAAACTGCTTACAGAGTACGGGTAAAAACTTTTCTTGACCCTTCAATCCCTACTTCAGGAATAGTTGAAGACGAAGCCCTAGTAGTGGATTCCTCCACCGACATCTGGGAAGGTGCTGAATGGAGAGAGCGGGAAGTGTTTGATATGTTTGGAATCAGATTCCGCAACCATCCTGATCTCCGCCGCATTCTGATGTGGAAAGAGTATCCCGCACATCCACTTAGAAAAGATTATCCACTGCAAGGTCGCGGGGAACGAATCAACTTGGCAATTGTCGATAGAGACGACGTGTAATCAACCTCGATACACACACCGACAAGTACAAGTTTCTTCAACAACCACTTCAAAAAGTGAAGGCAGAGCTTCGATGAGCCGATCCCAAATCCAGATCGACAACATTTCACTTGTAGGATTTTCAAGCCCTTCGATCTCGTTCAACAGATAATGATCAAGTTGTGCATCAAGTGGCGCAAAAGCTGCAGAAATAATTCCGTAATCCATCACCCATCCTGCTTCAGGGTCAACTTTCCCATCAACAACTACTGTGACTCGAAAAGAATGGCCGTGCATTCGCCTGCATTTGTGACCTTCAGGCACGTTGGGCAACCAATGCGCTGCTTCGAAACGAAATGTTTTTTCTATACGCATCGTAGTATTTTACACACCTCGAGTCGTTGCAGGCCAAATGTATTTATGGATTTGCAATTGAAGTCGTGCCCATGGTGCATCAGCAATGATCCATTTCGAGAGTAACTTGGTATCGAGCGCTTCGCAACCTTGTATTTCATTATTGCTTTCTTGGAACATGACTGGCGAAAAGTGGATTGCATGAACTTTTTCTACGAGGCTACGGTCTTCTACTATTTGTACTGACCAATCAAAATCCTCACGATTCGTAATCACAAATTTAACTTCGTCATTTATCGAAAGACAATCGTAGTTAGATTCTTTGAATGAATTTTCAGCCCCGCTGTTTGGAGTTTTAATATCTACAATTTTGTGTGACCTTGGATCACAATTCGACAAACTGCACACCCCGCTTGTTTCTATCAATACTGTGTAATCCAAATCACATAACTGCCTGATGAATGAATAGACAGCTTCTTGAGCAAGTGGCTCACCCCCAGTAATTTGGACAAGGGGAATGTTCAATTCTTTTACTTTATCGATGATCTCATCAAACGAGAATGCACTCCCTTCTCGAAAGGCATAAGACGTATCGCAATAGTGGCAACGCAACGGACAACCTTGCAATCGAACAAAAGTACATGCTTGTCCCGACCAAGAAGATTCCCCTTGGATTGATGAAAATATTTCATTAATTTTGAGTTTGTCACCTGACATTCGCGACCATTCTACAAGGAGATGAGCAGAGACGAAGATGTTTTTCCCTGCTACAATCCCATCCCCTTAAGCGCGAGTGGCGGAATTGGCAGACGCGCCAGCTTGAGGTGCTGGTGGGAGTAAAATCCCGTGGAGGTTCGAGTCCTCTCTCGCGCATTGAGTAACACCTACCTGTTCCTGCATGTGGGTGTTTCTTCTTGCACCATCTACACTTACAGATTCACTGCGAAAACGCTGTGCAACACGATTCATGCCCAAACCGCTGGGTACTGATGCGCATTTGGATGCACTTTTTGATCCTTCATTTTTACCCATAGAATCATCCAACACCGCACGCATCCAGTGTTCATCCGTTACTTGGAAATAGTGTTCTTTTGCAACCTTTGGAGTATTGCCTAGCCACTTGGTAAGTACATGCTCTGGATACTTATCTGCCAACTCAGTAGCACAGGATGACCGAAGGTTCTGCCATAACTTTACCCAAGGTTCAACTCCTGCCCTTTTGATGATCCGTTGAAAGTGGGTTCGAAGGTTTTGCGTCGGATTCCTGTAGCGTTGAAGAACGAATTCACAATCCGTTGGTGCCGCTTCTCTCGCATCTTCAATCAATGGACGCAATGCTGGGAAGATTGGACAAACCCGATTCCCCTTGCCGTGGTGTTCTGTCTTGGGGCTCGTTATCGTCATTGTGTTGCCATCTAAGGAGATGTCCTCCCACTTCAACGCAACCACTTCTGACGGAATCCGCAGCCCAGCATACCGAGCCAACCCAACAATCAAACGCCATTCTGCACTTGGACATGCTTCGATTACCTTCTCAATAGTTGGTCTGTCTACAAAGTGGTAACGGTCGTGATTGCCACGCACAACTACTGGCAATCCCTTGAATGGGTTCATAGTGATTGCCTTCATATCGATTGCTTCATTGAAAAACTGAATAGCAGTCGCACAAGAACGGTTTGTCGTTGCCTCAGACAATCCACTATCAAGCAATGACCTACGCCACTGTTTTGCGTCACCAGTTGCAATGTCTGAAAGCCTACGATCTTTACCAAAGTAGTCAACAAGACGCCTTCTAATTTGCCCATAAAATCTACGCGTTATGCTTTTTACATCAGTACGACTTTCGATGTACGAGCCAATGAACGCGTCGAGCGTATTCGCGACATCAGGACGATACTCGCGATGGATCAAATCCAAATCTGCAAGTTTTTCAATCAAACCTGTTTTGCCTTTTCGTTGCTGAACTATCCATTCCTGAGTGGCGGGTGATGGCTGATGACCAGCCAACTTTGCAGCCAAGATATCCTCCACTTTTGTTTTTACTTCGTTTGCAAGTTTCATTGTCATCTTGCCTAAAGAAACATAATGCCTTTTATTCGCAAATCTGAAATCAATTCGCTTACAACCGTTAATTTTATTTTTTGTAATGCTTGCCATTGT
>JACNLW010000097.1 GCA_014381305.1 Planctomycetota bacterium
AGCCGGTTGACTGTTGAACCGGGAACGGTTTTCGGTAGACCAGCGAGTAGGGCGGCCATCCTCGCAACATTCCGGTTGTCTTCTCCTGCCTGATTCGCTGCGCCCATGTACACATCATCTATGGTATGTGGGTCTACCCCAGATCTCGCAACGGCTTCTTTGATTGCGATCGCTGCAAGATCATCAGGCCGTACCGAACTTAAAGCGCCGCCGTACCGTCCAATCGGAGTACGTACGGCAGAAACAATGGCTACTCGTCTATTCATAGCCCCTATTGTACTCTTTAGTTCGCTGAGACTGTGCCAAATGGTGGTGCTGCGAAACGATCATCTGCGACAGTCTCATTTAAGGCTGCAAGTAAACAGTGTATTTTTTCGATGCCGATTTTCGCAGCCCATTCGAGCGGACCTTGTGGGTAATTTGTACCCATTTTCATTGCAGTATCGATGTCTTCTGAAGAGGCAACATGTTCAGTAGTCGCCCACATCGCTTCGTTCATGATGCCACCGAGAACTCGGGCGAAGATGTATTTTTCCAACATCGATCCAGATGTGCAAGTCGCTTCTAAACAGAAGTTGTTGATTGCATTCGTAAGGTTTTCTGAAATTTCTAACTCTTGTGGTTCAACAAACACTGCAGGGACATTGTTGTCTTTGTCATCGTGTGCATACGCGCCGCAGCCGGATTTACGCCCAAGGTTGCCCCGTTCAACGAGTGACTCTTGTTTTGCACTTGGTGCGAGACGACTTGGGTTGCCTAGTCGCTGCCAAACACTTCTTGTCGTTGCTACGTTGATGTCTTGCCCTATTAAATCGGTGAGCATAAACGGACCCATTTTAAACTCACCTAGGGCTTGCATTGCATCGTCAATTTGATCAACTGTTGCAAGACCATCTTCGATGATCCGCCATGATTCTAAATAGTACGGTCTTGCAACTCTATTTACAATAAATCCGGGTGTGTCTGAAACTTGCACAACTGTTTTGCCCCATGCTTCAGCGAGCAAGGTTGCACGCTGGATGGCAGATTCAGAAGATTTTTCTCCTCGAATAATTTCAACGAGCGGCATGATTGGTGCGGGGTTGAAAAAGTGCATTCCAACTACTCGTTCTGCAATACCGCTCGCTTCTCCAAGATCGGTTACAGAAAGCGAGGAAGTGTTTGTTGCAATGATCGCATCCCTTGCAATGGATCCAACTTGCGTGAGCACTTTCGTTTTAATGTCGAAATCTTCAACAATAGCTTCGACGATTAAATCACAATCAGACAAGTCGTCCATTGAAATTGTTGTTGTGATTCTTTCTTGACAATGAGCTGCTTCTTCTTGCGAAATGCGTTTTTTTTCAACAAGGCGGACAAACCGTTTAGTAATACTATCTTTTGCTTGATCAACGAGTGTTTGTTCTATGTCAAAGAGGATAACTGGCCAACCCGCACCAGCAGCAGCTTGCGCAATACCCGCGCCCATCGTTCCAGCGCCAATGACGCCAATTGAATTTTGTACTTTATTTGTCATGGTCTACTACATCATACGCAAAGAACAGCGTATAGGGTTCATTCATGTGTGAAGTTTGGCATTCTCTTTTCGATAAAGGCGACTACGCCCTCAAAATGGTCATGTGTTCTTCCCGCGGTTTCTTGCGCAAACGCTTCTTGCGAAAGCTGTTCTTTAAAATCATTCTCAAATGATTGATTTAACAATCGTTTTGTTAATGAAATAGCTTTTGCAGGAAGAGACGCAAGGCGACGTGCTAATTTTTGGGTTGCTTCTTCAAGTGCATCTGCAGGAACAACTTGGTTTACAAGACCGATTGCGAGTGCTTCTTCTGCTTTGACTGGTCTGCCTGTACAACACAGTTCCATTGCTCTACCAAAACCGACGAGTCGAGGCAGTGTCCACGTACTTCCCGAATCTGGGACTAATCCAACATTGACAAAAACTTCGATGAACGAAGCGTGCTCACTCGCGATTCGCATATCGCAAGCGAGTGCGAGTGAACAACCCGCACCAGCAGCAACGCCATTGACCGATGCAATGACGGGTTTTTCCATTGTGTGTATACATTTCACGATTGGATCGTATCTTTTCTTTAGATCTTCACCAAGGTGCGGTTCGTGTCCAGGAACATACTTTGCTTTGAGATCAGCAAGATCTTGACCCGAGCTAAATGCTCTGCCGCTGCCTGTTATAACAACAACGCGAACCGCTTTGTTCCGCGATGCATCTTTGAGGGCTTTTGCAAGTTCAGTTGTGAGTGTATTGTCAAATGCATTGAGCACATCCGCTCGTTGCATCGTGATGGTGTACACACCATCTGCGAGAGATACATCAATTGTTTCAAAAGTTACTGCTGTTGTCATTGTTAAGTTCCGGTGAAGTTTGGTTTACGTTTTTCAGCGAAGGCAATCATGCCTTCAGTTTGATCGTTTGTATTGAAAAGGTCATAAAAAAACGCTCGTTCTTCAGAGAGTGCCTGTGAGAGCGGCATTTCTTGTGCGTTCAAAACAGAGGCTTTCGCTGCGCGAAGGGCAATAGGACCCTTGGTCGCGACGAGGGTTGCAACTTGCAAAGCCGATTCAAACCAATGTTCTTTTGGAACAACACGGCTGATCAATCCGAAGGAAAGCGCTTCTTTTGCAGAGAGAAAACGACCGCTGAGCACCACATCCATCGCAGTTGCTTTTCCAACTGCGCGGGTGAACCGTTGTGTTCCACCAGCGCCAGGAATAATACCAAGGTTGATTTCAGGTTGGCCAAAGAGTGCATTTTCTGAAGCGATGATGATGTCACAGTGCATCATGAGTTCGCAACCCCCACCGAGTGCGAATCCACTTACTGCAGCGACGATCGGTTTTGAAATGTTTTTAATCTGTTCCCAAATTGCAAATTGATCGCGCTTGCGCATTTCATCGGCTGATGCAGTTGCCATGTCGCCAATGTCAGCGCCGGCTGCCCATGCACGTTCACTACCGGATAAAAGAATGACATGGATATTGTCATCATCGTCGTACTGTTCCATCAACGTTGCGAGATCTTTCATTAGTGGAAGGCTCAAAGCGTTGAGCACTTTTGGTCTGTTGATACGAATGATTGCGACGTTGCCGTCTACTTCATGGAGTAAATGTTGCTGGGGCATAGCACTATCGTATCGGGGATCAATTATCTGCGTTTGCGATGATTTGATCAATTTTTTCTTTTGGAAAAACCCGTTGAATTTGGTCGCCAGTGGCGACAATGCGATCGCCGATGGTTGCCACAATGTTGCAGACAACTTCAGTTTCTGCTGTTTTTGTGACTGTTGCAGTGACTTCAACGGTGGATCCGAGAATTGCTGGGCTTTTGTGATCGATCGAAACTCTTGAGCCGATTCCCTCTTCTCCTGCTTCAAGGTGTGGAACGAGCGCATGCCTTGATGCGAGTTCAAATTGATGTGCCAAATCCCACGTTGAACAAACCCGATGAATGAGGTCGCCTTCGAAGACTGGCTGCATATGCGATGCAACTGTAAATGTAATTGTCGCCGTATTACCGACTTTCATAGATGGTTTCATGGTTCAATCCTGCCTTACAATAGTAGATGATACAAACTAGGAACAAAGGCACAATGAGTAAAAACAAACCCAACCCAATAGATTTTTGCAATGTTTCTTCCCTTCTTTCAGATGACGAAAGGAAGTTGCAGCTAAAAATGGCAGCATTCGTAAACGAAAAAGTGATTCCATACGCTGGCAAGTCCTTTGATTCTGGTGTTTTTCCAAAAGAACTCATCAGTGATTTAGCAGGATTAGATGTGCTTGGCTGCAAGGGATTGAATCATGTTTCGTACGGTTTGATTTGCCAAGAACTTGAGCGTGGCGACACAGGTGTTCGTACATTTGTATCAGTGCAATGTTCTTTGGTGATGCAACCGATTTCTGATTTTGGGAGTAAAGCGCAACAGGAAAAGTGGTTGCCACTGCTTGCAAGTGGCAGGGCGATTGGTTGTTTTGCTTTGACTGAAGAGCAGGGTGGCTCAGACCTTGCGAACATGCAGACGCAAGCGATCAAAGATGGCGATGACTGGATCATCACTGGGAAAAAAGTGTGGATTACCAACGGATCAATTGCGGACATTGCAGTTGTGTGGGCCATGACTGATGAAGGATGCCGTGCGTTTATTGTAGAAAAAGGGACAGAGGGTTTTTCAACGAGTGATATTGAACGAAAATATTCACTTCGCGCTTCAGTGACTTCGAACTTGATGTTTGAAGGTGTTCGAGTTCCAAGAGAAAATATGTTGCCAAACGTCAATGGCTTGGCAGGTCCGCTTCGTTGTTTAACTAACGCGCGGTACGGGATCGCGTGGGGTGCAGTTGGTGCAGCGATCGCGTGCTTTGAAGAAGTACTCGCGTATACCAAGGATCGCGACCTTTTTGGCAAACCACTTGCAGCCACACAATCAATACAAATGCGACTTGCAGAGATGAGTCGAAAAATTTCGACAGCGCAATTGCTCGTCTTGCATCTCGGGCGGATGAAAGATGCTGGCACGTTGCACCATTCTCAAATTTCGATGGCCAAGTGGAATAATGTTCGTGTTGCTCTTGATATTGCTCGTGATGCTAGAGATATGCTCGGGGCAAATGGCGTGAGCAGCGAGTATTGCACAATCCGCCACATGCTGAACCTTGAAACTGTCATTACCTACGAAGGCACCGAAACCGTGCACCAATTGGTCGTTGGACGTGAACTCACTGATTTGAATGCATTTTGATTGAAATAAACTCACCCCCGGTGAGTTTCCATATATTTTCCGCTAACAAAGAATAAACTCACCGGGGGTGAGTTTATTTCCGGGGGTGAGGTTATCCCCAGTTGTTAATAATGAAAAGGATATCGCTGACATCAATCACATCGAATGGGGCAGCGAGATCAGCGCCAGGACCATCTGTTCCCCAATTGCTGATGAGGAGCAGAATATCTGAAACATCGACGACACCATCACCGTTGACATCGCCTACGAGTACACCATCGATTGTGAGGGTTTCCAATTCCATAAGGTGCCCGTAATGTGGTGCTTCGATGTCTTCGAGTGGATTTCCGTGTCCATCTGTTGTCCACTGTTTTGCATCAACAAAAGCGCGGAAGGCGCGTCGGTAAATGAGGCGTGCTTTGACGCTTATCTCTCCACCACCTGTAGGCATCTCGAATGAATAACTTGTAGAGTCAATACTCATCGCTGGAATGCGCGTGTCAAAAATAATTCCAGTTGCGTCCGTGTAGAACGTTGGACCTGTTCCGTCTTCGCCATGGTTGCATTTTGCAAAGAGCTTACCTGGTTGGTCCGCGTAATACCCGTATGCAGGATCGCCAACACCACCAAGTGCGTGCACAACTTGGTCGCCTGTAAAATCGAGGGTGTTCCCGTCGTTATCAAACGCTTCAACTAGCAAAATGCAATTGCGTACGGTCACACCAGTTGGAAGATGGTGTCCAACGCCGTTGTTGAACACGTCAACTTCAACGTGCAATTCACTGTCAATAACTTCTGCGCCAATGAGCAATTCAGCAGAGTTGTCAAGGTATGTTGCTGTAGATCCGAGAATCATGTGTGATCGGAGTGACCCAGCTTCTCGTTCTAGCGGCGGATACAAAACTTCACAAGCGTTTGTTGAATCGTTTGGCAGCATGTGACAGTCAAGACACGTTGCGTACATGCCAGAGTTTGGGTCACCATAGGGTGATTCGATCCATTCAATGTAGGTTGGTTCAGAAACGATACCGTCAAATGATTCATTTTCATGTGGATCGTTTTTGTCTTGGTGACAAGTACCACATACTTCTGCAACCAACTGCGGTTGATAGGAAGGTCCCATCATCGGATTGTGGTACGTTGCATCACCAAGTAATCCGTACTGCACTTGTTCGTCATAAGGTCTTGTGAATGTAACTGCGCCAGGATAAATGCCGGGGTGATTTATTTTTGAAACATCGACGTCTGCAACTTTATGGCAAACGTCGCAAGAAATACCGTGCATTGCGTGCTCCGAGGGGTAACCAACATCGTCTGGTCCTTCGAGGGCGGTGAATGGTTCTGGAATCCACGATTCGGGTTGGTGGCATGACGAACATTCAGAAGCGGGGTTTGATTCCGCCCAAACTGAATCGCGTAGGTAGACAAAACCACCCATCCCGCCTGCACTTCCGTTACCCGCATAAATATCGTGCACCCACGTGTTGATGCCGGCCCTCTGCATTGGAGAATCTTCCCAATCGCTTAATTGCTCTGGGTGGCACAAACCACACGAAGCTGAATCCATAAGTGAGTATCCCGGATTGTCATATTGAGGAACAGGAACCACATTGATGTCAAGAGCAGATGGGGATCCATTAAAGGTTGTTGGTGTGTTAAAGTAACCTTTTCCAGCAGCGACAATAATTGAACCATTTTCTCCGGGAATAGTGAGTGAATAGGTTCCGTCAATTTCGGTGGTGGTTCGTGTGGTAGTTGCCTGTAAAGTGATGAGCGCATTCGCGACAGGTTCAAGCGTGGTTGCATCCCGAACTGTTCCCGAGATAGTGATTTCAGCGAATGAAAGAGTTGTGAAGCCAATAATTGTTGTAAGTAAAACTATTTTCATATCTTCTCTTCTGTGACCTATTAAAGAATACCAATCTATCTTCTATTCGGGCAAATGCAATGAAAAGTTTCACAGGTTTTGCTTTTTATACTATTTTTATGGTGGAAAAACAGTGTTTTAAACTTGATTTTCAGTGTTTGAGATCCCGCACGTGACATGTCTTTGTTTCAATGCATAAAAGAACACCGCCGCAGTCATGACTGCGGCGGTGCGTTTTTGCATCGAAATGCTTCAGTGCAAAAGCACTGATGTGTCATCTACGAATCAACGTCGACGACGGCGTCCAGCTAAACCAGCGAGACCAAGAAGTGCCATGGCACCTGGTGCTGGAACTATTGTCCATGTCACACCGAGTTCTTGGAAGGTGTCGC
>JACNLW010000042.1 GCA_014381305.1 Planctomycetota bacterium
GTTGTGAAGGCACAAATGGATTTCGAGGGTTCGATTCGCTGTTGTTGTACTTCCATGTCGATGTCAGTTTGTCGCCTGCAACAAGTCGAAATGGTTCTTCGAAAAAAACTGTCTCGCCATAATGGGGGTCCCAACTTGAAATGGAAAACAGCGTTGTGTTGGCTGATTCAATTTTCATCGATGAACATTCTGCACCCGCTCTTGGTGTGATACCGATGACATCAACAGCAACAGGGACGACGATAGTTTCGCCGACTTCGTATGCATCGTCTTCGGGTTCGATGTAGACGCGCCGAACCATCGTAATTATTTCTTGAACAGCGCGTGAATCTTCGGTTGCATCCGTATTGATTTCAACAGAGCATGAAAGTTTTTCTTGTTTTCCTCGAGGTCGGAAGTGCGTCTCTGCAATGAAATCTACATTCGCTGGAACCTCCCAGTGGAATCCTTTGGGCAATTGCACTGCGCCGTTTCCGGGTCCAATTTTTCCGTGCGTGCCCGATGGCACCCATCCGATGTCGCCCATCATCTCGTAGCCCGGTTCATCTGGATCCCAACTGTCAAACGTGCGTCCCCTGCCCTGATGATCAAAGACAAATGCAACCATTTGCACTGCGCGCGGGGCAGTCGTTTTAAATCGCACCGATGTCACGTGCATAGGTGATGCGTTTTTGATTGGCAACACGAACGTTTGCTTATCTCGAATACCAGTATGCCACCGAGTTTCACTCTCTGCAGGAATAATCCATGGCGTGTTTGGATTGGTTTTACCTGTTTCATCAGGAACAATCAACCCACCGCCACAAATCACAAGTTCAGAAGTTTCTCCCCTTGGCTTATCGGCATCAATCCATTTTTGAATTGTTGCAATTTCTTCTTTGGAAATGTCACGCTTGTGCCTTACCTGCAATCCTGCATCGTCCACAATCCAAGGCGGCATCACTCCCGCACTTGTCAATTCAACAATAAACGATGCTCGGCCTGCAACATCATCGTAACTTAACAAGTGAAATGCTCCAGCACCACCTACATCGTGGCATGGCATACAATTGTTTTGAATAATTGGATGCACATCTTTGGTCCATGTTGGACCTGTTGGTTCTTCTTGTGCAACGACAAGAGCAAACACGATTTCAATCATTGCATTTTCTCAATCACACAACCAGTTGGTTTTCGGTAAGAAGGTTCAACTTTTGTACTTGCAAATGCTGCATCGATTGCCTCCCGAAGATAATGCTTGGTTGCTTCATCGCGGCGATTTCCGGGAGAATCAAACAAATTATTGATTAGCCCCTGATAGATAATGACAGGGTTGTTGTTTTCATCATATCGAATCACAACTGCTTCTGGAGTAACTGTTGCATTAAACTGTTTCACAAATTGGTGATCTATATCGACAACAATATCCATCGTTAACCCAAAATCTTTTGCATGATCATTTGCATCTGTGTATGTCCGACCTTCCCACACATGGACAAGTTGCATTTTCCCACCACGCTGTTGTAGGTCGTTGTGAATCCGTTCGATTTCTGGTGCAAGAGCATTTGCAATCGGACAATCTGTACTGCTAAACACAACAACCTCGACTTCTCCGCTTTTTCCATGTACCAAAGTATTCTTTTTTGAAACAGCACAACCGCTCAATTGAGCGGTTGCGATGAGGAGAGTTACGAAAATAATTCTCATTATTTTCTTTTACGAGTTGATTCAAAAGAAGGTGGTTCAGGTGGAGCAAAACCCGCGCCACAAAATTCGTCTGCATACGCTTGGCACGCTGCGTCCCAATTCGTGCAGCAATATTCATAGCCGGGCGCTGTATGCACACAGTTGCACACGGTTGGAGGAATTTGGTTTGTTGCACAAGCGTCGCAACCCCCACCGCCACCGCCGCCGTCACCGCCGCCGTCAAAGTTTGACATTTCTGGTTCGCCAGCATAGCAACCTTGAAGCCAAGGGAATCCATTTGGATCTTCGCTATAAGGAAGGGAAGCGTGGTAGTGGTATCCTCGAATGGAATCACTGTGCCCATGGCAATCATCAAGTGGATGTTGCATATCGCTGTGTGCGTCAACACCGTCAGTTTCCCATGGACCAAAAATAGGGTATCCGTCAAAAGAATATCCAATCACACCACTGTGACCATCAGTATCCATCGCATCAAGTGCCGGTGACCATTGGTGGTAATGATATTCACCCATGAGTTGTGGGTGCCCGTTGTAATCGTCAAAGCAAATTGTGCTTGGCGCATCAACACCTCCAGCATCGTATGGGTTATATAGTGGTACGCCGTTGACAGCAACTGAAACTGGACCGAATTGATCAAAGTACTCAACTGCTGGGTTGTCCGTTGGTGTTGCATGCATTGGAATCTGGTACGTTCGATCTTGAGCAGTTGCGGTATTTGGATTCCAGCAACCAGTGGAACCATCGAATGGACCAGTTGGATGGCTTGGGAGACCATTTGTTTGGATCACAATAAAACCGTTGTCATAATCAAAAGTCACAACAGTGTTATCCACAAAAGGATGAATGGACTCGCAATCAGCGCCCTATTCAGCAATAAGCATCAAGATATCGCCTACATTGACAATTCCATCGCCATTGCAATCTGCGTTCTCATTCGTGCTCCCCCACGCATCGATTACCGCCAGAACATCGCCGACACCGACGTCACCATCGCTATCAATATCAGTTGCACAGCCTAAACCGTATGGCATTGCAAAAAGAGCCGAACCAAATAAAACAGAAGATAAAACGGCAATTTTGTGTAAAATATGCATATTTCTTTCCTTTCGAAGAAATCAAACGTACCACAAAAGTGAAATATTGCCAATTTTTTCTGGGTTTTTCTGTACCATTCATAGGGATTTTTCAGGGGCTAGAACCTAAATCATGGCACAAGCCGACCCCTACGCAGTTTTTTGCTCTCTTCCGAGCGATTTACTGGCGAAAGAGATTCTATGTTTACTCCACAATCTTTCGTTTTTCTTTCCTCAACAATCCTCGTATCATCCTTCGCAAATGGCAGTGGACTCGGACCGGCGGATGGATTCACGATTTTTACTATCGAGAGTTATCAAGCAAACAACACCGACTGCACTGGGCGAGTTGCTGTTGGAGGCCCTGCAACGTACAACAATTTTGGTGTGGGTTCGGGTCTTTCTAACTCAAACGGAACGCGTGACGATCTCATTGTTGCAGGAAACTTAACTTGGAACAATGGTCAAAACTTTAATGGCAACATTCAAGCTGCTGGTCCAACTACGCTGTTGAATGTGGGATATCCAAACGGTACTGTTGGAGATTCAGTTTCAATCGATTTCGATGATGCAGAAATTGAACTTCAAGAATTATCAGATGACTTATTTTTAGCGACAGCAAATGGGAGTGTTTCAAACAGCTGGGGTCAACTCTCAATGGTTGGAACAGATAGTGAACTCAATGTGTTTTTCCTCACACAAAGCGATCTCAACCCACTTTGGGGAATGTCAATTACTGTGCCGCAAGGATCAACTGTGCTTGTCAATGTGGATCATCAAACGATGCAACTCAATAATTTTCAGCCTACGTTGAATGGTTGTGATGAAACGAGTGTATTGTGGAACTTTCCAGATTCTGTTTCTATACAAATGAATAGTATTGGATGGAAAGGAACAATTTTAGCACCCAACGCGAGCATACAATTCAACAACGGACAAATAGATGGCGCGCTGGTCTGTCGATTGATTCAGGGAAACGGCGAATCACACCATGCACCTTTCGATGGGGATCTTCCAACTGATGATGACGAATATGAAGATAATGATATAGACGACGCTTGTAGTTGTTGCTGCCATCAGAGCGATGACGACGACGATGAGGATAGTGATGGCGACGATGAATGCGACGATGTAAATAGTGACGGTGACGACGACGACGATGATGAAGATAGTGACGACGACGATGATGAAGACGACGATGACGACGATGAAGAAAGTGACGACGACGACGATTGCGAATGCGATTGCGACTGCAACATCCCATCCCCAGAACTCATCTACGATTGATTCGGATCTACGCTGACTTGGAGTCAAACTGACTCCGAGTCAAACAGTTACAAGTAATTATTCAATCATGGGTTCAACAGCAACTGAAGATGAACGCCATGCATCGAACGAGTACAACATCACTGCAACCCAAATTAATCCAAAGACCACACCTTCGGTCAAGCCAAAGTGTTCGCGAAAAATCAATGTCGCAAGAAGAAATTGACCAGTTGGTGAGATGTATTGCAATATACCCACAGATGATAATTTCAGCCGACTTGCTCCACTTACAAATAACAACAATGGGACGATCGTGACAAATCCACCAAGGAGCAGACCTGATGTGATAAACCAATTACCTGCAATAATCTCTGCTGTTTCGGTTGAAAACAACCACCACTGCAACGCGATACAAACGGGCAGTGTAAATGTCATTTCTACAGCCAAACCTTCTATTGAACCAACCCCCATAACTTTTCTCACCAAACCGTACATAGCAAAGACAAAGCCGAGTGTTACAGAAATCCATGGGAGCGAACCTTGCGAAATCGTAAGGTAAGCAACTCCAATAAATGCAACCACAACTGCAATGATTTGGAGTTTTCTTAAACGTTCTCCCAAGAATAGAAATCCAAAAGCAACTGTTACAAGCGGGCTGATATAAAATCCAAGGCTACTATCAAGCAAGCGGTCTGTCACAACAGAAATAACATAGACAGTCCAATTCACTGAAATGAGAAAAGTAGAAAACAAGAGAAGGAGCAATGTTTTTTTATTACACAGTACTTTATAGCACGAAGTGATATTCTTTCTAAAAAATAGAATTATTAACAACAACGGCAAGCCAGAAAGAACTCTCCAAATGACGAGCTCTACAATTGGAACTTCCTTAAAAATTTTAAAGTAAATCGGGGTTGCAAACGCCCACCACAAGTACGAACTGATAGCAAAGAGAACTCCCGCCGAGGACTTAGAAATCTGATTCAAGCGATCAAATACCAGAGTGGGAAGAGGAAAATCCAAATCACATCAACGATATGCCAATACAAACCACCACACTCGACCGGTGCGTAGTATTGTTTGTTGAAATGGCCTCGTTGTAATCTCCACATCAACCAACCGATTACGATCATGCCAACGAGAACGTGAATACCATGTAGACCTGTCATAAGGAAATATAAACCAAAGAAGAGATGTGCATTTGCTGGACGATTCTCATCTGTTTGAGGAACCTCTGGTCTTTTATACACAGCCATTTTCTGTGCTTCGGCTGCACCTTCTGGGGCGAGTCCCTCTGGTGATGCCATTGCATGTGGAACAGACGAACGTGGGAGTGAATCCATAAAGGTTTCTTCACTATCGTCGCTTGGAACTGCAACGACTTCTTCAACAACTGTTTCTTCTTGTGTTACTTCTTCTGCAACATCCCCAGCAGTTGGTGCAATTTCCAATGTTCGAACATAGGTGATAATGTCGAGAATGTCTGTCTCTTTCAACATTGGATTACCACCCTTTGGTGGCATTTGTAAAAACAAAACACTGTCAGGCGCGTTTGCCGGCCGACCAACCATCACAAAGTCTACGAGTTCCTGATCGGAGTGGTCGTGGACGAACTCACTTGTATTGAGAACAGTTCCCTGTCCTGGGACTCCCTCGCCGGCTACACCGTGACAGGAACGACACGTTGCATTCCAAAGTTTTTTGCCCTTGGCTTCGTCGCCATGTGCTGCAACTGCAACGTGGTCACCGCCACCACCTTCGTGATCCGCAACTTGGTAAAACGCAATGCCTCCAACCAAGTGATCATGAAATTTATGTTCGTACTCCACCGACTTGATCGCCATAAAAATACAAGCGCAAACAAACGTGATACCCAGCGATACCATCGCCAAACGCCGTTGCTCTCTCTGGACAAATGTAATTGCCATTGCCATCGTCAAACTGCTAATAAGGAGAACGGCTGTATTGGCAGCACCATACCGTTCATCTAAAAATTGTTCACCCCATTCGAACAAGCCTGGATGATTCGCACGAAAGACTGCGTAGCCACAAAAGAGTCCGCCAAAGAGAAGTATTTCGGTCGCGAGGAATAACCAAATACCCAATTTCGCCGCATCGTGTTGATGCGCTATATCACGAAAGTGGTGCTGTACATTTGGTGCATGGCTATCAGACATAAAAGGAACTCCAGAGATCAAAGAAACTCAAAGGGCAATACGGTTGAAAATGGGGATGATACCGCTTTTAGCACTTGATTTCGGCGTTTTTACGAGCATAAAACCACCAATTTACGACCAAACATGTCAAGTAATAGCCCGCAAAGCCATATAGAGCATATTGGGGAGTTCCTGCCTTGATTTGGATACCAAATATCCTTGGAATCATGAATGCGCCATACGCTGCAATAGCTGAAGTCCAGCCCAGAACTGGGCCGCGTTTGTCGCGGTCAAAGATCACACCGATCATTCTAAAGGTAGATCCATTGCCAATTCCTGTCATCGCAAAGAGCAAAATAAAGAGAAGCAAGAACGGTATAAAGAATTGTTCTGGATTATCAGATTCCATTGCAAGCGAAACAAAATATCCCGCCCCCACTGTTGCACCAATCATGATGACAGTGCTCCACTGCGTCACTATCGCACCACCAACCTTATCTGAAATCCAACCACCGACTGGGCGAATCAACGCACCAACACCTGCGCCAATCCAAATGTAATTGGAAGTTTGAATATCTGAACCGGCTTTCACAAAAACGTCGTCAATCAATTTTGGAAATGCACTTGCGTACCCAATAAAAGATCCAAATGTCATCACATATAAGTAAGTCATGACCCAGTTATGTTTTTCTTTGAATATTCCAAATTGATCTTGCAAGTTTTCTTTTGTCTCTTTCGGAGTCAAGAAACGCATGC
>JACNLW010000099.1 GCA_014381305.1 Planctomycetota bacterium
CATATTGGCATGCGTTTTCATACACACTTGAATCTGGCATGATTGACCTTGGCACTTTCGGTGGCGACGAAAGTCGTGCGTATGCAATAAACGACCTTGGACATGTTGTTGGTCAAGCACAATATCCTGACGGTAGCATGCATGGATTTGTCTGGATGGATGGCGAAATGTATGACCTAAATAACTATATCGTTCCTGATATTGACATCACAATCACCAATGCAAAAGGGATTAATAATGACGGGCTTATCTCAGCCCTTGCAGAATATCCCGATGGTTCATTCCGCCCCTATTTGCTTACCCCAATGAACACGATTCCTGAAGATGTAAACGGTGACGGTCACGTTGATGTTGCAGATCTACTTGCTGTTGTTGCAAACTGGGGCGTTTGCCAAGGCTGCAGCGAAGACGTGAACTCCGATGGCGTAGTTGACGTTGCAGACATCCTTGCGATCATCGCCGCTTGGGACTAAATTCATTCTTACATAAAAAAAAGGCCGCGACTTTCGTCGCGGCCTTTTTCAGTTTGGGTAACGCAATTCGAATTCTTAAAACTCTTTGCAACGATGTTGCATTTGTGCTTTAAGACGAGCAAGAATTGATGAGTGCATTTGGCTCACGCGTGACTCAGAAAGGTCGAGCGTCGCACCGATTTCTTTCATGGTCATTTCTTCGTAGTAATACAACACAACAATCAAATGTTCAGCGCGAGAAAGTCCCTTGGTCAACAATAGTTGCAGATCTTTCTTCTGCAATTCATGTACAGGATTTTCCTGACGATCATCTGAGATCACGTCAATTTCGGTCACTTCACGACTTGAATCGCTGTCGTACGCTTTTCGATTGAGCGACGTCATCATGATGGGTCGAGAATCACGATCGAGTTTTTCAAACTCGTTCTCATCTACTTCCATCAGTTTGATGATTTCTTCATTCGTCGCTTTTTCGCCGGTTTCCATCTCAATCGCCTTGCGAGCCCGCTCGACCTTCGCAGTTCGAGATCGGACAAGGCGTGGAACCCAGTCGTTTGCACGCAGTTCGTCGTAGATCGCTCCCATGACGCGTTGCGTGCAGTATGTTTCAAATTTAATTCCGCGTGAGAGGTCATACGCATTAATCGCATGCATCAAACCGAAGACACCTGCTGAATAAAGATCGTCGACGTCAACCTCAGATGGCAATTTGTAATGCAAACGCTCTGCGGTATATCGAACAAGGGTGAGGTACTGTTCAATAAGAACATTACGCCACTCCTGCGTTCCTTCCGCTTTGTACGTCAGCCAAACATGGAGCAATTCCATATCGCCACGAGGGGTTGCCACAATCTTGTCTAAGCCTTTAGGGACTTTTCCAGTAAATGTGTACTGAGATTTCGTATCTTGTTTTGTTTTTGATACTGTTGCACTTGGCATTGGTCGACTCCTTGACCCTAACATTTTTTGTCCTGCATCTTCTAAATCGATACACGGACTTGTAACATCCTGCCGATCCTTGGCATCGATGTTGCCAAGACTATACCGCGCAGAAGAGGTTTTGGTAAATGGTGTTGGGAAATTGTTTGACATAAAGAGAAAATAAAGTACGAAGTACTCCTACTAGAAGATCACATTCAATTCCGGTTCGCTCAACTAATATGCATAAAAAATATAAAACAGAAGCGGAACTCCACGCAGATCAAGGACACATAAGTCCGAGAATGAACCTCTCAAAGGTGGAGAAATAGTGATTTGCCACCATTGACGAAGACAAATCGTCAGCCGTGCAGGGACGTCATAAACCGAATAACCCCAACCGGTTATCGGTCGTAAAATATGTATTTAGGGATTTCTGAGTCAAGAACGCATCAAAAACGAGAGAAATGATCGCTGTGCTTGGACAGGTGAACCGTCAATAGAAGCAGCTAGCCTTCGAATTGCCTTTGCTGAGGGAGATTTTGGAGCGCTAATCAATAATGGTGATCGGCGCCTTACCGCGAGTGGAATTTGAGAATCTTTTGGAATTGATCCCGCAAACCCGATCCCAACGCCCAAAAACCGCCGACAAGCCCGATCGATGCGCGCATGTACTGCCACACCCTCAGCAAGCGAATCAACTTGATTCACTACCAACCTCGCTCGCGCACTTGGTCTTCGCTTTCGAATCGTTTTTAACATCGCGTATGCATCCGTGATCGCTGTTGGCTCCGGCGTTGTCACGACAAGAACTCGTTCAACAGCAGCAACGAATCCCATGACAGAAGCGCCAATTCCCGCACCAGTGTCAACGATCAAATAATCGTTTCTTGCTTCAAGTCTTGCAAGTGCATCGATCAAACGATTCCGATCTACTTGAGGCAAGTCGGCAATCGAAGGAACACCCCCAGCACCTGGAAGTAACTGAAAGCCACCCGGCGCATACACAGCAATCTCATCTAACTTCTTTTTTCCAGAAACAACATCTTCAAGACCACTTCGCAATGTCAAGTCGCAAAGAACATCTGCATTTGCCATTCCAAGATCTGCGTCCATCACTGTCACTTTGCGCCCGAGCTGACTGAGTGCTACAGCAAGGTTCACGGAAATATTTGTTTTACCAACGCCCCCTTTTCCAGAAGTTACAACAATCGCACGCCCCGGTCGGCGGGGCTTGTAATTCGAATCGTCAACGCTCGCCTTCTCAATCATGCGATGCAACCTACTGGCAACAGTGATTCGACAAGACGTTCAATTTTTGCGGGTTCAATATTCGCAGAAACATCTTGCCCATTTGTACACCAACTCACAGGCAACTGAAGTTCGGTAAGAGTTGTAATAATTTCACCAAGTGAAACTGCTTCGTCTAACTTTGTCACAATGACGCGATCGCAATCTGTCACCATAAAACTCTCTGCAGCTCTCCGTGTTGCTGTCAGAGAAGTTGCGGCAGACAACACAAGGTGTCGCTCAGTCGGTTGCGCGGCTGCAACAATTTCACCTGTTTCTTGAATTCGATCACCGTCAGTTCGACTCCGCCCAGCTGTATCAATCAAAATAACATCTACATCGTTGATAGACGCAATTGTTTCACGCATCTGCTGCTTTGTGCTTGCAACATAAAATGAAGCATCAACAAGTTCTGCGTACTTTTGCAGCTGATCAACCGCCGCAATTCGATATGTGTCTGCAGTGATCAATGCAACGCGTCGGCCTTGTTGTAACCGAAACCGTGTTGCAAGTTTTGCAATTGTCGTTGTCTTTCCAACGCCTGTAGGACCAATCAAAGCAATCACTGCTCGTTGCCCAGGTTCCCTGCGGGGCGGCAATGCGCACGAGGGCAACCTTGCTAAAAAAGTTTCAATCAATCGCTGATGTAGTGTTTCTCTGTCGACGTCAGACCCTTCCCCAGCCCGTTGCACAATGGTTGTGGCATCATCATCGGGAACACCCTGTGATACAAGCCACGCATGTGATTGGGCAAGCGCTGGAGACAACCAACCAGCAGACCCATGCTCGAGAACCTCGCCAACCATCGATTTAATTTCGTCGATTCGCTCTTCAATTTTCGTACTACTAACAAATGTATCTTTTTGCTCTCCAAGGAGTGCCCGCGCATACGCAACTGTCTTTTGACGGTCTTCCTTGGTTGCTGCTGTTGATTCAGTTGTACGTTTTTTACTACTCATGACCTGTCATCATACCTTTGATTACACGCTATGACGCACGTGAAACAACATCAATCGTACCTACAATTTCCAAATCGACTTCGGTGACAATCTCTTGCTGGCTAAGAACGACAATCGATGCGTCAAACTTCGCAACTGCGTCCCGTAAAAACCTCCGAGCAGCATCTGAAGAGACAACGACTACCGCGGGTCGTCCTTCATTGACAATTGGAGCAGCAGCATGAGATAGCGCCGAGGCGAGCGTCTTGGGTTGCAAGTCTGCGTACGTATTTCTGTGTAAGGCCGATTCAATTGCCGGTGGAAGTGTGATGCACTGGATTGACTGTTTTCCATCTGCGTTTGGCGATGAAACTTGCGAACAAATCTGTCTTCTAAGTGCGACGCGTATTTTCTCAACACATGTATCAAGTGAACTGTTTGCGTGATCCGCTGCAATTTCGATGATTGTTTCCATGTCAATGATTGAAACATGTTCTGAAAGCAACAATTTCAGAATTCGATGTACTCTTGAAACTGTCAACTCCCCACCCATCGTTTCTTCAACAAGTCTTGGTGATGTTTGTTTTAAGCCATCAATCAGGCGTGAGACTTCTTCCCAAGAAATGAGTTCGGATGCATGGTTTGTGACAACTTGAGAGAGATGCGTCACTAAAACTGAAAGCGCATCAATACTTGTCAATCCAAGTTCACGAACTTCTTCTCTGCGATCTTTTGAAACCCAGAGTGCAGACAAACCAAAAACTGGTTCCTTCTCGCGAATGCCGTCAAGTCCCCTGCCTACATCTTCACTAACAACAACCATTTCTCGATCGCGATGGAGTATCCCTTCGCCGACGATGCCGCCTCGTATTTTAATTCTGTATGAAAAGTTAGCAAGATTAACATTATCTAAAACCCGAATCGGCGGAACTACGAGTCCAAGTTCTTGCGACACAGACGCTCGTACTGCTGAGAACCTCTCAAGAAGTTGACCGCCCTGCTCAACTTGTGCAAGTGAAAGCAAACCTATTCCAAGTTCCACTTGCAATGTATCAACGACAGGTACAGCTGTATCCGTTTCTGGAATCAATTTTGGCTCTTCTTCTATCTCTTGAAGTTCTTCTTCAACTCGCTGCTGATGCGACGACCAAGCAAGACCTCCTAACACGGCTGCAAGAACCAATAACGGCAAAGTTGGCAATGGTGTCAAGATAGAAAGCACAATGAGAAAACTAGCAACAAGTGCAAGCGCAGCTGGTTGTGAAACAAGTTGTGTAGGAATCTCCATGCCAAGTGGGCGGCGATCACCCGCTCTTGCAACAATTAAGCCTGCTGCAACTGCAATAAGAAAAGATGGAATTTGACTGGCGAGACCATCACCAATCGTCAAACGAGTGAACAAATCGAACGTAGCACCGGGCGACCATCCTCGCTCAATAATACCGACACCTAAACCGCCGACAATGTTCACGACAATAATAACAAGGCCTGCGATTGCGTCGCCGCGAACGAACTTACTTGCACCATCCATCGCACCGTAAAAATCTGCTTCCCGCAACACACGGTCGCGGCGATCTGTCGCTTCGCGTTCTTCTATCAATCCAGCAGAAAGATCTGCGTCAATTGCCATCTGACGACCGGGCATCGCATCGAGAGTAAAACGCGCAGCAACTTCACTCATGCGAGTTGCACCTTTAGTCACAACGACAAACTGCACAATTACAAGTATCAAAAAGATAATTGCACCAACAATAATACTTGAGCCAGCGACAAAGCCACCGAACGCTTCGATGACGTGCCCTGCCATCCCAACCGCTGCTTCGGGCGAACTTGCATCTGCTGAAAGAATCAATCGGGTCGATGCAACATTCAGCACAAGACGACCAAGTGTTGTGATAAGTAAAAGTGCTGGAAACACACTGAAATCCAAAGGACTTTTCGTGTAAATCGTCGTGAGCAAAATAACTGCGGCAAGTGAGATATTTGCCGCAAGTAGTACGTCTAGCATTGCTGGTGGCAATGGAACAACAAGAACGGCAACCAAACTTAACATCAATCCTGGGACGAGATAGTGCCTACGACTTACTACTTGTGCCAAGAATTTTTCAAAAGTATTTGTATTCACACGCATGCGATTTTTCTCCTCCCAATCGTAAGCACCGATGCAATTTCACTGTGTAATGATGGCGGTACCGCTGTGCCAGCGTCACAACTTTGTTCGATCCGGCTGCATAACCAATGATTCATATCAACAGGAATGTTTTGCGATTTTGCCTTCTCAACAAGTAAACCGATCTCACCCTCACCAATAAACGCAAGAACAACCGGCGAAGTCATTGTTGTTGGATTCCATCGAATCGAAATAGCAATTGCTTTCCCAACGAGAATCAGAGATGGGACAATTCGATCACTCGAGTATTTAGACATTGGCACTGTTCTACGAATACTTGCGTTTCCATGTTGCTCTTTTCGTTCTGTGATTACTTCTTGCCGTGTCATTTTTAAATTTGATTTCCACTGATACCGTTGCCAAGCAACGTCAATCAATCCCAACACAAACAGACTACCTGCAGATGCAAAGACCATCTTTCCGGCAATCATTCCGATTAATGTAAAACTCGAAACCAACTCGCCATTCGAGACCGACAAAAGTTCGGTCTTGTAGGACCACCCTACTGCGCCTGCAGCGAGTACAGCTGCTGTTAATTTACAACATGAAAACAAAAGATTCATCCACCCATGACTGCCCCACAAACGGGTCCATCCCGAAATAGGGTCTATTCTGTGGAAGTCAAACTTCGCTGCGATAGGAGCAAAAAGACCTCCAACTTGAATCACACTAGAAAAAACAGCTGCCACAAAAAGAACGAGGCATGGCAACCAGAGAATGTGCAAAAGAGACTGTCCAGATTCAATGAGTAAAAGACTCGGATTTTGTGAAGAATATGACATGCCATTGGAAAGAAGCACCTCTACTGCAGCAACCATATTTGGAAACCAATACAGTGCAAAGCCAATGGCAACGAGAGAAAGCAGCGAAGATGACAAATCACTACTTCGTGCAACTTGCCCTTGTTCTCTCGCACGTTTGAGACGAGTCGTTGTGGGTTGCTCGGTTGCTTCTTGACGATCGTATGCCATTAACCAACTCCCGCCCATGCGCTTACTGGTTTAATTCCAAGAGGCAAATACGTTTCCATCGTTTGACCAATAAACGCAAGTCCGCCAACAAGAACGAGTAACCCAACGAGAATACGAAGCGGTAAACCGATGCTAAATATATTGAGCTGCGGCATTGATCTTGCGACAAT
>JACNLW010000059.1 GCA_014381305.1 Planctomycetota bacterium
TGTCCGCTTGCGCGCGGGGTCCCCAAACAGCTGGGCCTTTAGAAGTATTCAACATCTTAAACATGATGCCAGTTGCATCAATTGCCCTTGCCATCACACCACCGAGTGCATCAATCTCGCGGACAATTTGCCCCTTACCAAGCCCACCGATTGCAGGGTTGCAGGACATGACACCAATTTTTCTGGGGTCCATGGTTACAAATGCAATCTTGCCATTTGGTAAAACCGAAGAAGCAGCCCACGCTGCTTCCACACCAGCATGTCCACCACCGATAACAATAACATCAACTGTATTCATAAATGTTACGCAACTGTCCAAGTGTTTGAACCCGTGACAAGTTTCTGCAAATCCGCTTCGCCGTGTTTTTCCTTCACTTCATCAACTTGATTGTGCAATTGATCATTATACGAAGGACGAGTTTCATCAACATAGAACACACCCATTGGTTCAGGAAACTCTGGATAACACAATTGGCTTAACAGAAACGCTTGAGATAAATTGTTTTCATCGTGCACAAGCAAATCTGCTTCAGTAAACTCATTTCCAAGTGTAACAACTTCGACAGTGTCGCCTTTTCGGCGGATGCCCTTGTCATTCTCAATGCCGAAAACCAAAGGTTTTCCGTGCTCAAGAACAATAGTATTTTCGGGGCGAGTATCTTTTTGTGATGCATAAAACCATGCTTGATGATTGAACACATTACAATCTTGGTACACCTCGATAAATGAAGTACCTTTGTGTTTTGCACCACGTGTAATCAGCGTGTTCAACCCCTTGACATCAACATCAATCGATCGAGCGACGAATGTGCCGCCACTTGCAAGTGCAATTGTAATTGGGTTAATTGGCTCATCCAACGAACCATGAGGAGTTGACTTTGTCACCTTGCCAACTTCACTCGTCGGTGAATATTGACCTTTGGTCAACCCGTAAATTTTATTGTTTAGCAGCACAATATTAATATCAATATTCCGACGCAACGCGTGCATCGTATGATTGCCACCAATTGATAAAAGATCGCCGTCACCAGAGATGAGGAAAACTTTAAGGTCTGGGTTTGCAATTTTCACACCAGTTGCAAAGGCGGGTGATCGACCGTGCACTGTGTGTGCACCGTACGTGTTCATGTAATACGGAAATCTTGCTGCGCAGCCAATGCCAGAAACAAAGACAAAATCTTCTCGCTTCACACCAAGATCCGCAGCCATTTTCTTCATCGCAGTAAGGACTGCATAATCGCCGCAGCCGGGACACCAACGAACATCTTGGTCGCTGGCAAAGTCCTTTGCCTTATAGGTTGGCAGTGCAACGTCGTTCATGCTGTACCTCCGTTCAAAATCGATTCGATTTCATCTGTAAGTTCTTCTGCAAAGAATGAACGTCCACAATGATTTTGAATTCCTGCAATATCTACAAGGAATTCGCTTCGAAGCAACATACGCAGTTGACCGCTGTTCATTTCAGGCATAATTACTTTGTCAAATGATTTCAAAATATGGCCTAGATTTTTTGGAAGTGGATTAATGTAATGAAGATGCGCTGTAGCAACTTCTATGCCGCGTTCTTTGAGCATCGACGCTGCTGTCAAAATGCTTCCGCGAGTTCCACCCCAGCCCAAAATGAGTGTGTCACCACTTCCTTCAACTTCTAAGTCAGGGATAACGTCTTGTAATTTTTGTATTTTTTCTGCTCGATATTTTGTCATCAATGCATGATTGTCATGATCATAGGAAACGTCACCAGTCCCGTCTTGCTTTTCGAGTCCACCAACTCTATGTTCTAACCCAGGCGTTCCGGGAGTAGCCCAAGGACGTGCACCTGTCTCTTCATCTCGTAGATATGGGAGGAACTCTTCTTCTGTTGCAACAGGATGCGTAACTTCAATCTTTGGAATCTTCGAAATATCTGGAATCAACCACGGCTCAGCTGCGTTTCCTAGTCCACCTTCCGACAAAAAGATCACTGGGCACATCGCACGCATTGATAAACGAACCGCCTCAATCGCCATGTGAAAACAATTCCCTGGACTTGATGCTGAGACAACAATTACTGGGCATTCACCCGGACGACCAAACATTGTTTGCAACAAGTCAGATTGTTCAGTTTTTGTTGGCATGCCCGTCGCTGGACCTGCACGTTGTACGTTCACTACTATTAATGGTAGTTCCATCATCACCGCAAGACCAATTGCTTCTGATTTCAATGCAAGACCAGGACCCGAAGTGCCAGTCACTCCTATGTCACCTGCAAATGAAGCACCGATTGCAACCATCACTGCAGCAATTTCATCTTCTGCTTGGAAGGTGCGAATACCAAATTGTTTCAACCGAGCAAGGCCGTGCAAAACTTCGGACGCTGGAGTAATTGGATAACTTGCGTACACAATTGGCTTTTCCACTTTTGTTGCTGCAACTGTAAGCCCCAGAACGATTGCTTCATTCCCAGAAATCCGTCTATATTCTCCAGATTTTAACTTTGCAGGCGCAACTTCATACTGCGACGGGAAAAATTCAGCAGTTTCGCCGAAGTAATACCCGGCCTTGATTGCTTTTTCGTTGAGCTCGGCAATTTCAGGTTTATTTTTCACTTTCCCGAAATAATTTTGTAACCGTTCAATTGTCGAATCAATTTCACGAGAATACAACCAAGAAACAATGCCTAGGGCAAACATGTTTCTGCACCGGTCAATATCTTTTACTGAAACATCATCCGAATCACTTGCAAGAGATTCGCGAGTTAAACGAGACATCGGCACACGACAAATTTTATATTTCGCGTTGATGATTTCATCATCAAGAGGGTTGTACCCTTCTTCATATCCGCACTTCTTGAAATTACTTTTGTTAAATTCGTCAGCGTTGACAATGACAATTCCGCCGGGTTCAACATATTCGAGATTTGTTTTAAACCCTGCGGGGTTCATCGCGACCATCGCATTTACAAGATCACCTGGAGTGTGAATTTCTGAACTTGAAAATTGCACTTGGTATCCTGACACACCAAAGGTGGTACCCCGCGGCGCTCGTATCTCAGCAGGAAAATCGGGAGCAGTAGCAAAGTCGTTTCCAGCAAGGGCAACCTCATCTGTAAAATGAGAACCCGTCAGCTGCATGCCGTCCCCACTGTCGCCGCAAAAACGGACTGAAACAGATGGAAGAATGTTTTTTTTGTCTTTATTTGCTGTAGTCATACCAAATTGCCTTTTGACGTGGTTTAAGCACCGAATTGTACCCTTATAGACAACTTTCGCATACAGGCTTTACCTCATTGTCTTCTATTGATATAATACGTGGCTCGAAACGGAGTTACCAATGTCAGCAACTACAAAAGACCAAATCGTCCCAAATACTGAAATGACCTTCACTATCGCAACAGTGCCAACTCGCCCTGCTGCAAAGAAGACCATTGAGCGTCTCATGTGGATGCAAGATGACAAAAAGCGTGATCTCAAAATGCTCCAACGTCGCCGTAAGCAAAAAGACATCAAGCACACCATTCGTGCTGGTCGAGTTTGGTTTGACCGTCCACGAGCAACACGAACTGCTCGATGCGAAATGGGTGCAAGTTTCACCATCCGCGTCACTCCACAAATCATGAACGATGTAAAAAGTGTCGTTCAGTATTTAGACGTCAAGTAATCTTAATAATTCGTCAGTAATCGGACTTCGATCTATCGGTGCGTCACCACTTTCGCGCCAAGTCAGTTCTGTGTATTCGTGGTTGCCACCAAGTGCATTATTTGTAACCTGCAGCTCGTAAATCAATTCCCATGTTCTAGCAATTGGATCCTGTACCAGCGCGATTTCTTTTGGAGGCCGCGCAAGGCGCAAACCCGTTTCTTCTTGTAGTTCTTTTTCAATCACAACTGCTGGTTTTACCGCCGGCTCAACACAACCCGCAGGTGCAAGTTCCCACATGTTTTGATAATGTAAAACGGAACCACTGCGTTTGCCCCACAAATACTGTCCGTGAAAAGATGTTATTCCCTTCGCCCCAAGCGAACGAACGCCAAGATCAAAAGCATCGTTTTGTACCGCAAAAAATCTATATGAACATGGAATCAGATGTACGTTTGCGCCACCGCAACCATTTCGCTGCGCACCAAGAACATGCAACAACTCGCCATCAAAACAAGCGGGATTCGATGCACACATCGAATCCCATCGCTTGTCTATTTCGTCCAACGTTGCTGCGGGCGGTACCCACACCCCTTCATCGATGTGCAACGTTGCTGGTCTTCGAAGATGTATCAACCGAATTCAATACCTTGGGCAAGTGGCATTTCATCGCTCCAGTTCGTCGTGCATGTTTGCCGTCGCATGTACGCCTTCCACGCATCTGATCCAGATTCACGACCACCGCCCGTGTCTTTTTCGCCACCAAACGCGCCGCCGATTTCGGCGCCGCTTGTGCCAATGTTGACATTTGCGATGCCGCAATCAGAACCTTCGGGTGAAAGAAAACGACCTGCGTTTCGCATGGAGTTTGTAAAGATTGCGCTGCTTAACCCTTGGTCTACATCGTTGTGCATCGCAAGGGCTTCATCAAGATCACTGATCGTAAAGATATACAAAATTGGTGCGAATGTTTCTTCTTTAACTACTTCTGGCATTGTGCCTTTTGGCACGCGAATAATTGTTGGCTCAACATAGTGACCATCGCGGTCCGCCATTCGTTCAATTCCTTCGACGCCGCCGCAAAGAATTTCGCATCCTTCTGCTTTTGCTTGTTCGATTGACGCACGCATGTTGTCAACAGAAGCTTGATTGATGAGCGGACCCATGAGTGTTGCATCATCAAGAGGATTTCCAATTGAAACTTGGGTGTATGCTTTGAGTAAACCGTTTGTGACCTCATCAACAACTGATTCGTGACAAAGAACGCGACGAGTGGATGTGCACCGCTGCCCTGCTGTTCCGACCGCACCAAAAAGAGTGCCGCGAATAACCATGTCTAAATCTGCATCTTCCATGACGATGATTGCGTTGTTCCCACCAAGTTCAAGTAACGAACGCCCGAGGCGACCGCCAACAACTTCACCGACACGTCGGCCCATTCTGCAAGAACCTGTTGCGCTGATCAATGGCAATCGACGATCAGCAAGCATTGGTTCACCAACTTCTTCAACTGTTCCAATGACCAAACCAAACACATCGCAAGGATCGCCATTTTCTGGAGTGAATATATCTTGGTTTCGCATGACTTCGTGTGCAACATTGGTCATTGCAATTGCTGTGAGCGGCGTAATGTCACTAGGTTTCCATACGGTTGTGTCACCGCAAACTGCTGCGAGCATCGAGTTCCATGCCCACACTGCAACGGGGAAATTGAATGCAGAAATCACGCCGATGGTTCCAAGTGGTTGCCACTGTTCCATCATCGCGTGACGCGGGCGCTCAGAAGCGATTGTCAAACCGTAGAGTTGCCGAGAGAGACCAACGGCAAAATCTGCGATGTCGATACATTCGACAACTTCGCCAATGCCTTCTGCGATAATTTTTCCGCATTCCATGGAGACAAGTTCACCAAGTGGACGTTCGTATTCTCGGAATGCGTTGCCAATTCGACGCACGAGTTCGCCGCGTTTTGGTGCAGGCAACATTCGCCATTCTTTAAAAACAGCGTTCGAACGGGCGATTTGGTCATTGTATTCTGCAGTCGTTTGCTTTCGAACAGCTGCAATTGCTTCGCCAGTTGCTGGGTTGTAGGAAATGAAATGGTCGTCGGTAGCCTCAGAGGGGTCAACGACGAGTGGGTGATCGATGAGATTTGTAAGTGTTGTAGTCATCTCCGTATTCTAGCACACTAAGAGGTGGTATTATTCACCCATGCCATTAGATCGAAACGGAATTGCCAAGCGTGCCGCTCAAGAATTACGAGACGGCTTTTATGTGAATTTAGGGATTGGAATGCCCACCCTTGTCGCCAACTATGTACCTGACGGGATGGAAGTTTGGCTGCAGTCCGAAAACGGATTGCTTGGCATGGGCGAGTTTCCAACTGACGATGCTGTAGATGCAGACCTCATCAATGCGGGAAAGCAAACTGTCACGGCCGTTCCGGGAGCGAGTTTCTTTTCCTCGGCTGATTCCTTCGCAATGATTCGCGGTGGGCACATTGACCTTGCCATTCTTGGAGCAATGGAAATTTCGCAAGAAGGTGATATCGCAAACTGGATGATTCCAGGCAAAATGATCAAGGGTATGGGCGGCGCGATGGATCTCGTTGCGGGTGTCAACAAAGTCGTGGTTATCATGGATCACGTGACCCGCAAGGGTGATCCAAAACTGATCCCATCCTGCACCCTCCCGCTGACTGGACTTCAATGTGTCAACATGATCATCACCGACCTTTGCGTCATGGAGATGCGTGAAGACAAGCGACGATTCGAAATCACTGAACTCGCACCCGATGTCACCATCGACGAAGTCCTTGAAAAAACCTCCGCAGAGGTACTTGTCTCCGCCGCTTGCAAATAAACTCACCCCCGCCCCCGAATAAACTCACCCCCGGTGAGTTTATTCGGGGGTGAGTTTTTTTCTTGCATTTTGAGGAATAATGTGCCATGCTAATTGCGGGTCGGGGTGGCATCCTACGCTTGTTGTCTTGGTGGCAATGGTGCCACTCACAGAGAAAGGACTTTTCCGATGTTCATTACAACTACTTCTATGATCGTCGCAAGCATCATTGCTGTCCCAAGCCCATACGATGCATGGGACCTTGGTTGTATTAGCGATGGAGATTGCTACGTTTCTGCAATCAACGAATCTGGCCAAGTTGCAGGAATCGGCGATGCTCCAAATGGGAATGGTGTACACAGTTTTA
>JACNLW010000016.1 GCA_014381305.1 Planctomycetota bacterium
CAGGTCCGGGGGTCAGGTCCGGGGGTCAGACCCCGGGGTCAGGTCCGGGGGTCAGACCCCTGGTGAGATAATCGCAAACTATGCAACTTGATTCTATCGGGGCAAACTGATGCGATTAATTCACCCGCGGTCTAAATTTATTCACCCGCGGTCTTGTGGTAGCATGGAAGTGTGATATCAGAATGGATTGTGTATGGGGTTGCAGTGTGGCTTTTGATCATGGCAATGATCTATTGGCTTGCACTTCCTGCAATGGGACGACGGGTAATGGGCGATGGTCCGTCTGCGATAGTTTGGTTTCTAAACTGGGCATACGTCCATTTTTTTCATCGACTCAGGGCATCAGGAACCGAAATTGTCCCAGATACCCTCGCAGCGGGACCGCTCGTCGTAATATGCAACCACCAAAGCCCAATTGACCCTCTATTGGTGCAAGCAAAATGCCGTTTTAAAATTCGCTGGCTCATGGCGGAAGAATTTATGCTCCCTGCCGCCGATTTTGTGTGGAAACTTGGCGAGATTATTCCCGTTGCCCGAGATGGAAATGACACCGCAGGGCTTCGCACTGCGCTTCGCCATCTTCGCAACAATGGTGTCATCGGCATCTTCCCAGAAGGCGGAATCAAAGAACCACGAAATGCTGTGCACCCATTTTTAGAAGGCGCCGGTGCGATGATCGCCAAAACCAATGCCAAAGTCCTTCTCGCCATCGTCGATGGCACACCCCAAAACGACGATATGGCAAAGGCGTTGATAGAGCGATCTCATTCAACAGTGAAATTCGTTGAACTCCGCTCTTATCCCGAAAATGCAACGGGAAAAGAGATAACCAACGAACTTCGGAGCCGCATTGCTGAAATAACTCGTTGGCCATTGGTAAACTAACAGTGTGATTACTCGACTACGTGGAAATCTTGTTGCTATCGAAGAAGGCAAAGCAATGGTTGCTGTTGAAGCGATCACGTACGAATTGCTCATCCCTTCCGCAGATGTCGAAAAACTACTTGATCAGCTTGGCAGTTTGATCGAGTTTCACACAATGCATTACTTGGAAGGACAATCGCAGGGCTCATCGTTCATTCCAAGACTTATTGGTTTTTCATGCGATAGAGATCGTGACTTTTTTCAACTCTTTACAACGGTAAAAGGAATCGGAAACCGAAAAGCACTTCGCGCTTTGATTCGACCCTTTGGAGAAATCGCAGCTGCCATCGCAAACAAAGATTCTTCTGCGTTGGTTTCATTGCCCGAAATTGGAAAACGTTCTGCTGAAACAATCATCGCTGAACTCAGCGGGAAAATAGACAATTACATTGGTGATGTTATGCCAAATATCGAAGTCAAAATCCCAACTTTTGGCGAAGATGCTATTGCAATGCTTATACAACTTGGCGAATCTCCCCGAGATGCTCGAAAACTTGTGCGGCTTGCAATAGACAGAGAGCCAACAATTGAAACTGCAGATCAACTTGTTCAAACTTCATTCCAAATTAAAGGATCACAATGAGACATGCAATGATTATGGCTGGTGGGAGCGGAACGCGGTTGTGGCCGATGAGCCGTGGCGAAACTCCCAAACAACTCATTCCGCTCTTTGAGGGCAAATCTCTTCTACAAATTGCCGCCGAAAGACTCGATGGAACTGTTGACCCTACAAATCGTTGGATTTGCACAGGCCAAAAACATTGTGATGTTATTTGCCAATCGTTGCCAAACTTTTCTCCTGCACAACTCATCGGTGAGCCCGAAGGACGCGACACCCTCAACGCAGTTGGTTTTACCGCAACTGTGTTACACAAACTTGATCCAAATGCAATTTTCGCTGTTCTCACCGCGGATCACATCATTCGCCCGCAACAAGAATTTGCAAAATGTCTTGACGTTGGTTTTTCATTGGTTGAAGAAGATCCCACGCGGTTTGTCACCTTTGGCATCACACCTACATTCCCTGCTACTGGGTACGGATATGTTGAACTTGGTAACACCATTGCTGAGGGCGCAAATGCTTGCAAACGTTTCGTAGAGAAGCCAGACCTTGCGACGGCCGAAGAATATGTAGCATCTGGAAATTTTGCATGGAACAGCGGCATGTTTGTATTTCATTGCAAAACCGTTCTTGATGCGATCACAAGAATGCAACCAGAGTCCGCAGCGGGACTCGCGCTCATTGGCGAAGCGTGGGGCACACCGCAGCAAGAAGAAGTACTTGCACGCGTTTACCCAACACTTCCAAAAATTAGTGTTGACTATGGCATGATGGAACCGGCAGGAAGTGATGCAAACATTTCAATATGCACTGTGCCCATGGATGTGGAATGGTTAGATGTTGGTTCGTGGCCAAGCTACGGAGAAACACTGACACCAGACAAAAATGGCAATTGCAGCGACACAAGCAGTTACACGATCGATTGCAATCGCACGCTTGCTGTGTCGGACGATCCCACGCACGCAATCACCATGATTGGGTGCGATGACCTGTGTGTGATTCATACAAAAGATGCAACACTTGTATTTCCTGCATCAGAAGCACAAAGGGTCAAAGAAATGCACACAAAGGTTGACCCAAAATTACAATGAGATTTCTTGCAGTAGATCTGGGAGACAAACGCACGGGACTTGCCATTGCAGATGAAGATCCCAACATTGTGCACCCACTTGTTGTATTAGAAATTCCAATCGGTCCCCTGCTTCTTGCTGCAATCGAAAAAGCAATTGGCGAACATGGCGCAGAAGCGATCGTTCTTGGACTTCCACTAGATATGGATGGCACTGTTGGACCAAGAGCAAAACTTACCAAGGAGTTTGGCGAAAAAATTGCATCGCAAACTTCACTGAAAATCCACTACCAAGATGAACGGCTTACTTCGGTAGCAGCGGAAGAGCATTTGTCACAGAGCGGTCGAACACACAAACAAAAAAAACGTGTGAGAGATGCGCTCGCAGCCGCAGAAATTCTTACTGATTTTCTTGCAACACGAACCCACAAACAGTAAATTCACTGTTCGATTGAGCGAAAACTTCGCACGCCTCAACACTTGTTGCAATCAGAATAATTTTCCGTATTTGTAAATCTGTTGGAACATTTGATGTATCGTCAACAACACAACAATCAATGCGTGGCGCAGGTTCCTCTTCTATTTGCACCGGGAGATCTGCGTGTATTTGATCTTCTGGAATATCTGCGTGGTTTACAATTGTTTCTTCGATGATACCTTCCGAACTTTCTTTCATTTGCCACAGGTGTGTACATAGCCAAGGCAAGCCCCGAACGTTCGGGTCGTACATCAGTCGTTCGTATAAAGGGAGTAAGGAATCGGCATCACTGAGTGCAAGTTGAAAATCACCAAACTGTGAAACACTTGAACTTGCTTCTGTAAACACGAGCGCTGCCATTGCGTCTATAAGTTCATCCATCGTTGCACGAACTGTCACAGTCCCATTTGAAATTGAAATCAAATCTTCTGAAGATGTAGACTCAACAAATTGATACGGTCCTTCTTTGGATTCTTCGATCCACTTCTCACCGTCACGTGCGCGTTTTCCTTCACGCATCATTGGACTGGTTCTGGCCCAACCATTGGCGCTTGAAAGTTTGTTAATCCAAGCCTGCGTGCAAACCATTCGTCCATTTCAACAATAACCATTCCTCTGAAAACTGCGCCATGATCTCCGCCTTCAACTACTCGAATCATTGCGTCAAAATTTTTCTCTTGAAAAAACGCACCAAGATCAATGACTGGTTGTTCGAGATAAAACGTATCTAGTCCGCCTGCAATAATATTAATCTTCCCAGAAAGTTTCGGCGCAAGTTCCTCCCAGTTATCTTCAAGAACTTTCCTGATGTCGTACTGTTTCCAATGTTCCACAACTTCTGGACTCACTGCACCAGTTTCTCGGTCATACATTTTTAGGGGTCTGCCATCTTCACCTTTTTGACTAAAAACCCACTCAAAAGACCCAAGTTGTCCACCGTCGACAAGTACCTCTTCCATCTTAGAAAATTCTGGTGCAAACAACACCGCCTGTTCGCCCATTCTTGCAATTGGTCTTGGATTCCCATCTTTATCAAAAAGCATATTTGCATTTTCTTCATACAAGTCTGCTGTTTGAAAATAATGGAAATCAAGTGGATCTGGAGCAAGTGACCAAACACCATCAAAAAAGTCTGGGTTTTGAATGAGCAACCAAAGCGAAGACCAACCACCGGAAGAATGGCCCGACAAGTATCTCTTTTCTGCTGAGCCGCCAAGGTTATATTTTTTTTCTAAAAAAGGAATGAACTCTTCCATCAAGGCTGTCATTCGCGGTCCATTGTTTTCTGAATCAGCAAAGACATGATGCCCGCCGTAACAGTCTGCATTGAGAATCACTCTGCATACTTGGTCATCGTAATACGAAGCGGTGTACATCATTTTCATAAATCGCCCACCGTAATGATCGCTACCAAATCCACCAATCCAATACATCACTGGATATGGTTCTTCTCGATCTGGATCGTAGTCGTCCGGAACGATGACACACGCCCCATGGTCTATATTTCTTCCATAAAAGTCGCTGAGCAAATCACTTTTTGTTTCGATCAGACGTAAGTTCTTATGTAATTTCCAACTTCGTTCAGGAACTGGGTTGTCGATGACCAACTCTACAGTACCTGCTGTTTGTCCATTTCCTTCAAACGAAACTCCCGGTCCATACAAACCCCCAACCGCTGCAAGTTTTGATGAGTCTTGATTCCGACGCAAGAGTGCAACGGCTTTCCATGGGCCTTCGCCTATTGACGATGGAGGCCCTGACATATTCCTTGCGTTTTCAGCAACTATGAGCGGAGTATCCTTTGCCCAATTTTCTACATCAAGAGAATAGAAAGGTTCGGCGTGCATCCAATTCGGCCCGCCGAGTAGGGGAATCTTTCCTTTTGTCAACATAATGTACAAACGCCCAGAGACTGAATCGCCTCCATCACCGTCATGCGTGACGGAGAATTTGAGCTCTGTGGTGGATGGTTCGACTGCGGGGACTGGGTCTACAAATAATGCCGATACGATAAGAAGAGCTGTAAGCATATTTTTATTGTACGCGGGATGTCCTTCTTACCCAAGCCAAACTTGCGACACTTGCGCCAAGAAGTAACGCGCCGTTTGCTTGATGCAGTGTTGTGAGCACAACTTCGTACACGGGGATCGAACTTCCCGAATTTAGAAGGATCGCGATGAGGGCACCTCCCCCTAACAACAACTGCAATCCAACGAGGGCGAGCAATAATTTGCCGTATGTGTTCAACACCGTGTTTTCTCGAGCTACAAGTCGTAGTCCAAAAAGAACAACCACTAGAAGCACAACAAACGCAACAAAAATATGTGTATATAAAATGTGCGTGGCTTTTGGTGCAAGTGTTTCATCTCCTAGCATGTGGCGGTAGACCGCACCGAGTACCAGCTGCAAGACCATCGCGGAGACTAAAATCCAGCCAAGACGAACGTCTTTTTTATCTGCATTGTTGTCAACAGAACAATTCTGCCAAGTAGGCGACATCATCGCTGCAATCCAAACAAATCCTGCAAAAATCAGTTGCCCAACAACCCCATGCAAAACACCGATCCAAAGATTTGGGCTGAGCATTTCCCGATCTTGACTCATTGTCAAATGCCCAGTCACGCGTAGCCCACCAAGCAGCCCTTGGGTGCATACCATCAAAAACACAAGTGTCGCAACTGCGCGAACAACGCAGTTGGAACTCCACCGCCATGCAACAACAACCATCACAAGCGAGGCAAGCCCGACGTACATGCCAGTGAGCCTGTGCGCATGTTCAAAGAACACACCTTCGTTTTCAGGCGAAACCATTTCTGTCAACGGGTACAACAACATGTTATGTCCGTAACTGTTTGGCCAATCCGGCACTGCAAGGCCAGCTTCAAGTCCAGTCACCAATCCACCAGTTACGAGCATTAGAAATACCAACACGGAAGCCATAACAAAAAATTCGTATTGCCAATCAACTGCTTTTGAACACGGCCCCATGTATCGACCAATTCTCGCACCAGTAAAGGTCAATCCTATTGAGCCACCAAGCAAGATGCCAAACCACAGGAAGCCTTTTGAAATCACTTCCTCGCTCCCACCAATCATGCTGCCGAGCAACATGAGGTTCAAAAAAGCTGATATCCCGCCAATCCAAAGACTTTGTGCTGAGCTGCCGCCACATCTAGTATGTATGACCCCAGCGAGAACCAAACTAAGCCCTGCAAGAACAAAAAGTACCTCGCCACTTGCGGGGCCGGCGAATAAAAGAGAGATGTAACTCAACATCCACATCGCTGTTGTTGCAGCAAATGATAAAGTGAGTGTTCTTGCAATTGAGTTTTGTGTTTTCATAATGAAAGATACATATACTACCTTAGTTGAGGCACAATTATGAATGACCAAGAAACTACAATCCACATAGAGCATGACAAAGACGGACAACAAGGTCTCATTCAAGCCTATTGTGAGTTAACAAAAATTAAGTTGAGCTTGCTCGTGGTCATGAGCACCGCTGTTGCTTTTGTTATGGCAAGTGAACTCGGTATTGATTGGCTTGCATTTCTGTGGACGGTTATTGGTACTACATTAAGTGCAGCCGCAGCAGCAACCTGGAATCAACTCTTTGAACAGAAACGAGATGCGTCGATGGCTCGGACGCAAAATCGCCCAATTCCATCTGGTCGAATCTCAACTGTGCACGCTTTTGTTGTTGGAGTACTTCTTACATATGGTGGACTCGCCACACTCGCCTTTGGAGCAAATCCAGCTGCGGCCGGCGTTTCGCTGCTCACAATTCTGACGTATGTGTTTGTCTATACGCCTCTCAAGCCAAGAACGACATACAACACCTTCATTGGCGCAATCGTTGGAGCATTCCCTCCCCTTCTTGGCTGGGTCGCTGCAGTTGAAACGCTCAGCGGCGGCGCTTGGATTTTAGCGGGCATTTTGTTTTTATGGCAAATTCCGCACTTCCTTGCACTCGCTTGGAAGTACAAGGACGATTACGAACATGGTGGATTTACGATGCTGCCATCCCTAGACTCCGAGGGCGAGTTAACTGGTCGAGTAAGTGTGCTTGCAGCAGTTTGTTTGATTCCACTCTGTTTACTTTTCACAAGTGAAGGCGTTGCTTCTCCCCTCTTCGCAATTGGAGGATCACTACTCAGTGCGTGGTTCACTTATGTATCCTACAAATTTTGGCGCAATCCAAACAACACAACGGCAATGCGTATGTTTCTTGCAAGCATTGCATACCTTCCACTGCTCTTTATATTAATGTTGTTCACAAGGGAATATGTTAACTTTACGGTAACACTTACAGGTACATCATGACTGATCAAAATATACGGCTAACATTCCGCGGTGGCGGTTGGGTACTTGTGATGACAGGCATCGTCCTGCTTGGCATCGTTGCATGGGCAATTGCACCAGCAGTACTGCGGATGACGAACCTCCCACCAGGTGACAACCAAACCATCGAATCGTACAAATTTGACCTCTCCAATCTACAAATAAGCAGGGATTTAGTGGTTCCCGCGATGCGTCACCGAAACATGTCCCCTGTCGTCACAGAACCAATTATTCTTTCGCCGGAAGAAATAAAACAAAGAAACAGTTCCAAGCGTGACCCACTTGTCGTAAGCAAAGATATTGTCGTGGGGATTACAATGAATGGAGAAACACGCGCGTATCCACTTCATTTTTTACATGTCCATGAGATAGTAAACGACACGCTTGGTGGCGTGCCAATTTCAATCATTTGGCACTGGCCAAGCGGACATCTTGCTGTCTTTGAAAGAACAATAGGTTCAAGTGATTTGCAATTTGCAAACAGTGGACTCGTTGGCAATGGGGGCATGTTGTTTTATCCACTTCAAGAAGAGGTTGGCGGTGAACAACTTTTTGCTTCAATGCTTGGCAGATCAATGAGTGGTGACGACGTTTCGCTTGTTCAAGTTCCTCACGATCTTGTGAGTTGGAAAAATTGGTCAACACAACATCCAAACACTACAGCACTCGGGCCGAACAAGCAATTAAAAAAGAGGTATCGCAAGGCAAGCCCTGAATTATATTTTCGTACCGAGAAAATTTACTTCCCAGTTGCACAAATGCCAGAAAGTGAACTCAATCCAAAAACTCCAATCATTGTTTTACATATAGACGGTTCTGATTTTGTCTATTCAATCCCGGCGCTTCTTGAAGTGGCTGGCGATGATGGGCTGTTTCAAGACCCAAACAACTTCCACGCTTTTACTGTACAAGACAATCCTATGACCGTTTTGGTTCAGAACCCCCAAGGGCAAAATGCATTAACATCAACTGCATTGTGGTTTGCATGGCACGCAAACCATCCAGATGCAACGATCACTTCTTTATCGCAAGAATAAGATCACAATAAAAAACAAAATCCAAATACAACAGATGAAATCCCAGTACGTCACGAGTAGTGGCACAAGGGTTTTGTGTTTGGCGTATCCATGTCTTGTTGCGACAAGACCAAGTGGCACAAGGCCGCCAATCACATGCATGCCATGTAAAAACATAAGTACATACAGTGCCATCCGTGCGATTGCTACAACATTTTCATTTTGGCCAACTGTTGTTAACTCATGATGCCATTGCATTGCGGCAACCACTTGCAGCCCAAGGAAGGTCAAAATAAGGACGGAGACTGACCACATCCATACACCATGCCATTCCTGTTTAATTTTTTGCATTGCGATCGTACTGAGTAAAATTGCGCCCGTGCTCCACCAAAGTGCACTCGGAACTGGTGGCAATTGGGGCCAATTCTCAACCTGTGTTCTAATAACGACAATTGCCAATACAGAAGCAAGAAGAAAGACAGCGATCGAAGAGATAAACCACCGCATCCCCAAACGCAGCGCACTTTCCTCTGAACCCCCACTGGAAAACACACCCTTTTTTTGATCTTGCATCAATGTGCGTCTTTAATTTTATCCATTGCCGCAGTAACTGCCGGCGTATCGCCTTTAATAATTTCAGGTTGATACTCCATCGTGTCCATCAGAGCCAGTCCAATAAACAAAACTACAAACAAAATAGATCCTACGAAAACAAAGCCAATAAAAGGGCGATCCCAACGAAGGTGCATAAAGTACAAACCAACAAAAGTTGCTTTTACCGTTGCAACGAAAAGTGCCATAATGATTCCCATTTCAGCGATGTTGATTTCGGTAAAGTCATACCGAGAAACCCACACTGTCACTGCCGTAAGAAAGAGGAGCAGGCAACAAATTGCTGTAAGAAATTTAATGGGGACAATGTGTCCCACTTGTATTTCGTCATGATTATTCTGAGGTGTTGTCATAATAGTAACTCGCTTGTTTATTCACCAGGGTGAACGGCATCCTTACGCCAGTCGTATCCCTGCTCTTCTTCGTTCCATTCAAGAACGCTGAAGTCGTAACAGTCTCCTACTTCTGGTTGTTCTGCAAAGTTATCCCATGGTGGTGGTGAGGAACATTGCCACTCTAAACTGCGTCCGCCCCAAGGATTCGCAGGTGCTTTTTTGCCTTTGAAGATCGAATGGATCAGATAAATTGCAATCACGAAAAACCCGATCGCTAAAACAACAGAACCGATGGTAGAAACAATGTTGTAAATCTGAAACTCGGGGGCGTACGTTGCGTACCGCCGTGGCATGCCACGAGAACCCATCATAAATTGGGTAAAGAAGGTCACGTTGAAACCTACAAAGACAAGGGCACATGCAATTCTGCCCCATAATTCACTGAACATTTTCCCCGTCATCTTTGGCCACCAGTGATGGATTCCGCCAATGAATCCAATAAGGGCAGAGCCCATCATGACGTAATGGAAGTGCGCAACAATAAAGTATGAGTCATGCAGGTGAACATCGGTTGCAAGGGTTGCACAGTACAAACCAGTCAGCCCACCGATACCAAAGATAAAGATAAACGACAATCCATAGAGCATGGATGTGTTTAGCGTAATTGAACCTTTATAAAGTGTTGCGAGCCAGTTAAATACTTTTACTGCCGATGGAATAGACACACTGAATGTAATCAAGGAAAAGATAATGTTTACGAGTTGCGATTGGCCAGCTGTAAACATGTGGTGACCCCAAACAAGGAAGCCAAACATTGCAATTGCGATTGAACTATATGCAATAAATTTATAACCAAAAATATGACGGTGTGAGTGTACTGCGATGAGTTCACTGACAATGCCCATCGCTGGAAGAATCATGATGTACACAGCGGGATGAGAATAGAACCAGAAGAAATGCTGGTAGAGAACAGGATCACCACCGAGTGCCGGATCGAAAATACCAATGCCGAATGCGCGTTCAACAATCAACAATAAAAGCGTGATTCCAACGACTGGCGTTGCCAACACTTGAATAATTGCTGTTGCATACGTCGCCCATAAAAACAATGGCATTTTGAACCATGTCATACCTTGAGGGCGGAGCCTATGAATGGTGACAATAAAGTTCATTCCTGTGAAGATTGAACTAAATCCGAGAATGAACGCACCTATCAATGCGGGAATCACACCACCCATCGAAGACGCTTTGTCAATACTGTATGGGGTGTAGAACGTCCAACCAGTATCAAGACCACCACTGGCGAGCGAGATCAAGAAGAATACTAAACCGAACACCCACAGATACCAACTAAAGAGATTTAGTTTTGGGAACGCAACATCCTTTGCCCCCAACATGATTGGCAAAACGAAATTGCCAAGTGCTGCAGGTACTGCGGGAATAATCACCAAGAAAACCATAATTGCACCATGTACGGTGAACGCTTGGTTGTATTGGTCTTGCGTCAACAATGCACCTTCTGGCGTTAACAAATGGAATCGAATGAGCATTGCAAAAAGACCACCAAGCAAGAAGGCGGTAAGGATGCATATTAAATACATGATTCCGATCCGCTTGTGATCAAGTGTGAATAGCCAAGACTTAATGCCCTTGGTGTGGTTGAGATAGTTGTCACTCATGCTCAAGTTATTGTGTTGTGCGTCGGTCGTTGTCATCGCTACTCCGTTGGTGTTCCGTCAGGATTTACTGTGATGTTGCCATTTGCATCGGTGACGTCACGAAGATGTTTAAACATCTCAATAATGGCGGTAATTTGTTTTTCTTTAAGTTGACCTTGGAACGATGGCATCGAGCCGAGGTACCCTTGCACAATGTGTTTTTGTGGGTTCAATAGTGATTCTCGAATATAGTTTTCAGGCTCACCGTACTCTGTTGCATCGCCAATAAGACCAGAGAGTGATTCACCATTTGTAAATTTCACCTGTCCACTTTTTACACGATCCCACAAACCCTTAAAGGTGGGACCTGTACTAAGAGAACCGTCTAGTGAGTGACAGGAAGCACAACGGTTGTACAAACGATTAATCGCATAGGCTGGCAACTGGCCAACTGACATATCTTCATACTCATTTGCAAGTTTTGTCATTGTTGCAGCAAACTCATCTGCAGGAATTACATGAACAGTTGCTAGCATCTTCGAGTGGTCCTTGCCACAATATTCAGTGCAGTTCAGCGCGTACTCTCCAACTGCAGTAGCTTCAAACCAAAGCGATGTGTATCGACCTGGGATCACGTCCATTTTAACGCGAAAATCAGGAATCCACACACTGTGCAAAACATCATTTGATGTCATAAGAAGTCGAACTGGTTTGCCGACTGGAACTGTCAACTCTGCAACTTGCGTTGCACCATATTCAGGATGGTCAAACGTCCAAGACCACTTTTGTCCCGTTACCTGTACTTCGTAGCAACCCTCTGGTGCTTCGCGTAAATTTAAATACCCTCGCATTCCGACAGTAAATATGACAACAACCAAGAGCAATGGAATAATTGTCCATGTCAGTTCAAGTGCAGTGTTGTGTGTTGGGCCTGCACACACCATGTCTGGTGATTTTCTTCTATATTTAATACAAAACACAACCATCAACCCTACGATCAATGCAAAAAAGAAATAACAAATCCAAGTGATGACGTTGAAGGTGAGATCTACTCCACCAGCTGTTGTCGATGCTGCACGTGGCAACCAAAAGTTACCATTGTCAACAGGCGTCGCGGTTGCAAGAAGAATGTTCGTGAAAATCGAGATCATGAGATAAGTCCTGTTGAACTTTGAGGTACGGAGCCTGAACCCCTGTCTGTGGGATTCATTCGGCTCAGAATAAAGATACCGCCAGCAAGAATAACCAGCGTGAAGATACCTGCCATCCGCATCAATTTCCACGCACTTGGCGTAAAACTGTTGCTGTCAGGGTCGTATTGGTAACAATTAAATAACAAAAACGTATCAATGAGTGAACCGATTTTTCCTTCGGATGCCTCAACCAAGGCAAGCCTGAGGTCGCGTCCTTGGAATTTTACATCGTTCATATATCGTGATATTTTTCCGTCTGGTGTCAAAAACATGATGCTCGACGTATGAAGGTACTCACCGGTTTTCGGATCAAAGACATATCCGAAACCAAGCGTATCAGCAAGCGTCGTAATATTTTTTTGGTCACCTGTGAGAAAATGCCAACCATCCGAAGATCCTTCTCGGTCATACTGCTTGAGATACCCCGCTTGATTTTTCAAAGCAAGTGGTGGTTTTTCGTCTGGGTTGATGCTTACAGTAACTATCTCGAAGTCACTTCCTAAATCTAACTTCATTTCCTTCATGCCAGTTGTTAAACCGTTGAGGGTAAGGCTACACAACATTGGACACATGTAGTAGTTCAAAGTAATGATGATTGGTTTTTCACCATTGATATATTTCGCAAGTGTTACAGCATTTCCTTGTGCGTCCACAAATGAAAGATCGAGGGGCACTTGATCTTCTAAATTTTGGGTGATGCCAACCCCATCAAGTGCCTCTACTTGTTCATCGGCAAATGTTGGTCCCGCTTGGGAACTATGAGATAAACCACATATCAATATGGTTGCACCAACAAGCAAATTAGACCAACAGCGATGCATTGTTACTTCGTATCCCCTGCAATAATATCCATTGCATCTTGTACTGGGATGACAAGACGATGCGTTGTCTTTCCAGATGCTTCATCATGTTTTCGTATCCAGCGGGCAGATTCTTCAAGCACTGCATGTTGCGCTGCCCTAATCATGTCCCGTTGTTCAAACGTAACATTTATATTCTTTGCTTCTGCTTCAGTCATCACTGAGCGATAGTAAATTCCAGCAGTAATTGCAACTGTAGCGATCATTAAAAAAGCGCCACCGAGACCGATTGCCCACGTTGCCCAACCGTCTGGGTCTTCGTGATCCTCTAAGTGATCGTTTGCGTTATGGTTATCGTGACTCATCTATCATAAACCTTTATGCATTTTCAAAGTGTAGTGCTTCATCCAATCGAGGATCAGCAGATGCGACCAAGTTACAAGAACGAAGATTGATCAGTGTGCCACCGCAAAGCAGCGCAAACATGCCAATCACACAAGTAAAGTTCACCAAGGTAAAACCATATCCAACTGATACTTCTCCACTGCTGACGAGGTTTGCAAGTTCGTTGTAACTTGACGCTTCAGCAATTGCTGTTTCAGGAATCACAGGAAATACTAACCAGTAAATGTCGACGAAGAACATGAGTACCATCCATGCAGCGATCACTGGCAAAGTACATCGCCATCGCTTCGTCCATCGTGTAATCAACAAGAGGAACGGAACTAGGAAGTGTCCAAACAAAAGCAGGAGCGAGATAGATGCCCAGCCACCCAACTGCCGAGTAATGTACCAACCGGTTTCAACTGGAAGGTTTGCATACCAGATAAGCATATATTGACTAAATGCAATGTACGCCCAAAACACAACACCAAGACCGAAGAGCCATTTGCCTAGGTCATGGTAATGTTCTGTTGTAATTGATTTTTGCACATGTCCCGTTTTTTGTAGGTAGCGCGCCAACAAAATGATCGATGCAAAAAATCCTGCCATTGTTGCTGACCAAAAGTAGACTGGAAACATCGTACTGAACCATTTTGGTTGCAATGTCATCATCCAGTCGATTGCAGCATAACTTTGTGTGAACGCGTAAAGAATCATGCAAATTGGTGCCCACTTTTGCATTTTGTGCGTCCACTTCACATCGCCATCAGCGTCTTGTGCTGTAGACCATTTAAAATATAAAGAAGCGACGACGGCCCACACAACAAGATAGAAAACAGCGCGAGCTGACCAAAATGTTGGCGAAAGGTACGTCGCTTTTTTATGAAGCAGGTGATCATGTTCCATCAGTTGGGCATTTCCCCACTGATAGAGAAGATCGCCCTCACCCTTGAGTACCATGATAAGAATTGGTAGAAAAAGAACCCACATCCATTTCAAGTTCTTTGCGATTGCTTCTGCAAGACGCCTAACTGAAATGGACCAGCCCGAACGAGTCATGTGTTGTAGTAACACAAAAAACATTGCTCCTAATGCAATTCCTACTGCAACCATCCATGCAAACAGGTATGACTTCCAAAATGTAGTCCATTCACCTGAGCCAAGGGCGGCGCTCAAACCTAAAAACGCTGCACCAACACCCGCAAGCGCTGGGCCAGCCTTCTTTGCAATTCCGCTTAAGCGGAGATGATCATTGTTGATATCAGCAACTTTCACTTGTTGCTCCCTTCATCTACTCGAGGTAACGAATCTGCATTCGGAACGGTCGAAGCATCTGCATTTTGTGAAAGTTGCAATGCTTCGATATACGCAACAATTGCCCATCGATCTGCAACAGGTATTTGCGAACCATGAGCAGCCATCGTTCGAATGCCATTTGTGATGGTGTTAAATATTTGCCCAACTGGTTGTGCTGCAATCATATCTTCGTGTAAGTTCTTTGGAGCGACCCATGTGGTCCCGTTCACACCGGTTTCAACAAGTCGCTGGGCACGGTGATGGATAACGCCATCTCCAAAGCCGCCGGCGCCGTGACACGGTGAACAGAAGATATTAAACCGACCCTGTCCACGATCGAGCAACGGTCGATCAACTGTAATCTGATCAGGAAATGTTGTCGCCCATGCTTCATCAACAATTCCCATGAAAAAATGCGTGTCTCCAGTCATTTCATTACGGGCAACTGTTCCTTCGACTTTTGGTCGCATTCCTCGACCATCGTTGAACATTGCATTCGCTTCTTGCGAAACAAACTTTGGCTGATTGTCCATATTTTGGATGAAGTGTATTCTTGGCTTGTCGTTGTACACACCTTCGCTACGTGCACGAAAAACAAATGCAAGAATCATAAACGCAATACTCGTCATCACGACTGCGCCCCACTTGATCCACAGAGGCATCTCTTTAAAGTCGGCAAGGAATGGTTTCAATAAATCATCAATAATTTGTTTGATCAAATTTGTCATTATGCATCCAACTCAATAATTGATTCAGGTTCTAGAGTGTGAAGGAACGCTTCAACTTCACTTCGAACAAACTTAGGATCACGCGCTTCAATCACAAGGAAAAATCTGTCATCAGTTGCTCTCGCCAAAGCTGGGTGCTTCAACGTTGGGTGATAAAACATTGGAAGTTTATTCAAAATCAATGTACCAAAAACTGCGGTAAGCGCTGAAAACAAGACTGTCATTTCAAACGCAACTGGTACGAATGCAGCGGGACCAAGCAATGGCTTGCCTGAAACATCGAACTGATAGCCAACAACAGGGACAAGTGCCCAGAGGTCCACCTCTAATGAGTTTGTAAAAATTTGCAAACAACATGCGGCAATAAAGCCCGTTACTCCTGCACAAAAGACAATAATTGGAAGGATGGTCATCTTAACGCCCATCGCACGATCCAAACCGTGCACTGGAAATGGAACGAGGCAATCAAACCATCTAAAGCCAGCGTCCTTTACCTTTTCTGCTGCATGATAAATACCCGGAGTTGTCGTGAACTCTGCAGCAAGGCCATATAGTTTTTTAGGTCTTTCCTGACTCATGCGTCTCCCTCCTCTAGTGCAGCTTGTGCATCAGTCTCAGGTGTCATTTCGTTGTAACTGTGCCCATGTCCATGCGGATCTGCCGCTGGCATAATTGCTTTGATTTCAGCAATTGCGAGTACTGGGAGGTACCTGATAAAGAGCAAGAAGAAAGTCATAAACAATCCAAAACTTCCGAAAAATGTCATCACGTCAACCCATGTTGGCTCAAAGATTCCCCAACTACTTGGAAGGAAGTCGTTGGCTAGCGATGTGACAACAATCACGAATCGTTCAAACCACATACCGACGTTCACCACCAAAGAGGCGATGAAAATAATCATAATGTTGGTTCGCGCTTTCTTGAACCAGAATATTTGTGGTGTAATAACGTTACAACTCACCATGATCCAGTACGCCCACCCATAAGGGCCAAATGCTCTGTTAATAAACGTGAATGATTCGTAGAGTTCGCCGCTATACCACGCAATGAAAAATTCCATTGAGTAAGCAAAACCAACTATCGAACCTGTGAAGAGAATAATTTTGCACATGTTTTCAATGTGCCGCATCGTGATGAAGTTTTTCAATCCCCATAATTCGCGTGCAGGAATCGCAAGCGTGAGCACCATCGCAAAGCCTGAGAAAATTGCACCTGCAACAAAGTATGGCGGAAAGATTGTCGTGTGCCAACCGGGAAGTTGTGCAACTGCAAAGTCAAAGGACACAACACTGTGCACTGAAAGTACCAGTGGTGTCGCAAGTGCTGCCAACAATAAGTACGCTCGTTCATACCGATGCCAGTGCCGCATCGATCCACGCCACCCGACTGCAGCGATGCCATAGGCAATTTGCTTGATCTTCGTTGTTGAACGATCTCGCATCGTTGCAAGATCTGGAATCATGCCTAAATACCAAAACAGAAGTGAAACTGTGAAATACGTACCAACTGCAAAGACGTCCCACAAAAGCGGACTTCTAAACTGCGGCCACATATCCATTTGATTTGGGATTGGGAAGAGCCAATACGCTAACCAAATTCGACCAATATGAATGCCGGGGAATGTCCCCGCACAAATGACAGCGAAAATGGTCATCGCTTCTGCAAAACGATTGATTGCGGTTCGCCACTTTTGTCTAAAGAGGAAAAGGATTGCAGAGATCAACGTTCCTGCGTGACCAATGCCAACCCAAAAAACAAAGTTCACGATTGGATATCCCCACATCACTGGATTGTTGTTTCCCCAAACACCAACGCCTGTCACGATGAGGTATCCGATTAAAACTCCGAGCATTGACATCATTGAGAAAGAAATCGCAAGTGCAACCCACCATGATTTTGGTGGTTTTGCAGCATCATTCCCTTTCAGAATGTCATCCGTCACTGAACCAAAGTCAGTGTGGTTCAAAATCAACTGTGGTCGATTTTGCGGATCTTCGCCGGTGTTATTCAATTGATTGGCTTGCAGCGTCGTCATCCGTGATGCGATCCTCCTGCTCCATTGGAGCCGTCGACTGGATTTGTCAGTCTTGCGAGATATTTCGTTCTTGTTTTTAAATTCAATTCTTCAAGCATTTCATATCCACGATCACTTTCGTGCAATTTGCTAATTCGGCTTTCCTTGTCTAGCAAATCTCCAAACACAATTGCACCGGCTGGGCACGCCTGTTCACAAGCCGTGACAATTGCGCCATCTTGCAGTGCAATACGTGGATCCTTTGCTTTTTGAGCATCAGAAAGTTTTACCCAAGCATTCTTTGCAGCTATTTTTACTTTTTGAATTCGTTGCGTGCAATACGTACATTTTTCCATTACGCCGCGCATTCGCACAGTAACTTCTGGATTGAATTGCATCGCACGTAATGTTTTACCACCAGATTGTGATTTGACGTAATAGTCGGGTTGCACTTGCAACATCCCCGCTGTCCGAAGTGGGTCTCGCCTGAAGTAGTCAAAGTAGTTGAATCGTCTTACCTTGAACGGGCAGTTGTTTGAACAATATCGAGTACCCACACAACGGTTATAGACCATCGTGTTGAGTCCATCTGTATCGTGGACAGTTGCAGCCACTGGGCACACTTCTTCACAAGGCGCGTTTTCGCAATGGGAACATGTCATCGGTTGAATCGCAACAGCGGAAAGTTTGTCGCCATCCCAACCGCCATGTCCATCACTTTCAAACGCAAAGTAACGATCTATTCGAAGCCACTGCATTTCACGGCCCATGAGCACTTGTTCTTTGCCGACAATTGCGATGTTGTTTTCTGCTTGACATGCTGTCACACAAGCATTGCAACCAGTGCAAGAGGAGAGGTCAAACGACATACCCCACTTGTATTTCGCACCTTCAAATTGTTGTTCTTCAAACATCGAGAGCGAGTGCATTGTGTGACCAACATGCTGCGCAAAATGCGGATGTTCTTTGTATTGATCGAGTGTTCCTTCACGGAATAACAACGGCAATCTCTCTTGTGTGCCTTTTCCGGGGGTTGAATCAATATCAAAATGCATTTGCGTTGTAGCAAGTGGATATGTATCGCCCGTGGCGGTGATTTTTTTTGCGTTTGCTGACCAAACACCGTTGCGGCGAAGAGGGTAGATATCTGTACCAGCACCTTTGCTCACACGGCCGGCGAATCGTCGCCCATACCCAAGTGGCAAAATGACAACATCATCCGCAGTTCCAGGGACAGGCAAAGCCGCTATCGAAACAGTTTCTTTGGCAACTTGGATTGTAATGACATCACCCTGTTTCACTCCAAGCTGCGCTGCAGTTGCGGGTGACATCACAGCGGCATTGTCCCAAGTGAGTTTTGTAATTGTGTCTGGAATTTCTTGCATCCAGCCATTGTTACTGTGGCGGCCGTCCCAAACTGAACTTGATGGGGTGAAGACTGCCGTTACACCGATATCATCCGAAATAGTAACTGGAGTAATCTTTCGATTCACTGGAGGTGATTCAAGTGATGCAGTGTTCTTAACAATGCCATCATGAACTGCTGTTCGCCACTGGGGATCCCACGCTTCATCACCTGCACCAAATGTTGCACGAACCAGTGTTTGTCCATCCGTTGTTGCCAAACCAGAAATTGTTGCTAACAATTCGGATGGTGTTACCCCATCGAACAGTGGACGAATGAGTGGTTGCCCAATACAAACCGTCCCGTCCGCACTTTTACCATCGCTCCATGATTCGAGCCAATGCGCTCTATTCACGTGCCATTTGCATGCTTGTGAAGTTTCGTCGTTGTACATCGACAAGTGCACCGACAAAGGAAGTGATGCAAGTAATTTTTCAAATTCTAGTTCTGCTGGAGCGTCAAACGCTGGATTGCCACCGATGACAATGACTGATTCGACTTGCTTAGATGTAATCATCTCAGCAAGATCTGAAATTGAGGTTTTATAAGTGGAATCCAATGTTGTGTATGAAACTGTTTGACCGGCTGCACCGATCGCTTCATTAATACTTGCAACAAGGTGATGCACTGCTGGTGGCTGGCTTGCACCAGCGATCAGGAGCCCGTGCCTCCCCGCATGTTTCAGATCTGTAATCACACGATCAGCCCATGCTTTTTCATCAGCTGAAAGTTTTACACCATCGCCGCCTACAAAAGCTGATCCAATTGCTGTTGCGATTGCTGTTACCCTTGAGGGTTTCACAGCAATTCGTTCATCTGCATTTGCACCTGTCAGCGAAAGTGATGGCTCAGCAATCCAAACACGGTTCATTGATCCATGCGAACCATTGCGGTTCGTTGCCCAGCCCCGAGTATTGGGCACCTGTGTCGGACCCGCACCAAGAAAATCGTTATCGAGCGAAACAATGGCTGTAGCCTTTGCAAAGTCGTGCACAGTTTTCCATTGACCTTTAAATGCCAATGCCAAACCTCTTCGTTCATTTGTGTTTGCAAGGGGATCGTATGTCACCCAAACTGCGTTGGGCATCGACCGCATAAACGCGCGTCGCATCCGATGAAAGGTTGGTGAACTTGATTGTTCACTAAGGACTGCAACAGAGCTTCCATCGTTTGGAAGGTATGAAGCAATCCATTCTTTAAATGCAGGAAGGGAAGATTTTTCGCCATCGTAAGTTACGCCGCGACTTCGATCAGGATCATACAAATCTAGTATTGCTGATTGTGTAAAACTGTCTGTTGCGCCTTGGCTATCTGGATGCGAAGGATTGCCTTCAATTTTTGTTGGACGTCCATCATTGCTTGTGACAAGCACGCCTTGCGCAACGCCACCAAAATCAAAACACGTTGCGTAATGTTCAGCGATGCCAGGCATGGTGCCTTCGGGTCGATGTGCGTAAGGAACAATATTTTCCTTTGGCCAGCGACGACATCCGCCTACGCCTAAGCCCGCGAGCGCCATTGATGCGCCCATGATTTTTAGGAAGTGTCTGCGATCATTTCCCGTTGCGAGTAACTCACTCGCGCCATCAGGGAACTCATCTTGTACTTTCTTTCGGAAGAGTGGTGATTCGACAACCTCATCGAGGCTTCGCCACCATGTTCGACCAGTGTTTTTCTGTTTTTTCACCGATGACATGTTGAGCAATCCTCTGATGGTTGAAGGTCATTATGTGTACGCCATAGCGCGCTGTTTTCAAGACGTTCTGCTGCTGACATATCTAGTCCCCACTCGAGTTGTGTGACAAGGTCGGGATTACGAATATGCGGATCGGGGTCGCGGTGACATTCAAGACACCAACCCATGCTTAGTGGTTCATGTTGATACACCACTTCCATTGTGTCAACGCGACCGTGACACGAAACGCAACTTACACCTCGTGTCACATGCGCACTGTGATTAAAGTATGAATATTGCGGAAGGTCATGCACGCGAACCCATTCGATTGGCATCCCAGTTTCGTAACTTTCAAAGAGTGGTTGAATTTTGTCACTCTGTGGATGAATTTGAGCGTGACAATTCATGCACGTTTCTGTTGGTGGAATTGCTGCGTGTTGTGTGTACTCAACGGTGTTGTGACAGTACCGACAATCGAGACCAAGTTCACCAGCGTGCATTTGGTGACTAAACGGTATTGGTTGCTCTGGCATGTACCCAACATCTGTTGCTTGCGGACTAAATCCATAAGCAACCACGATCGCCATATACAAAGGCGCTGTCATCCCAATGACGATTGCAGCCGGCAGTGCGAGGTTCGTCCATTGAGGAAAAGTAAATCTAGATTCAGTCATTGTTTGCTTGTGAGAATGTTACTAGAGGGGTGTGTATTGAAGACAATAAACACGATTCGCATACGACGAACGTGCCATGAAGCGACACATCATAGTGTCGCCTGCTCTATGTTCAAGTGATTTTGAGTCTCAATTCACAAAGTCGTGAAGATCTGAATTTTCACTTTTCCTAGAAATGTTTTTCTAGGTTTCAAGATTGAAAAAGTTCACCGCGTTTCGATCCAGCGTTTGCTCGAAAGCATCCGTATCGGCGCCCCGCAATTTCGCGAGAAATGCTGCCGTATGCGTGACGTACTTGGGTTCATTGGGCCGCGTTTTACGTACTGGCACGGGCGATAAATAGGGCGCATCCGTTTCAACCATAATTCTATCCTCTGGCACAAGTACTGCTGCTTCAGCGACTTGCGGCGCATTTGGAAAGGTCACCACGCCTGTGAAACTGATCATTGCACCAAAATCGAGTATTTGTCGCGCTTCCTCAGGTGTCTCTGTGAAGCAATGAAACACAAACCGGTTTGATGCAAGGCTTGAACTAGAGAACACAGGAAGAAGATCGGCGACCGCTTTGCGACAATGAACGATTATCGGACGCGTATCGCCGTTTTGACCCTCAATAAGAGCGATGTGCTCTTCAAGCAACTTTACTTGCTTCGAAATCGGGGGGTTGTCATAATGCCGATCTAAGCCCAATTCACCCCATGCGACGCATCGCTTGCTCTTGGCTGCTTCGAGAACAAGGTCCCAGTGCCAATCACTCTCTGCATACAAAGGATGAATGCCAGAAGAGCAAAACACGCGAGAATCCGCCTCCGCAAGATCTTTAGCGGCGATTGCGTCCTCTGCGTCAGTTGCAACGGTAATCATCCTATTGACCCCTGCAATTTCGGCTCGGTCGATGACCTCCTGCTGCATAGAAAGGAGTTGTTTACTCGTTAAATGGCAATGTGTATCGATCATGCAGGAATCGTATGCAACCTTGCGATGTTGTGGTTTCCACGCTTGTGGTTTTTTCCCATTTATATAGTAAGGAAGTGATCACTGAAACGGCGGTCCGCATCGGTAAAATTACTCTCTCGCAATTTGAACGTGCTTGCGTGCTGAACTCAAGGGAGTGGGAATTCGGTATATGGCAACTCAATTGGCGCCTTTGCTTCGCTGACAATTGGAACTCGCAACGTATGATCGCCCACGGTCACTACCAACTCGCTTGCGTCTTCTATTTCTTTTTCAGTTGCAAACGAAAGTTGCATTGACCAATTCGCTGGCGTTTGTTGTCGCGCGTCATATTTATTTTTTATCTTCCACCGCTGCGTGCTTATCGTAACGCCGTCTGGCAGTGTAAATTCGGGCAAAGGTGGCTTGCTGTTATCGAACTGTTCTAGACCAATCGTAGCCATTGAATCATGCCCGTTTGGCTTAATCACTATTGGATAGGTTGAAATTCGCAGAGAATCCTTCAATCGTCCAACTGCGCTCAGGGTCAATATTTCAATCGTTCCATCCTCAAAGACAAGACGAATAGAGGACTTTCGTAACTGACTTTGCCGTAACTTCAACTGTACGGGAAGGACCAATTCTTCACCATCTAAAACCAACTCTTGATACGCCTCTGTTGTTGTGCACCCACAATCGGGTACAACATCGACAAGCACTAGATCGCGGCCGCTTTTGTTCGTCAGTGTGAAGGTGTGATTCACAACAGTTTTTGGGGGTGTGACCTCTATGAACCCAAAATCATGTGTCTTTTCGCCCACAAGAACACTCGTAAACCAAATTGCTCTCACGAGGACAATGGATACAAGCACTACAGCACTTAGAATAATAATTGGTTTCTTTTTTGCCATGCAACACCCCTATTCTACCGTAGGAGTAGAAGTTACTGCCAAAACGGCACCGGCAATTATGCAAATGGCTGCTCTTTGATCCTTAATTATGGCACAATGATTGCAGGAAGATAGTACCTATGAACATGGAAAAATTTACAACTTTATCCCAGCAAGCAATTTCCGAATCACTTGCCATGGCGACCTCGCTGCAGCACAGTGCGTTCACCCCATTACATCTACTCGCATCGTTGCTTGCCGACGAATCTGGCCCAGCAAGAATGTTGATCACTCGAAGTGGCGGCGATGCCCATCGCATTGCTGAACTCACAACTGCACAACTCAACAGGCAACCGACCGTCACAGGAACGCAGCCGCAAACTGGTCCAAAAACAATGCAAGTTCTTACTTCGGCAATAGCATCTGCTGAAGCAATGGGCGACTCGCATGCGACAATCGAGCATCTTTTCCTTGGACTTACTGAAGTAAAAAGCGATGCAAAAGAAGTACTCTCACTTGGTGGTATTTCACAAAAAGATATCAAACAAGCGATAGAAAAATTACGCCATGAATCTGGTGTAGGGAACATCTCAGATGCTGGGGGTGACTCGCAATTTGAAGCCTTAAAAAAATATGGAACTGATTTAACTGAAGTTGCAGCTGATGGGAAGTTAGATCCTGTCATTGGTCGTGACGAAGAAATTCGCAGGTGCATGCAAGTTCTTTCTAGAAGGTCGAAAAACAATCCTGTTCTCATCGGTGAACCGGGCGTTGGCAAAACTGCAATTGCAGAGGGACTCGCGCAGCGGATCGTCAATGGTGATTGCCCAACAAGCATGAAGCAGTCAATAATTGTCGCCCTTGATGTTGGACAACTCCTCGCTGGCGCAAAGTTCCGTGGAGAATTTGAAGAACGACTCAAAGCAGTGCTCAGGGAAGTAACTTCAAGTGAAGGTCGAATCATTTTGTTTATTGATGAGTTACACACAATTGTGGGTGCTGGTGGCGCCGAAGGTGCAGTAAGTGCAGGCAACTTGCTTAAACCTGCACTTGCACGTGGGGAATTGCGATGCATCGGCGCAACAACACTCGATGAATACAGGCAGCACATTGAAAAAGATGCGGCGTTTGAGCGACGGTTCCAACCGATCATGGTGAATCAACCATCAGTTGAAGATACTGTGGCAATTTTGCGAGGACTAAAGGCGCGATATGAAGCACACCACGGTATTCGAATCCAAGACGGTGCACTTGTTGCTGCGGCAAAACTTAGCCACAGATACATTGCCGATCGTTTCCTTCCAGACAAAGCAATTGACTTGCTAGACGAAGCGTCAAGCAAATTACGAATTGAAAATGATTCAATGCCAGCAGAACTTGATGAATTACGCAGACGTATCATGCAACTAGAAATTGAGCGAGAAGCATTAAAAATTGAAGTTGATAACGATTCTAAAGATCGACTTGATGTTATCGAAAAACAACTTGCAGATCTCAAAGAACAAAACACAGAGATTACTGCGCGGTGGGATATAGAAAAAGCAGAACTCGAAGAGGTTTCTAAGGCGAAAATTGAAATCGATTCCAAACAAACCGAACTTGAACAAGCGCAGCGGCGTGGGGATTTAGAGGCTGCTGCAAAAATTCAATATGGTGATTTACGTGACCTAGCGGTTGAACTTGCTGGTGCTGAAGAAAAATTGCGCCAACGAAGAGAACAGGGATTAAACATGGTCAGTGAAGAAGTTGACGCTGAACAAATCGCCCAAGTTGTTGCAAGGTGGACTGGCATTCCTGCAACGCGACTTGTTGAAGGCGAACGAGATAAATTGCTTCGCATGGAAGAAGATCTTACGAAACGAGTTGTTGGACAAGACGAAGCAGTGAAAGCAGTTTCTGAAGCTGTGCGACGATCCCGCGCGGGTCTTGGTGAAGAAAGCAAGCCGATTGGTTCGTTCCTCTTCTTGGGCCCAACCGGAGTGGGTAAAACTGAATTGTGTAAAGCGCTCGCTGAATTTCTCTTTGATACCGAAGAGGCAATGGTTCGCATTGACATGAGTGAATTCATGGAACAACACGCAGTTGCTCGGTTGATCGGCGCGCCTCCCGGCTATGTCGGGTACGAAGAAGGTGGTCGTCTTACAGAAGCCGTACGCAGAAGACCTTACACCGTCGTTCTTTTTGACGAAATGGAAAAAGCGCATGAAGATGTTGCAAATGTACTGTTACAAGTTCTTGATGACGGCCGATTGACTGATGGGCAAGGCCGAACAGTTAATTTCTCCAACACAGTGATCGTCATGACAAGTAATCTAGGTTCTGCTGAACTTCTTGAACTCTCTGAAAGCGGTGCGAGTGATGCTGTCATTCGTGAAACAGTACTTGGCATTCTTCGAAAATCAATGCGACCAGAATTACTCAACCGTATTGATGAAACTGTCGTCTTCCATCAATTGTCTAAAAAAGTTCTCGCGGGTATTGTTGAAATCCAACTATCACACCTCAGGACAAGGCTTGCCGACCGTGGCATTTCGTTGACGATTTCAGATGCGGCGATGGACATGATCTGCGAAAAAGGCTTCGATCCCCAATTTGGCGCTCGGCCTGTAAAGCGCGTGATCCAAAACCAGTTGGAAAACCCAATTGCAAATGGCATTCTCGCCGGTGATTATGAAGCTGGTGACACGATTTGTGTCGATTGCAACGCATCTGATTTGTCTTTCACAAAGGGTGGTGACGCGCAAAATGCAGTACACGCCTGATGTGATAATCGCCATCTGCAACCAAAGCGTGCATCTCTATTAAGAACCACGATTAATTCACTCTCCGGTCTTCGCGTACAATGCATGCATGGCACGACTTACATGTAGAACCGCCGGTGAATCGCACGGACCAGCATCGATCGCTTTGATTGAAGGAATTCCTGCTGATTTAAAGCTGGATGTTTCGTTCATCAACGCCGAACTCAAACGGCGGCAAGGTGGATACGGGCGTGGGGGCAGGCAGGCAATTGAATCTGACCAAGTCGATTTCCTCGGCGGTGTCCGAAACGGCACCACAACTGGTGCTCCGATCGTCTTGCAAGTTATCAACAAGGACAGCAGACTCAATGATGCAGAAGCAACCCCTCCCATACATAAACCCAGACCGGGACATGCCGATCTTGCTGGGGCACTCAAGTGGCTCACCAACGATTGCAGAAATACACTCGAAAGAGCGAGCGCTCGCGAAACTGCGGCGCGGTCGGCCGCTGGTGCAGTTGCACGCTGCCTCCTAAGAGAGTTTGATATTCATGCGTTTGGCTTTGTCAGTGGTGCAATGGATGTCAACGCTGATATCTCGCCCACAACTGAAACGTGGAAAGACCTTCTTGCAGCACGAGACGATTCCGCTGTCTACTGTCCTGACGATGCAACGTGCAAAGCAGTTATTGAACATATACGAAACGCAAAAGTTGACAAAGATACAGTCGGCGGTTTTTGTGAAGTGCATGTTTTTGGGTGCCCTCCCGGCCTTGGAAGTTGTGTTGCTTGGCAAGACAAATTAGATTCAAGACTTGCCGGAGCAGTCATGGGCATTCAAGCATTTAAAGCAGTCGAAATTGGCATTGGAAAAATGTGCGGTTCAATTCGCGGCTCACAAGTGCACGATCCAATTGATTACTCCAGAAAGAATGCGTCACAATCTAATCTTGGATACGACCGACCAACGAACCACGCTGGGGGCATTGAGGGTGGCATGACAAACGGCATGCCGATCGTTGTGCGTGGAACAATGAAACCAATCGCAACACTGTTGCAAGGCATGGATAGCGTTGACTTACAAACGGGCGAACCATCGCGAAGTGATTACGAACGTTCTGATGTTTGTGCACTTCCAGCAGCGAGTGTTGTCATGGAAAATGCAGTTGGTTTTGAAATTGCCGCTGCATTTCTTGATACCTTTAGCGGCGCAACCATGCGAATGGTTCGTGCGTCATACGATGCTTACAGAGAATCGGCGAAAGAGATTTCCTCGTCATGACCTTGATCGTTGCATCGGTGCACGGCAAACCTCCCACTACGGTAACCGGCGCTGATATGCTTGAAATTAGAGCTGACGATGTCGAACACGATGAAGTTTCACGCATCGTACCTTCGCTGCTTGAAGCAGCAACCTTGCCTACAATTTTTACTATTCGTTCAGCTGCAGAGGGTGGAAATTTTTCTGGTGATGACTCTCACCGTATTGCAATGCTGCACGCTGCACTCACTTCCTCAAAACCCCCAAAATACATTGACCTTGAATATGAACTCTTTGTCAAACAACCATGGCTCGTCGAGGAGTTACCCCTTGGCGATTGTGGCATCATTCTTTCTTGGCACGATATGGTGAGTCGACCAAGTGATCTCTTTCAAAAAGCTGCCGCAATGCAGGACATCGCTGGTATCAGCGTCGTCAAAATGGCGTGGCGCGCGCGATCCATTCGCGACAACCTCGATGCTTTCGAGTTACTACGTGCACGACAGCAACCAATGATCGCATTGTGCATGGGTCCCTATGGCTTGATGAGCAGAATTCTCACTCCCAAATTCGGGGGATTCGCTACCTTTGCAACAGTTGACGGACACGAAGCCACCGCAGATGGGCAACCCACAACAACTCAACTGCGTTCTACATATAACTTTGACCGCATCAACAAAGAAACAAAAGTATACGGAATCATCGGAGAGAACGTCGCACACTCCGCTGGTTTGCAATTCCACAACGCAGCATTTGCAGCAGCGGGAACAAATGCAGTGTACGTACCGCTTCCAATCCCAAGTGGCTGGGAACATCTCAAGGCGAGCACGCTTAGTCTTACGCACGATGAACAACTAGATTTCAGCGGCGCGTCGATTACAATTCCACACAAAGAAAATATGTTAAAACTTGTTCAAGAAGAACAAGGAGTCATCGAACAAGAAAGTAAAAAGATCGGCGCAGTAAACACCATTTCAACTGCACCTTCACACGCTGCAACAAACACCGATGCCCCTGCCATAACCACATTGTTACAAGCACCAAAACGAGTCCTCATTTTAGGCGGTGGCGGCGTTGCTCGCGCGGCAATTGCAGCGGCGATCTCACTCCAAGCAGAAGTTGTCATTGTGACTCGAAATAATGAACAAGCAATGGAACTTGCAGACGAATTCAAATGTAAGCACGGAACTGATGCGTGCAAGAATATAGACACTGTCATCAACTGCACACCAGTAGGAATGTCAGGTGGAGAAGCCGCCGGCGAAGATCCACTTGCCAACCTTGTGCCAACTATGCAACTATCAAAAGAGATGACTGTTTTTGACACTGTGTACACGCCCGAAGAAACGCCCCTGCTCAAACGCGCGGCGAAAGATGGTTGCACCATCATCACGGGAAGCGAAATGTTTCGAAAACAAGCTGTAGCACAGCAACTGTTTTGGTCTACGGAGTATGTTGCATAAACGCAATCACATCTGCAGTGTTTTCTAAAGGTGCTTCCGATGCAAGGCGAACAATTCCAAACCTTGCACGCACATCCACACCAAGTGTATCAACACCAACAACGACGGGTGCTTCTACTTCTACATGCGCGATTCGTGTACATGCACGTATTACTTCAGCAACATCACCATTCAATTGTTTACACAACGTTGGCTCATCGCTTGCGATTTCGTTTTCTCGCTGTAACCCCTCGCCGTCGATAAACATCTCGTGAAACCGTGCTGCATCAATTGTAACTTTCGCCCATTGCACATCCGGCGGCTCACCGTGATACATTTGCCAGCGGTCTGCATACACGCCGCCGTCGCCTTGTTCTGAAAACTGTTCGAGTGTGACGTGCATTTCAATGCAGTCTTCTGCGTATTCAGGAACATACATCACGATGTCTTGTGGTTGAAGCATTGCGACCATCGCTGGAATGATCATCGCACCATCATTGCCAATGACATAAGAAACATCGTGCAGGTGTTCTCCAAAACGTAATGTTCCCATTGTATTGCACCGTAAAAACTTCCACGCACATTCTAAAACTTGTTGTTCGTCGTACTCTTCCATCGCAACTATACCTTCATCGCAGCTTCAACTTCTGCAACTGTTTTTGGAATTGATTTTGAAAGGTTTACATAGCCACCCTTCTTCACAACAATGTCGTCCTCGATGCGAACACCGAGTGACTCTTCTGGCAAGTAAATGCCCGGCTCAATCGTAATCACTGCCCCTTCTTTAAGTGGAGCCGGAGTTCCGCAGCAATCGTGCGTTTCCAGCCCGAGATGATGTCCAATGCTATGAATAAAGTAATCGCCATATCCTGCCTTGACAATAATCGCGCGCGCAATTGCATCTAACTCAGCGAGTGTCACGCCCTCTTTGACAGCTCCAATGGCAGCTTCTTCAGCTTCTAAAACAATTTCATATATTTCCGCTTGCCGATCACTAAATGTACCCGAGACAGGAACAGTTCGAGATATGTCTGCGCCGTACCCTTTAAAAAAAGCACCCGAATCAATGCAAACCAAATCACCGTCGACTAAATCTTGATCATTTTCCTTGTAATGCAACACTGTACTGTTCAATCCACCGCCGACAATTGGCGGGAACGCAGAACCCCGACCACCGGCCATTGCATATCCATGTTCAAGTGTGGCTTGCACCTGAAACTCATTCACGCCATGTTGCACAAATGACATCGCATTTGCGAAGCCAACAGCAGTCATGTCCACTGCTTCTTGAATTGTTTGAATTTCTCCTTCAGATTTCACGCTCCGCAACAATGGGATCGTCGAAGACTTGTCAACAATTTCACAATTTGGTGTCCTTGCTGATATTTTCTGAAAAAGTGCAAGATCTTGAGACACGTCTTGCATCACAGATGCGCTTGGCATCAACGTTGCAAATGTTTTGCAACGAGTTGCAATATCTGAAAGAACCAAAGGAAGTGAGCCGGTTCGCAACACCGTTGCAAAACCTGTTTCTTTGCGTAGTGCACTCCCAATTGATTTCCTCAATCCATCCCACTGTTCCTTTTCGGGATCACGCGAAGTGAGAAACAACACTACGCGGCGAGCCTGAACAGGATTCGTCGGATCAAAAAGCAAGACGCCATCTGGTTCATTTGTAACACCTGTCAAATATTCGAAATGCGCGTGCGGTCGCCACGTAGTCTCTAAAGATGCATTCGATGTTCCAGAAAAAACAAGTCCTGCGCACCCATCGAGGGCAGACAATATTTTTTCTCTTCTTGCAGCATATTCTTGTTGTGTAATCATTTTGTCATCCTTCCTTAAAAACACTCAATAGCAGTGATTCAAGTTCGCCGCTTCCATCAACTATATCCAACACGAGATTTGGCACAACGATTGGACTGTGTAACTTTGTAAGATCAACAACGTCACGAGCCTTCACCCAATCTTTTAAAGTCATTACGATTGCGTCCACTTCTTTTGAAGCGTCTATCAAAATATCAATTTCCGGATCAGTGAAGGGTTGATGGTCGCCTGCTGGAAGTTGTCGTGCTATTTTCGCACCAAGACGAACAAGTGCTTCGATGACTGGTCCGGAATATCCAATGCCAAGTCGAACAGCAACTTTTTTCCCCATCAACCAATCTAATTCCTCTGACGTTTCACCCTCGTGTTTATGGACATGTAGTTTCGTCCAATGGTGAGTAGTCCACGCGATTGGTTCTTTGCCTGACACCGCTACCACTTTCTTTGCATACGAGGGGTTTTTGTGAGATGTATGGCTCACAACAAATGCATCCGCGCGCTTTAGTCCTTCAATTGGTTCTCGCAACCAGCCCGCTGGCAACATCCGTTCCTCTAAAGCATCGCGTAAAAAATCTAACACCACGATATCGAGGTCACGATGCAATCGACGGTGCTGAAAGCCATCGTCCATTACAAAACAATCTGCTTTCCCACCGTTAGCCAAATACGAAGTGATGTTTGCATATCGATCGCCACCAACTACGATGTCGATCTCTTGCAGCCTATCATGATACTCCACGACTTCATCCGCTTTTGATGGATCAACCGAAGCGTACCCTCGCATCACAATTGCTGGATTGTGACCTGACTCTCGAAGACGCCGAACGATCCATGTTACCAAAGGAGTTTTTCCTGTTCCCCCAACAGTGATATTCCCCACAGAAATAACTGGCAATGGAACACGATAAATGCCGCGACCATGACCATACATCGCGTTGCGAATTCGAACAATCAAGCCATACACCCACGACATTGGGTATGCCACGCAATTGAGCCAAGTTGGAAGTGGTTGTTTCAGATCAAATCACTTTCGAGAAAGTTCAGCGGTTAATCGCTCCATCGGAAGACCCATGACGCTTGTTGGGTCGCCCTGCCACGAAAGTGGCCAGCCAGCAATCAGTCGCTCGCTCAAATTGTACCCGCCAGCCTTGCCTTGCCACTTTCCACTTTGAATATATGTGTCAATGTCCGCATTTGAAATCATCCCTAGCGAAACAATTGTGGTTTCACAGCCTGATGATGAACTCTCGCCATGTATTGTTTTAATACACCACCCAGTGTGCACCTCGTGCGATCGATTGCACATCAGAAGGATCATCGACCGCGCCTCATCAGCGCTCCTTGGCTGACCAAAAATTTCGCCATCAACAACACAAACTGTATCCGCCGCCAAAACCGTTCCTCCCACTTGCTGATATGTGTTGACAACGCTTTGTGCTTTTAGAATTGCAAGCGACGTCACCCACTCTCTTGCAGGCATAGATCCACAGGAGAAAAGAGAGTCATCAATATTCGGAGAAACGGCAATCGCGGATATCCCCGCTTCATCAAGGAGTTCTCGTCTACGAGGAGATGTGCTTGCAAGAATCAGGGGGGGTTGCCAATTCATTGACTCGATCCTTGGATTTCAACGTACTTCAATACCTTTTGCAGTGACATTGCAGCATAGTACAGCCACCAGTTCCCCGTGTTTAGTTTCACCATTCACTTGACAGAGTGGTAGGATGCGTCCATAGTTAATACCATGAGTGACCAAAACAACAACCCAAGCAATGGACAAGAGTCCTCAACACCAAAAAGTACACGGAGCCCCGGAGCTTCTACATTTGGTTTTGACACCATGCTTGGAAAACTTGTTGTTGAAAACGGGCTCATCACTCCAGAAGAATTAGCGGAATGCAATACGCTTTTAGAAGAAACTGGTGGGTCGGGATCTGGGCACACGCTGAGCGATCTTCTGATCAATCACAACTACGTCACGAACCGTCAAATCGACAGACTGCAATCTGACTTTGATACACGTAAATCCACCCAACGTATTTCTGGTTACAAAATCATTCGTAAGCTTGGTGCAGGTGCGATGGCAACTGTATTTCTTGCCCTGCAAGAAAGTTTAGATCGACCAGTTGCAATTAAAGTTTTACCGACTAAATTTTCGAGCAACAAAGAGTTTATTGATCGTTTTTACAAAGAAGGTCGCGCCGCAGCAAAACTCAATCATCCGAACATTGTGCAAGCGATCGATGTGGGTCTTTCTGGAGAACACCACTATTTCGTGATGGAATTTGTTGATGGAATCACTGCCTTTGATCGGCTTGAAGAAGAAAAACAGCTCGGTGAAAAAGAAGCTATTTCTATTCTTCGACAAGTTGCATGTGCTCTAGAACATGCGCATGATGCTGGTTTCATTCACCGCGATGTGAAACCAAAAAACATCATGATTTCATCTAAGGGTGATGTAAAACTTGCTGATCTCGGTTTGGCTCGTGCGATGTCTGACGTCGAAACTGCTGAGGCTGAAGCTGGCCGAGCATACGGAACACCGTACTACATCAGTCCCGAACAAATTCGTGGCAAAATGGACATCACCCCCGCTGCGGATATTTACAGTCTAGGGGCGACGATTTATCACCTCGTGACGGGCCGGGTTCCATTCCCGGGAAAAAATCCTTCTGATGTCATGCACCGGCACCTCAAACAGGAATTAGTTCCACCTGATCACATCAACGAGTCACTTTCGGCTGGGTTTTCGCAGATTATTGAAATGATGATGATGAAAGACGTTACCCGTCGGTATACCAACGCTCGAGATTTAATTGAAGATATCGACGCTGTTGTTTCGGGTGAGCAGCCACAGTTTGCACAACCAACTTTAGATTTTTCTTTGCTCTCTGAGGTCGCAAAATCAACTTCATCTGGAGCGCCCGTCGCACCGCAATTGGAATCATTTCAAAAAAGTGGTGGAAACGAATTGACTTCTCTTTATCTCACGTTCCTCGTGATCAGCGTCATTGTTAATCTCATTTTGATTACTGTCCTGCTTGTGTAAAAAACGAAAAACTCCCCCCCCGAACGAAAAACTCCCCCCGAAAATAAACTCACCCCCGGTGAGTTTATTGATTTCAGCGGTCTTTTTCCTTAAACTCACCCCCGGTGAGTTTCTTAGACCGCGGGTGAATTAATCGCACTAGTGTGATTTAGATCAT
>JACNLW010000048.1 GCA_014381305.1 Planctomycetota bacterium
TGCCCTACAACCATCGCTACACCGCAAACCGCATTGGATGTTCGAGGTCATTGATGAGATGTTCGATGAAAGGAATTTCACGGCCGCCATCAATCAATCGGTGGTCGATCGAATGACTCAGAGGAAGAATCAAACGCGGAACAATTTCATTTTCGACAACCCACGGCATCAATCTCGCACGTCCAACTGCAAGGCATGCAACGGTGTTTTGTTGAATGATTGGCGTGGAGTATCGGGTCCGTCCAACTGCACCTGCATTTGAAACCGTATACGTTGCGCCTTTTGTATCAGCAATTGAGAAACTCGCACTCCGGGCGTTTGCGGTAATTTGTTCAAGATGTGCTGAAATTTCACCAACGGACATGCGATCAACATCGCAAATCACAGGTGCAATCAAACCACGTTCTGAGTCAATTCCAATTGCAATGTTGACGTATTGGCGAAATAATACATCGCCTGTTTCTTGGCAGATTGCAGCGTTCAAAATTGGATATTTTTTCAATGAGCGACAAATCGCTTTAAGCACAAATGGTAAAAGAGTTAACTTTAGGTTTGGCTGATCTGGATCTTTGAACTCTTTGCGCATCTTGTCGATTTCAGTGATATCGGCATCGTTGCAATCGGTGACGTGTGGAATGGTTTCCCACGCGTGTGCCATTGCTCTTGAGATAGCTTTTCTTGCTTGCGACATCGGTTGGCGAACAACTATGCCAAACTCAGTTTGTTCCTGCACGCCTTCGATTTCAGTTTCAATGGTGAGCGTCGGATTGGCTACTGGGCGAGTCGTTGTAATCGGAGTAGACTCAACAACAATTGGCTCCGCAACAGCGTTTTTAACATCTTGGCGAGTGACTCTTCCGCCCGAACCTGTCCCAACGATTGAACCAATGTCGATCCCAAGTTCTCTCGCCAATTTTCGTACGGATGGAGATGAGCGTATCTTCGAAACACTAGTTTGTGTTGGTGCCTTGGGGGTCACCTCTTGTTTTGTTTCAATAGTAAATGTAATCATTACATCACCAACGTGCACAAGTTGTTTTTCTTTTACATGAATTGCACTCACAGTACCTGTACAAGGCGAAGGAATTTCTACAGCTGCTTTGTCAGTTTCAACTTCAAGAAGCGGGGCATCTTCCTTAATCGACTGTCCCTCAACAACATGCACAGCAAGAACTTGTCCTTCGTGCACACCTTCGCCTAAGTCTGGAAGTTTGAACTCCATCATTGCCAGTCGAGTGTTTCTTTTACAGCTGAAACAATTTCTTCACTCTCTGGAAGGAAGTGTTCTTCAATTTGGAAGTACGGGAACGGAACATCAAAGCCAGTGATGCGTTTGATAGGTGCTTCCAAACAATCGAATGCTGCTTCGTTTAACCTTGCAATAATTTCTGCTGCAACCCCGCAGTTACGTTGCCCTTCGTTGACAATCACACAATGTCCAGTTTTTTGAACGGATTCCGCAAGGGTTTCGGTATCCATTGGTGATATTGTCAATAAATCTATCAGTTCCACATCAATATTGTGGTCTTCTGCTAAATCTAGTACAGCTTCTTTGCATGGTCGCATCATTGCGCCGTAGGTGATGAGTGTGATATCTTTTCCCTCGCGGACAATTTCTGCCTTTCCAAGCTCCATTGTTTCTGGTTCTTCTGGAACTTCTTCGCGGAAGGCTCGGTACACTGCTTTTGGTTCGTAAAAAATTACAGGGTCATTATCACGAATCGACGCTGCGAGGAGTGCCCTCGCATTTCTCGGCCCAGATGGAACAACAACCTTGAGTCCGGGTGTGTGCGCCCAGTACGCTTCGCGTGATTCACTATGGTGTTCAACTGCGCGGATCCCTCCTCCGTAGGGCGTGCGCAATACCATAGGAACGGTGTATTTCCCGCGTGTTCGATTGCGAAGTCTTGCCATGTTTTGCTCAATTTGGTCGAACGCTTGCATTGTGAAACCGGAAAACTGAATTTCAACTACGGGGCGTACGCCGTACACCGCCATGCCAACAGCTGTACCCACAATTCCGCACTCTGCAAGTGGTGTGTCCATCACACGTTCTTCGCCATGTGTTTTTTGCAAATCTTTTGTTGTTCGGAAAACACCGCCGTTGACACCGATATCTTCACCCATGAGACAAACGTTTTTATCTCGCGCCATCTCTTGGTCCATTGCAAGGTTGAGTGCTTCAACCATCGTGAGTTTACTCATTGATCGATTCCTTTGTCTCGGAGTCTTCGTAAGTATTCTTCACGTTGTAACTGTAATTCTTTTGGTACTGATTCGTACAAGTGATCAAAAATTTCTGTTGGGTCAGCGGGATCCATCCCATAAAATTTGTCGCGCGCAACAATAACTTCTTCTTCACAAGATTCGTGCGTTTTTTGAATTGAAGAAATGTCAAGCAAGCCCTTATTCGTCAAATAAGTTTCAAAACGTTTGATTGGGCAACGTGCCTCCCAGACTTTGACCTCATCTTCATTTCGATAGACAGTTGGGTCATCTGCTGTTGTATGCAAACTCATTCGATAAGTGATTGCTTCAATAAGTGTTGGGCCTTCACCATTTCTTGCTCGATTTGTTGCTTCTTTTGTAGCACACATCATCGCAAGAATGTCATTGCCATCTACTCGAATGCAAGGTATGCCATGGGCAATCCCATGTGCGGCGAATGTTTGATTTGCACTTTGTTTTTTTGTTGGCGTTGAAATTGCCCAGCCATTGTTTTCACAAACAAACACTACTGGTGCTTTATATACAGCCGCAAAATTCAACGCTTCGCTGACCGCGCCCTGGGAACTTGCGCCATCGCCGTAATTGACAACAACGCAATCTTTTTTCTTTTTGTAGTTCATGCCCATGCCAATTCCAACTGCTGGTAAAACATGTGAGCCAATCACAATGGAAAACGGCAGATCATTCACATCTTTCGGGGGAGGGAAACCATCGTGGAACCCGGCCCACAATCGCATGAGGTGTTCCAATGGCCAACCGCGCATGATTTGAGCGCCAAAAGATCGGTATGACGGAGCAAACCAATCGTCTTTTGTCAACGATGTGACTTGCCCAATAATGCACGCTTCTTGACCGAAGTTTGGGGCAAATGTGCCCATTCGTCCTTGCCGTTGCATCGTCATCATGCGGCTATCAAACGCTCTTCCTAAAACCATCGCTCTGTATGTATTTAACAGAATTTCATCAGTGAGTTTAGGCTCAAGACCCTTGTCCACCTCACCATGTTCGTTGAGAATTTGAAGCACTTCAATTTGCCCAAGATCAATCGGCGACAGATTCATCGACGAAGGCGTATTTGGGGAAAGTACCTCTTCACTTGAAGTGGTTTTCTTATCGTTTTGGTTTTGGGCTGCCATGACCCCATATTATAGCATGCAGCGAATTACACCTTCTTCATGCGTTCAAATGGCTGTCTGCACGCATTACAAAAGTGGATTGACTTGCAACGTGTAGGCCCAAAAGGGCTTGTCAGCGCTGTTTCGTTGGAATTACACCAAGGGCAGGGGATTGCAGATGTTGTGAGTTCGATCGTTTTTGGTTCATTGTGTGCAGTGCAAGGTGAACCATTTTCTGGAACTGAAATACCATGCTCCGCAAGCGAGGCTCGCCCAGCGTCAGAAATGCGATCAGTGGTCCACGGTGGGTCGTTGATCAGTTCAACTTCTACGTTCTCAATGCCAGTAATTCTAGAAACTTTTTGTTTGATCTCTTCTGCAATTGCAGGCAAAGCGAAACACCCAATGAACGTTGGCAACAATTTGATCTGTGCAGTTGAATCAGAAACTTCAACTTGTTCGATTAATCCAAGATCAGTAATACTGATTGGCATTTCAGGATCTGGAATCGTGTGCAAGACAGTAAAAATGTCTTTGGTGTCTACCATGCTGCAAGTGGATCGGTATTGAACACTTCTTGTAATTCGTTCAATGACCGAGTGAAATCTTCGTCATGGTTTCCGGTTCGTCCACCATCACCCGTGCATGGTTCTACTGTAATTGTGAGTCCAGTACCATCAACAATGTTATCAACACAATCCTTCCAAGCAGTAAACAAACAACCTTCATTAACAAGAATGCCGCCTTCAAACAGTGTGTCAATTCCTCTAGGTGCCTCAAACATCATCGAGGCATAAGGCGCGTAGTCATCTAATGCTTTTTGCATTCGTTCCTTGGAATCCTCAGTGCCGTTTCCAAGGTGTTCCATCCATGTGGTGATATGATCAACGTGAATTGCTTGCTCAGCGTCAATGCGTTTTGCTAAGTTAGCAAGTGGCGACCAAGTGCAATTACTTAGCCGTTGCAGTCGAAGATATTCATATACGTTGCAGTAGAATTGTCTTGCAATCGCATTTGCCCAGTTAAACTCGTCATCTTTTGTCACGATATCTGCGCAACGATATGCACTGGTATTTCTGCCAAATGCAATTTGGTCAGGATTTTCACCATTGATGGAATTGATCAGTTCGTAAAAGGCGCCTGCATGCGCGATGTCATCTTGTGCAAGGGAAGAGAATGCAATGTCCGCTTCTAAGATTGGGGCGATGCCTGTCCAATCACTATTTCGGTGTCCAAGAAACAATTTGTCATCGGCAACGCACAAGAGTACGTTGACAATTGCCTCATGGAATTGTTTGTCGAGTTCACTCATTAGAACGTCTCCTTCAAATCTTCTTCTTGGTATGTGTCGACAGCCTGTTCAGCACGGAGTGCGTCCCATTTTTGTCGAACAACACGGCTGTACCCTCTGGGAAGCCTGTAGCCTTGATCAGTCGTTTCTCTCCAGATCATATCTTTATCGCCGTCAATTTTTGTCAATCTAGAAATTGGTGCGGTCCAAATAGTATAAAAAGATTTGTCACCGACGAACTGTTCTTTGCATTTTGCCTTCGCTTCACAGCCACAACACGCATCAACTGACCCTACGTGTTGATGACGATCGCCAGCTTTCCATTGTACAAACACTTCGTATGATTCTTGGTTTCCCTCGTCTGCTATAAAAGTTTCACGAAGACCCACCCACATGTTTGTGCACTCTTGATCTTGACCATAATGTTCACGTGCAAAGTGTTGTGCCAAAGATGCATCAGGCGCACTCAGTGAACCCGCGTGTAGGTGCACATCGCCTATATTTTTCTGTGTAAACACTTCCCAGATTGGAAAACTGTCTACCTCGGGGGTAGTTAAATCGCCAGTAGCTTCGGGTATATTGGTTCTTGCTTTAGATAACATGATGTACCTCAATTGTTACAAGGTGCGTTTGTTGCACCGTTTAAAATAGCACGCCGTACCCATTCTCCTTGTTCGTAGGAAAAACGGCGGAGTGCCATTCGTTCCTTGTTACAAGGTCCGTCGCCGCGGATGACGCGGAAAAATTCGTCCCAGTCTGGTTGCGTGAATCCCCAGTTGCCGGTTTCTTTGTCTAGTTTGAGTAGGGGGTCTGGTGTGGCAGAAGTAACGAAGCCTTTTTCGTCTTTCTCACATACATTTACAACGAGTCCGGTCGCCATTGCCGCGGGGGCAAATCTATTGACATACTTTTGACGAAGCTCGTCGTTGGTTGCAGTTTTCATACGCCACTTCATCGCAGGTCGTTCCATTACATCTGGTGGGTCGACTGGGCCAAAGAATGCAAGCGCTGGTCCCCACCAACGATCAAATGCTTCTTGTGCCATTTTCTTTTGATTTTCTGTACCGCTCATAAGGGTAAGCACCATGTCTTCGCCGTGTTTGAAGTGGAATGCTTCTTCCATATTGATGCGCCTCATCGTTCTTATGTACGGTCCAAAAGAACCGTGCGCGAGTGTGCCTTGGTTCAGAATTGCAGCACCGTCGATGAGCCACGCAATCATGCACACATCAGCCCATGTTGGGCACGGATAATTAAAACAGTTGTGATATTTTGTAACACCAGTGATCAAATCACGTAGCATTGCGTTTCTTGTTTTTCCTAAGTCTTGTGCAACTTCATACAACATTTGTCCGTGTCCGACTTCGTCTTGTACTTTTGCCGTGAGTGCAAGCTTGCGGAGTAAACTTGGTGCTTTAGTGATCCACTCGCCTTCAGGAAGCGCGCCGACTATTTCACTGTTCGCGTGGTGTTCAGCCATTCTCAACATGAGCGCTCGATACGCTTCTGGCATCCAGTCGTTCGGTTCTACAAGTCCACCTTCCGCAACATGTTTTTCAAACGCCGCGAGTTTTGCTGGGTCTTCTTTACTAAATTCTTTTACTTTGACTTCTACATTTGCACTTGCACTCATGTTGTCTCTCCTTCTATTAGTGTGGCTAATCCTTGACCAACACCTACACAAAGTGTAGCAATTCCTCTGTGTAAATTCATCCTATTTAGCTCATGAATTAGTGTGACTGTAATTCTTGCACCACTACAACCGAGTGGATGACCAAGTGCAATTGCACCACCATTTACATTGACAATTGCTTGGTCTATCTCCATCTCTTGGATGCAAGCAAGAGATTGAGCAGCAAATGCTTCGTTCAGTTCAAATAAATCAATATCTTTCGCTGTCAAACCTGTGCGATGGAAAAGTTTTTCCGTCGCATGGATTGGCCCCGTTCCCATAACTGCAGGGTCAACTCCACTTGCAGCACACGGTCCTACGTATCCCATAATTTTTAAATTTAATGATTTTGCGAGCGTCTCTTCAACTAAAACCAGTGCTGCCGCGCCGTCATTTACACCACTACTGTTTCCGGGTGTGACCGTTGCGCCGTCTTCTTTGGAAAAGGCCGGGCGAAGTGTTGCAAGTTTTTCAAGCGCAA
>JACNLW010000113.1 GCA_014381305.1 Planctomycetota bacterium
TTGTCCTCACATTCGGCGAAGAAGAAGTTGACCCGCTACCAGAAGATGTCAATGGAGATGGAGTTGTAGATATTGCTGATCTTTTAGCAATAATTGCAGCATGGGGTTCTACTTCTCCCTAAACCCATTCGTAATAAAATAGGGTTACCATAGGTGCAATGGCACCAGAAATACCACATGACCAACCATCCATCGAGTCGCCTCTCTCAGGGGAGCGACTCGATGTTTTATCCGCGGACATCGCCGACTCCATCAAAGATGATCAGCGAACAAGGCACCTTACAACAAGTTACTTGCCCAGCCGACGAGAGGTCATCGGAGTGCTCGAACGATTAAGTTGGATGTTGTTTCCGGGTTTCAATGGTCCAAGAACAATCGACGATGGCGCGTTGCAAGAACACACGAGGCAGTTGATTGCGGGGGTCGCAGGTCCACTCTTTCATCAAATAGCGGGTGCGCTCCGATACAGTGAATCTTCAGACCCAATTACATTTAGCGAACATTGCCCAGATTGCGATGTGCGTGCCCGCGAAGTTATTGATAACTTTTTAGAAAATATTCCCTCGCTTCGTAAAAAACTTTCGCTTGATGTGCAAGCTGCGTACGACGGTGATCCCGCTGCGCATCACACAGATGAAACCATCTTTTGTTATCCCGGCATTCGTGCGTTGTGGATGCACCGTGTTGCACACGAACTCTACAAAATGCAAGTGCCACTTGTTCCTAGAATGATTGCAGAACATGCACATGAGTTAACAGGTATTGACATTCACCCCGGTGCAACAATAGGCGATTCTTTTTTTATCGATCACGGAACCGGCGTCGTCATCGGTGAAACGACAATCATTGGTAACAACTGCAAGGTGTACCAAGGTGTCACACTTGGTGCGAGAAGTTTTGAACGGGATGAACGTGGCGATCTGAAGCGTGGGACAAAAAGGCATCCGACACTTAGCGATCATGTCACTGTGTACGCAGGTGCAACGATTCTTGGTGGCGATACACACATTGGAAAATACTGCGTGATTGCTGGTGGTGTGTTTTTAACACGATCTATTGAAGCAGGGCATACTGTGCGAGGGCCAAAAGCCGGCGTGCGGTTGAATGAGAACCGCGGCGATATCAGTTAATCGTCGTTTCTGCTAAAATACGGTTCTATGAATACAGAACGCAATAAAGGATGTGAAACAATCTCAACGCCCCTTGGGGAGCGGACGGTATACCGCCTTGATTCTCTTGGAAAACTCGAAACGATGCCGTACTCCATTCGAGTCTTGCTCGAATCTTGCCTTCGGCATTGTGGAAACGGCATTGTGACTGGTGAAGACGTACAAGCACTTGCTTCATACGATGCAACGAACGTAGGCGAAGTTGAAATTCCATTCACTCCTGGACGAGTAGTTCTTCAAGATTTCACAGGTGTGCCTGCTGTTGTTGACCTTGCAGCAATGCGAAGTGCAATCGTTCGAATGACTGGTGTTGAAGCTGCAGCTTCGAAAGTAAATCCACTTGTTCCCTGCGACCTTGTAATTGATCACTCCGTACAAGTCGACGCATTTAACAGCGCTATGGCACTGACCATTAACGGCGAAAAAGAGTTCGAACGAAACATGGAACGATACCAGTTCTTGAAATGGGGCCAAAACTCTTTTAACAATTTTAGAGTTGTTCCTCCCGGAACTGGCATAGTGCATCAAGTGAACTTAGAGTACCTTGCAAAAGTAACGTGGGACAATGAAGGAACGTTGTACCCAGATAGTTTGGTTGGTACAGATTCTCACACAACGATGATCAATGGGCTCGGCGTTCTTGGCTGGGGTGTTGGCGGCATTGAAGCGGAAGCAGTCATGCTTGGGCAGCCAATTTATATGTTGATTCCAGAGGTTGTGGGGATGAAACTCACAGGAAAGTTGCAGGAGGGTGTTACCGCTACAGACCTCGTCTTACGCGTCACTGAGTTACTACGAGCGCACGGTGTAGTAGGGAAGTTCGTCGAGTTTTACGGTGATGCGCTCGCAGAGATGCCACTTGCCACTCGCGCAACACTTGCAAACATGGCGCCCGAGTACGGCGCAACTATGGGATTCTTCCCAGTCGATGAGCAAACAACAAAGTACATGCACTTAACCGGCCGTGACGAAAAACTCATTGAAACAGTAGAGCAATATTGTAAGTTGCAAGGGTTGTGGCGTGATGATTCCCGTCCAATCAAGTACGCATCAACAGTTGAACTTGATATGTCTACAGTAGTTCCTGCAATGTCTGGGCCAAAGCGTCCACAAGACCGAATTCTTCTTTCAGAAATGAAATCAAAATGGCACGAAACTCGGACAGAAATGTTTGGTCATGCCGAACCACACAGTGGATTTGTTGAAGATGCTGAAGAATCGTTTGAATTCACTGACGGCGATGTTGCAATTGCAGCGATTACTTCCTGCACCAATACTTCAAACCCAAGTGTGATGCTCGCAGCGGGGCTCGTTGCGAAAAAAGCGCATGCACTTGGTTTGGCACGAAAACCTTGGGTAAAAACATCTCTCGCACCGGGAAGTACCGTAGTGACTGAGTACCTCAAACGCGCAAACTTGCTTGGCGATTTAGAAGCGCTTGGCTTCTGGGTTGTTGGGTATGGATGCACAACATGTATCGGAAACTCTGGGCCGCTAGATACTCCGATTAAAGAAGCAATCAAGGAACATGATCTTCTCGCATGTTCCGTCTTAAGTGGGAACCGAAACTTCGAAGGTCGTATAGGTCCTGAGATAAAAGCAAACTACTTGGCGTCACCACCACTTGTTGTTGCGTATGCAATTGCAGGCACTGTTGATATTGATCTTTCAACTGAACCACTCGGTGATGTTGATGGCAAAGATATTTATCTTAAAGATGTTTGGCCAACCGATGAAGAAGTGCAACAAGCAATTAAACAATCACTTGGTCGCGAAGAATTTGTTGAGCAATATTCAGATGTTTTTACTGGTGGTGAAGATTGGCAAGCTGTTGAAGCGGGAACGGGACAGTTGTTTGGATGGTCTGAAGAAAGTACATACATTCATGAACCACCGTTTTTCAAAGGAATGACTGCGCAAGTTCCCGGAATTCACAAAATAGAAAATGCAAAAGTGTTGTGCAAACTCGGTGATTCTGTAACAACGGATCACATATCACCAGCTGGCAACATTGGAACAGATTCACCAGCAGGTACATTCCTTGCATCGAGAAATGTTCCTGTGAGCATGTTCAATAGTTTTGGATCTCGCAGAGGCAATGATCTCGTGATGACTCGTGGTACATTTGGGAATGTTCGAGTGAAGAATCAACTTGCTCCGGGAACTGAGGGTGGTTTTACAACAGATTTTACTGATGGTGAAGTAAAGTCCATGTACGAAGCAAGTTGCAATTACAAAAATGCAGGCGTTCCACTTGTCGTGCTTTCTGGAAAAGATTACGGCATGGGTTCATCACGTGACTGGGCTGCAAAAGGAACGATGCTCCTTGGAGTGAAGGCTGTGATCGCTGAAAGTTACGAGCGCATTCATCGAAGCAATTTGGTTGGAATGGGCGTGCTCCCATTGGAATATCTTGCTGGGCAAACTGCTGATTCCCTCGGTCTTGATGGTACGGAATCAATTACTATTTCAGTTGATGAATCGGTGCAGCCCCGTGATGAGGTTTTTGTTATTGCAACAAAGAGCGATGGAACTGAAATCAAATTTCACACGCTTTGTCGAATCGATACACCTGTTGAAGTCGAGTACTACCGAAACGGTGGTATTTTGCATACTGTACTACGCAGAATGGCAAGTTCATAAAATAAAAAGCCCGACCAAGCACTTCCAGTGCTTGATCGGGAGTTCCGGGGTGTGTCGTCATTGGAGGATGCGACACGAGGGGTATGGAGAGAGCTTGTGAATTCCGGTGAGGAGGCGCCGAGACTATGCCGGCTGAGAGAGGTTCAGTTTTGTGGTTTAAGCGCCGATGGCCTCAAACTCACCGGTGAAAGAAGTATCGTTGATTGGGTCATAGCCGTAGGCAGTTTCCATGGAGTCCTGCATTGCCTCCGCGGCGGCTAATTTTTGATGTAACATTTGGAGCAGTTTGACTCTGGCTCGATTCTTGCTGATGCGAGCTTCAGAGCTCAGTTCTTGCCTTGTGAGCGTATCAATATTCGTATTATTGTTTATTTGATCTGTCATTTTCCATACCTCTGAATTTAATTCCTGCCTTCCTTGGCAGTGTCCATTAATTTGTGCCCCACACGGGCAATAGTGAGTTAAGGTGGGTTTTAAGCCCTACAAGGGAGATAATCGCTTACAGTTGTATCCCATTCATTCTTTTTCAATTTTTTTCAATATTTATGTATTTCTTAGAAAAGGTGCATTCAATAACTATTGTGTTGTTTGTTTTGGGTTGAATCGAAGAAAGATATTGGTTTCTAGGCGATTATCAATGCGAGATGGCCCTTTCAACAAACATCATTGGAAATTGGTTTTCGAATCTAGCTTTATCAAGAAGAAAACAGCTCTTAAAGGAGATTTCCACATCGATGACACATCTTCAAAATCAACGGGTGGAGCAAGTGACAAGTACGCTTGCTGCGGGGCTCATGGCAGCGTGCGCAGAAGATCTTGGTTTGTCAATTGTTGAATTAGCGGGATTGCTTCAGACTCCGAAAAAAGACGCGATTGCAAGCCTTGTTACTGTCCTACGCGACGTGAAATGATCGCAGTTCTCTTCTTGCCCAAACGAAGCGCAAACACAGTCAGTCGTTCATTAGAATCACTTGCAGGTTTTTGTAGTTTGTTTTGCCATTCGTTTGGATCAACAACGCCGCCGCGAGTTTTTACTTCCACCTCTCCCGCATGATGATGAAGAAGCGCAGCGGCGACTTTCTCAAGACGAAGTGGAGTTGTTTCTAATACTTCAAACAAAGTGAACCACGAAGACTTTATTTTTTTATTCCCGCAGAGCAATCCCAATCCAAACGCTGGTTCCCAAAGTTCTAGTTCGTGCCCAATCATGCCATGTAACTTTGCGCGTTCCAATGCAGGGTTTGGTTCAAACAACCAAGGACCAATTAATTCAGAAACTCGCGGCGTTTCAACAAGACCAGAAATGGTTTCGCCACTTGTAAGTGAAGTAGCGGTAACTTCAGCGCCTGAAGTTGCAAGTGAATCAAACCACACAATTCCTTGCGTTACTCTTCCTCGATCTTCAATGTACTCCACCCCGCGAATGCTTCCTATGTGCTCTACATCTTCATGATCAATTGCGGGCGAGAGTTTGACACAGCCGCCCACTGCTTGTTCGCATATTGTCTGTACTTCTGAAATCGACGGTTTCATTTCGTCTAAACTCAATCGTTTACCGTTTGAATCTCGCCTCGAAGGATCTAAAAGAATCACAGCGGTTTCTAGCCCAGAAAAAAATCGCGCGTCTTCGCATCTAACTTCTTTACCACTATTTTGTTTTGCCATCCAACATCGCAATGGGTCAATGTCAACACCAATTGCATGAACTGGTAAGTGCACCAAGTCCCCGCCAACTCCGCAGCATAAATCAACAACATGTTCGCATTGTGCAAACCGTTTTGCTTTCCACTTTGCAACTGCGCTCGAAGAACTTTGTTGTACGCCATGTACGTCACTTACAATTGACGAAGCATGTTCAAGTCTTCCCTTCGCACTCTTTCTTGCGTGTATTAATTCAATTGCAATTCGCACTTCTTCTGCGGACCAAGTTTTTCGCAATGTAGAAATTTCGCTAACGAGTTCTTCGTGCATATTTTCAACTGCGTGTAACAGATCGGGTTCGGCTGTCACCTTCTTCCAAACTTTAATTTGTTCTTCTACGGAAAACATCTATGTATTTTGGCATGTTCTCGCAGTATTAGCAATTTTCTGTGGTACAAAGATGGGATGAAAAAAACGATCTTGAATTATCTCGAAGAATTAGATGAAATTGCAGCCTATTGGATCGGTCGGCATTTTCCACGGCCAAGTGTCGCACTCGGCGAAGAAACGAACGAGCAATATTGTTCTTGGTGTGGACAAACGCAGGAGGATGTTTCGTTTTGTACTTGCGGCACTCGCGAAATTGCATGGAGCCGTGTGATTCGCCTTGGTTCGTATGAACCGCCGCTTTCCACTTGCGTGATTCGTGGAAAATACAGCAGGTGGTACGAAGTGCTCGAACTCATAGGTCGCAGGCTTGGAAGGCGAGTGCGTGGTTGTGTTCCACCCAATGCGGTAGTGGTTCCAATGCCAATGCCGTATCTCAGATGGTGGTTTCGTGGGATCAATCATTCGGCAGTGCTCGCGAAATATGTTGCACAAACAGCTCGGCTTCAACGTTCTAACCCGTTGCTACGCAAGGAGACACCGCCGCAAGCGGGGATGTCAGCGGGGGGAAGATCGCGGCTCAAAACGAGTTCAATTCTATCGCTTCCATGGGCGAACCTTCGGGGAAAACCAGTCGTATTGGTAGATGATGTGCTTACAACTGGTCGGACGCTTGAGGTCGCAGCGAAGGCATTGCGGTCGATCGGGGCTTCGACAATCACAGTTGCTGTAGCAGCTGTGACAAATTTTGAAGAAAGGCCAAAAAAAGTGATATCCGCCTCGTTTCCCCATTGACGCAGGCTTTTGGGAGGATATGATATTCCTCCTTGGCCTGTTTTTATACAGGACGGGATTCTTGCGGCCTTGCTGCAAGGATAGAACGGAGCGGCTTTGGTCGCGTGCTCTTTGAAAAGTGAACAGTTTGGGTAACCGCGAGGA
>JACNLW010000050.1 GCA_014381305.1 Planctomycetota bacterium
GTATTACACTCAGGAGTAACAATGTTGAAGAGAAAATGTAGCGTCACAATGGTGCGAGAGCCAAAATCTACAATTCCAATACAGTACTTCCAAGCTACTTATCTAAGGCGTTCTCTTGTCATTTCGATTCGTCGGCCATTCTCAGAAATTGTGACTTGGCTCATAAATGCCTTAATCATTGCAAGACCGCGACCTGAGGGTAGCGTTAAATTTTCATCAGCAGTAGGGTCAGGCACTGCACTCTCGTCATACCCTCGCCCACTATCGCAAACAACCATTACAACCTTGTTTTTATCAATTGACCACCTGACATCAATGGTTCTCTCTTGATCACCTTGATGCCCATGCAAAATTGCATTTGCAATCGCTTCCTCGATTGCAATGCGCACTGCAAACAAATCTTCCTCCGCATATCCCAACGATTCCATGGCATCGAGAATAGAATGCTGAACAAAATCCATCGACTCACGAGTGCCTTTCAACTGGTGACTCTCAGTAATTGTTCGTGGTTCAGCGTCTTCTGGCATCATCGCTCTCAATCCCCCATTTCCCCCCTCACATCATCTTTAGGTCTTTCATCCAAGAAATGAATTGGGTTTAATTACGAACTGCAGTAAGTGCCTCACCGACCGTGTCATGAATCGAAAAGGCTTTGTCTAACTTCGTAATTCTAAACACCTCGCGAATTGGTCCTTTGATACAAGCCATCGCAAGTTTGCCGTGCTTCTCGTTCACTTTCGTATTTACAGTGATTAACATGCCAAGGGCAGATGAACTCAATGCAGAAACATTTTTAAAGTTCAGTACGATTTTCGGAAGGCCCTTGCGATCAATGACGGTCTGCAACTCATCACCAATTTTACGAATAGCAATCTCGTCAAGAATGTTACTCTCAGCGAATTCGACATTCGATATGCCTTCTTGTTCGAAGATTTGGAGCATGGATTGATCTGCCATCATATAAAACCTTTTTAATCTGTTGTAACCTTAACGGTTAAAAGAATCTTGCATTCCTGCGTCAAGGATGCGGTGACTAAATAGCATCTCTTCGCTCTCTTGTTGAATAATAATTTCAGGACGAAGCAAAATCAAGAGTGATTTTTCTTCTCGGGAAGTTGTACGGTTTGTAAAGAATCGATTGATGTATGGAATCTTTGATAGCACTGGAACACCAATTTCAGTTTCATATTCCTTCACGCTTCGTTGACCACCTAAAAGTGCTGATCCCTTGTCTGGCACTGACACTGTTGTCCGAATTCTGTGTGAAAGCGTGATTGGCAGATCAACAAATACTGGTGTAGTTTGTGATGCTGAAGAGTTGTCACCACCTCCAGCTGCCACAGCACTAAATGCATCTGATTTTTTCAACTCTAACAAGTCACCAATATCGAAGATGACTTCAAGCGTTACATATCTGCGATCTGCAGAAATAACACCTCGAACCATAAAACTAAAGCCTGTGTTAATTGTTCCCAGTTCTGGTGTAAAACCAATTGCCCCTGCATTACTAGTGAGATTCAAATTCTCAACATAGGTTTGTTGTGTTTGAACAGAAATCCAAGCCATTTGACCGTTGTGCATCGTTAACCTTGGAGCAGTAAGAATTGTGTTTCGGCTATCAGCCTGCGTTGCTTCAATCAACAAGTCTACTTGAACGTCATCTAGAAATTGCATGCCAAGACCAAGTGCTGGATTTGAGTTCACAATTGAACTCGCGAAGGAGGAAAACTGCCCTACTGACTTGAGAAGTTCACTATGATTTTGAACAATGCCAATCGGGCTAAAGCCAGGACTCGTATTTTGATTTTGGCGAACAATACCACCCATATCACCTTGGGTGAGTACATTGTAAGTGCTAAAACCTTGCGTTCCGGGTGTATCAACAGGATCATTTTCCTGCAACCATACACGCTGCCATGGAATAGTATTCCCTGGCGAACTTGCAATTGGATTACCATCCGCATCCGCATTCAGTGCTCCGTAAATCACAGGATCTTTTAATTGTCCTGATCCAGGGATAAAGAAGTCACTCAAACGTGCATACTCATCCTTGTCTTGCAATTCGTCAAACAATGATTTGTTTGTATTGAAATATAGATCTAGGTCAAAGCCAATTTGTTCAAACCAGTCAGTTGCAATACTAAGAAATCTGCCTTCAACATTAATTTGAAGCGTTCTCACTTCTCGAAGTTTCCCGAGCAATTCCATAATTTCTCGATGATTCGCAGGTGTTTGGCTGATAATCAAATTACCATTCAATTCAGTAATGCGATGCGGATTGGCTGTTGGAATGCCCGGATCAATCCAACCATCAGAATCAACATTATCTTTAATAATGTTACTAATCTCTTCTACGAGTTCTTCCCGTGTTTTACGTTCTGGGTCAGCATCTGGGGCGCCAAAGTTAAATCCACCACCACCGCTGCTGCCGCCGCCGCCGCCCCCACCACTGCTACCTCCACCTCCGCCAAATCCTCCACCCCCGCCGCCGCCACCGCCGCCGCCGCCCCCACCGCCGCCACCGCCGCCGCCCCCACCGCTTGCACCCATGGTTGGAGCATTGTCAAAATCACGGATTTCAAACAGAAGATCTGTAATATTGTAAACTTCGAGCGTGACTCTCTCGGCTAAAGCAGATTTCGTTGACACTTCAAGAATGCCATCCTGAATGTCGTAAGTAATGATCTCGGTGTCGCTTAACTGTCCTAATACACGTTCAAATACGACAACCATTGGTACATCGCCAATATGAATCGTAACTGGCGTTGATTGATCAATTCCGGAATCGTTCAATGCGGGCCAATCAACATAAAATGGGACGCCTGAAAGATCACTAAATGTTCTAAACACATCCTCCAAGGGTTCATCTAAAAATTCGAAACCTGCGCCCGTTGTTTGTTCAAGTGCAATCCGAATTCGGCGGTTCTCAACAGAATCGCGGAATCCATCGACAGAACCAAACCGACGATTTGTAAGATCTTCCCAATCAGAAGGGTACGTGATCATTCCATTTAAAGAACGCTCGCCCGGACCATATCTATTTTCTCGCGGTGGAATTAGAGCTTCCTTTGACTCTACTGCAAGTTCCGAATACCCAAACTCTCTCAATCGATTCGCCTCCGCGTATCGTCTATACAGTTGGGTTGATTGCAATGCATCTTTGAGCACAAGCGCTGCAGGGTTATCATCTTCAATAAAGAGTATTTCATTTACAACATCCAACGCTTCAGTGTATTTTTGCTCCGCTTGCAATTGTCCAACTCGACGCAAATTCTCGTTAATAATTTTTTGTCTTTTGTCTGCTTCAATAGCAGCACGATCGGCTTGGTCTCGGGTCTTTTCATTCGCCGCAATCTGATCCCTGTGGTGCTGCCAAGCTTCCATATCTACAGATATCTGGTTGAGCAACTTTGTTGCTTGCCCGCGACGGTTTTTATATTCTGTTTCTGAAAATAAGGCCCGGTCGTTTCTGTCTAATCTTGCAATCGCGGTTTCCACACTTCTTCGTGCACCAATAAAATCTTCTTGTTGCAGTTTGTCGTGCCCTGCTGCCATTGATGCATCAAATTGAGCCCTTGCTGCTTGTCGCTCCATCGCCTGTCGTTGCTGGAACTTATCAAGACCAGGTCCGTTATCAATCATGGAATATGCTTTTTGTAAACCAGCAATAATCGCAGGATTATTAGGCAAATACTTGTTTGCGTTGAGATATTCATTTGCTGCTTCTCGCCAGCGACCTGCCTCTGCAGCAGCAATTGCACTGTCTAGTGCAGCCTGTCCCATTGCTTTTTCCATAAGCGTGGCTTGTTCAGCTGCGAGTGCGGCAACCTCTTCTTTAGTAAGTTCCGGCTCTTCAATCGCAAGTTCTACAACTTCTACTTCTTCAACGATTTCTTCAACTACTGGCTCTTCTTCTACAACGACCTCTTCAATCACTTCGTCTTCATCATCTGGAATAACAATGTCGTCGTCGTCCTCTACAACAGGCTCTTCACTTGGAGCAGGTGGCGCTTCGCCAGAGTCTTGTGAATAAGATTCAGAAGTAAAAGATAAACAGATGGTCGCAACAAGAATGAAGTTCAAATGTGCGTTGAGTAAATTGAGAAAGCGTTTCATGAAACTCTCCAAAGTTCCTAATATCTATCAGCACTGCGACGGTGCAATGCTGCTTGATCGACGCGTAGAAATGTAGTTACGAATAACCAAACGCCGATCCCCCAAAAAAGTCAACCCTGCATTTGTTTTGTCCAATACAAAAGATGCAGAATTCCCATTTACGATGCGCCTAACAAAGGCGCAAAAATGGCTGTGCGGTAGCGTACAACACCCATAGAATGGTCGCAAGGCGGTTTGAAGGTAACTTGGAGGTTTTCGGACTTAGCGAAAAAAGTCCCCCGTAAAAGACCCCTTCGTGCCCCATTCACACTGGCTTTTGTGAAGTTCGCATCATCTGGGCAAATTGCCTAAAAAGATGGGCAGAATCGTGGGGTCCTGGGGACGCTTCGGGGTGAAATTGAACGCCCATAATCGGAAGTTTCTCGTGCCTAAACCCCGCGACGGTATCATCATTTAGATGACGGTGGGTCACCACACAGCCAACCGCTTTCAGAGAGGCTTCATCAACGCAAAAACCGTGATTTTGGCTCGTTATCTCTACTTTATTCGTTTCAACAGCCCGAACTGGCTGGTTTGCGCCGCGATGCCCAAACTTCAATTTCCACGTCGTTGCCCCAAGTGCGATTGCAAGCATTTGATGCCCAAGACAAATACCAAATGTAGGCAATTCCTTTGCCATCACTTTCAACGTCTCAATAGTCGTATTCACCGCTTCGGGATCGCCTGGTCCATTTGAGACAAATAACCCGTCTGGATTTTGTGCTCTAATTTCAGCAGGACTCGCATCGTTGGGCATCGAAACAACCTCACAACCAGCAGACACTAAGTTCTTGTAAATACTACTCTTAGCACCACAATCGAGAGCCACAACGCGCAATTGGCCAGATGATTTGCTCGTCTTATGAATATTCCATTCGCCTAGGTTTTCAGTCCAGTTAGAAGGCGTCTCCGCCGACGCTTGGCTCGCTAAGTCTTGCCCTGTCATGACGTTAGACGTCTTTGCCTTCGAAAGTAAATCTTCATCTGTGCATGCGGGATCTGTACTCATCACACCTCGCAATGCACCAAATTGCCGGATATGGCGAACAAGCGCTCTTGTATCCACACCATCCATTGCAAGCACGTTGTTGTTTGCAAGCCAATCTGCTAATTCACCCTCAGAACGATAATTAGAATCTGTCCTTGATGCCTCTCGCACTACAAATCCCGCAACTTGGGCTTGTTTCGATTCTAGATCAGCCCCGCAGACACCATAATTTCCAATCATCGGTGCGGTCATGATCAAAATTTGACCTGCGTAACTTGGATCCGTCAGTGCTTCTTGGTATCCACACATCGCGGTATTAAAAACAACTTCACCACAGGAAGATGAAAGTGCTGTTTTTCCGAAGGATCGTCCCCGAACAATTGTCCCATCCTCAAGTACAAGCCTGCATGGTATTCCATTATTTTTTGCCATCAATTGCCATTGTATTGACCACAGGCTGCAGTTGCAACAACAATGACCTGTTATTGACTTGGCATTGGGGCTTGCTCAATGCGCATTTGAAATCAATCACGAAAACAACGCCGCAGGTTGTTTCTTAGAACTGAAGCATATTGATTCCATGAATCCACCAACACATTACCCGCGGTCTTGTACCGATGAGGTAAACTTTCTCAGTATGGCGGGGCTATTTGACGAACCGACACGTTCCTATGTTCAATTTTCTGGAGAGCGCGCAGTCGACAGGGATTCCCCCCGGCTCACCTTCGGGGGGCCCCTAAATCTCTCGCCGATCGCGGGTGGGCAGCTGTGGAGGGGCCCGCCTGGTGGGGGGGATGCACCCCCTGCAGGCTCGGTGCTCGCAAAAAGAGAGAACCCGCCAGACCTTGGAAAAAACAAAGAGACCAAACAGGTCTTTTCAAAAAGTGCCGAAACGGTTTCCTTACCATTTGATCTTGTCAATCTTGCTGCTTGGATCAGCGCGTATTACTGCGCTCCAATTGGCCCAACGCTTTCAACGATGTTACCCGGACCCGTTCGCAAAGGAACAGGGCTCAAAACAAAAACGCTTGTTGACCTCACTACACCAACACCCGTTGGTATCGAAGTAACAAAAAAACAACAACACGTGCTTCACTGCATCGCTGACCTTCCACAAAACAATCGCCCAGTTGGCATCGCACAACTCATGAAGATTGCAGATCTCGGAAGCAGAGGACCAATCGATAGATTGTGTGATCACGGTTTTCTCTCAACACAACAAGTGACAAATGTCGAAGCTGCTTGGTTCAAGCATACAATTGACAACAAAGAAGCACCCACTCTCACCGAAGATCAGAACAAAGTGTTTGAAGCAATTTTGCCAACACTTACTGCGGGGTACAGTTGCCATTTATTGCACGGAGTTACAGGTTCTGGAAAAACTGAACTGTATATTCGGCTCATCGAACAAGCAATCAATGGCGGGGGAAAAGCAATAGTGCTTGTTCCAGAAATTTCTCTCACGCCACAAACCGCCGCCCGTCTGATGGGTAGATTTCCGAAGAAACAAGTTGCGATTCTCCACTCTGCACTTACAAAAGCGCAGCGACATCAACAATGGGCAATGGTTGCAAGCGGAGAAGCTGACATCATTCTTGGTGCTCGCAGCGCAATCTTCGCACCAGTTCCAATTGAAGAACTCAAAATCATCATTGTAGATGAGGAACACGATCATTCCTACAAACAAGATCAAACCCCGCGTTACCACGGGCGTGACGTTGCGATTCGCCGCGCTTTCACAGCGAAATGCCCAATTGTGCTTGGCTCTGCAACACCTTCGATGGAATCTTGGTGGAACGCAACACGAAGAGAGATATCAACATTACACACACTTCCCAAACGCGCTCCTGGATTAACTTCCCCAACAATTGAAATTGTCGACATGCGAATCGCACGCGCAGCGGCAAAAGGCGTCATGCCAGTCTTCAGCAGAGAACTCGAAAGTGAAATGCAACGCGCACTTGCAAGTGATGGACAAATATTACTTTTACTCAACCGCCGCGGTTTTGCGCCATGGATTGCATGCTCTAGCCGTGGGTGCGACTGGATGATGCGGTGCGAGCATTGTGAATCTTCGATGGTCTACCACAGAAAAAAACCGCTTGAAGAAGTTGGGTTCGTTCGTTGCCATCACTGTGCGAAAGAACAGCGTGTTCCAAAATCTTGTCCAGATTGTTCCAAACCTGTCATTCGGCTTGGTGCGGGAACGCAACGCCTTGAAGCAATCATCCGCGAAACAATTCCACTGCCTAACGATCAAATCGCAAGACTTGACACAGATACTGCACGCAAAAGTTCTGAACTTCACGCGATACTTGATCGTTTTACACGTGGTGAAATCCGAGTGCTCCTTGGAACGCAAATGATTGCAAAAGGTTTGGATGTTGCTGGCGTCACACTCGTTGGTGTCATCGACGCAGATACAGCAATTGACCTTCCAGATTTTAGAGCTTCTGAACGAACGTACCAACTTGTTGCACAAGTATGTGGGCGCTGTGGTCGCGGAAGCGGAAATGCAAAAGCGATCGTACAAACATACAACCCCCTAGCCCCAGCAATTGTGCTTGCTTCACAAAACAAGTACGAAGAATTTGCAAATCGAGAGCTGAAACTCCGCCAAGAAACAGGGCTTCCGCCAACAACACGGATGGTCCGATTTGTTGTGCGAGACGATGCATTTGAGATAACCGCTGGGCGAGCAGATGCACTCGAAGAGCGGCTTTTGTCTATCGCCCCACCTGCAATTCAACTGACCTCAGCGGCCCCCTGTGTCCTTACAAGAATTGCGGATCGCTACCGTTTTGATCTCACCGCTTCTGCCACGACTGCGCGGGAGTTACAACAATTTCTTGCCGATGCTCGCGCAAAGCAATACATCTCAAATAATAGAGATCTTGCAATCGATGTTGACCCAGTTTCGATGCTCTAACACTGCTTTTTATGTTAGAATGTAACACTTTATAGCAATCAAGATGCGAGCATTATGCAGCAGTCAAACGCAGACAAAAGCGACCTTACACCGACAACAATCGACCCCGCAATCAACGCTTGGAATACGCAATTCCTCGACGACCTTTTTATGCAGTGGAAGGCCGACTCTTCGTCGGTAACAAAACAGTGGCAAGATTTTTTCCAAGGCTTCGAACTTGGTGCTTCACTTGAAGAAAAACAAGCACCTGCACTTGCTGGATCAGCGTTGCAAGCACGCGTCGACTCCCTCATTTCAAACTACAGAATGACTGGACACTATGCCGCAAATCTTGACCCCCTTGGTTTACAAGAAATTGATCGTTCTGCATTAGAGTTACACTCATTTGGCTTGGACAAATCTCAACTTGAGTCATTGTTTGATCCGGGACATCTCGATCTTCCAAGACCTTCCAAACTCCGTGATATTATTGATTGCCTTGAACAAACATATTGCAAACATATCGGCGTTGAATATTCTCACATCGAAAATCGAGAACAGCGTAGATGGCTTCAAGCAGAAATGGAACCAATCGAAAACCAACCGTTGTTTGATGAAGACATGAAATGCCGCATACTTCGAAAACTCACTGAAGCGACAACACTCGAACACTTTTGTGCAACAAGGTACATCGGAAAGAAACGCTTTAGCCTTGAAGGATCCGAATCACTCATACCGATGATGAACGAACTCATCAATGAAGCTGGCGAAGACGGTGTTGAAGTTGTAACTATCGGGATGGCGCACCGTGGAAGAATTAACGTACTTGTGAACATCTTACGAAAATCATACGATCAGTTGTTTACTGAGTTTGAAGAGAGTTGGATTGAAGATTTTTCTGGTGGCGGTGGAGATGTAAAGTATCACCTTGGCTACAACGCAGACATCTTGACAGATACTGGCAAGCCGATGCACATCACGCTTGCACCAAACCCATCGCACCTTGAATTTGGACATTCAGTTGTTCTTGGCAAGGCAAGATCACGGCAACGTACACAATGTGATGAAGACAGGCGCTTGTGCATTCCACTGCTTATTCATGGTGATGCTAGTTTTCCCGGACAGGGGATTGTTGCTGAAATGTTTAACATGGCACACCTTGATGGCTACACTGTTGGTGGGGCTGTTCATATTGTTGTGAATAATCAAATTGGTTTTACAACAAACCCACATGACAGCTACTCGGGTAGATATTGCACAGATATTGCAAAAATGGCAGGCGCACCCATTATTCATGTCAACGGAAACGACCCCGAAGCGTGCGTGCATGCGATTCAACTTGGCGTTCGGTACCGACAAAAATTTCACAATGATGTTGTGATTGATGTTTGGACATATCGAAAACATGGGCACAACGAATCAGACGAGCCAAGATACACACAGCCAAAAATGTACAAGGCGATTTCGAAAATGCAACCAATAACGGATCAGTATGCTGACAAACTGATCAATGACGGTGTGCTTACAAAAGATGTTCACGAACAGATGATCGAAGATGTACGTAGCGAACTTGAAGCGTCACAAGTACGATCAAAAACGCAACCAATCTCATCAAGCGTCCCCCCCTACCAACCTTCTACTGCTTGGGAGGGATTACAGGGAAATGTAAAAGACAGATCGGTTGACACGACCGTTTCGAAAGAAGTGCTAACCAAAGTAGCGCATGCTCTTGGCAAAGTTCCTGACAATTTCACAGTGCATCCAAAATTACGAAAATTGCTTTTGGCTCGAAAGAACATCCTCGAAAACAACACACCATTTGATTGGGGTGCGGGAGAATTGCTAAGTTTCGGTACGCTCCTTGAGGAAGGCAGTCCTGTACGACTCACAGGACAAGACGTAGAACGCGGCACGTTCAGTCATAGACACGCCGTTCTCATTGATGCTGAGACCAGCATTCCGTTACTCACGCTCAACCACATTTCTCCAGACCAAGCAAAATTATGCGTTCACAACAGCCCTTTGACTGAGAGCGCTTGTTTAGGATTTGAATACGGATATTCCTTAGGTGATCCGCACATGCTTGTTGTGTGGGAAGCGCAATTCGGAGATTTCGTCAACGGCGCCCAAGTCATTATTGACCAGTTCATTTCTTCTGCGGAGATAAAATGGAGGCGTTCATCTGGTCTTGTCATGTTACTTCCACATGGATACGAAGGGCAAGGTCCCGAACACTCTTCCGCTCGATTGGAAAGGTTTCTCGCACTCTGCGCAGACAGGAACATGACTGTGATTAATCCAACAACACCGTCGCAAATTTTTCATGCACTCAGACGACAAGTGAAGTGGTCGTTTAGAAAACCACTTGTTGTCATGTCGCCAAAAAGTTTACTCAGGCATCCGCAAGCAGTTTCGACAATTGCGGATCTTACTGATCGATCTTTTCTTACCGTCATCGACGACACCACCACCGAGAAACAAAAAGTAAACCGAGTTATTTTTTGCTCAGGAAAAATATATTACGACCTTCTTTCTCATCGCGAAACGATGACAAATCCCGAGACCCCCGAGACCCCCGAGACCATTGCCTTTGTCCGCATCGAAGAACTCTACCCATTTCCAGAGCATGAGTTGCAAACAATACTGAATGCGTATGCAAATGCTGAGTTTATGTGGGTCCAAGAAGAACCTGAAAATATGGGAGCGTGGAGGTATATTGACGCAGCCTTTAGAGACACCTTCTCGATGAATCTCACGCGTGTCTGCCGAAGACCAAGTGCTTCCCCCGCTGTTGCATCACATACCATGCACAAAACCGAACAACACCGTATCCTCATCGAAGCAGTTGGGCTCCCAACAGAAACACAAGCATGACACACCCACTTATTATTCCTAATCTTGGCGAATCGATCACTGAAGTGGTACTTGGGGAGTGGCTTGTTCAAGATGGAGACTGGATTGATCGTGATCAGCCGCTGCTTGAAATCGAATCCGACAAAGTCACGCAAGAATTACCTGCACCTGTTTCAGGAATAGTCGCAATCACAAAACGCTCTGGTGAAGAATGCAACGTAGGCGACACGATCGGTTCGATTGACGAGTCAGCTTCTAAACCAGACAACCCACAAGCAGAAGACGTTGCACTTGAAGAAGTGACAAGAGAGACTGTTGCTTCTGCTGAGCAAACCAAAGCAACGCCTCTTGCTAAAAAAGTAGCAGATGACATGGGGGTAAAAATTGATCAGCTCACAGGTTCAGGCAACGCTGGAAAAGTAACAAAAGCTGACGTCATCAGTGCAAGCGAATCTTCAATTGCAAAACCTGTTGAAGAAGAACCACAGCCAACATCGATAGTCGAAGAAAGTGCAGTAGAGCGCCGAGGCATACGCAGAGAAAAAATGTCCATGCTCCGAAGGCGAATTGCAAAACGACTCGTCGAAGCGCAGCACTCCGCTGCGATGCTCACAACGTTCAACGAAGCAGACATGACGAAAGTGATTGCCCTGAGAAAGATTCACAAAGAAGAATTCAATGATCGGTATGGTGTCAACCTCGGATTTATGTCATTTTTCACGAGAGCATGCGTTTCTGCGCTTCGTGCTTGGCCAGCGATAAACGCATCAATTGAAGGCGATGAGGTGGTCTACCACGAGTATGTAGACATGTCGATTGCAGTTGGTACTGAGCGAGGGCTTGTTGTTCCTGTCATCCGAAATGCCGACCGTTTGAGTTTTGCAGAAATTGAACGCACGATTAAAGAACTTGCCTTGCGCGCAAAAGACGGAAAACTCACCATCGAAGATATGACCGGTGGCACGTTCACAATCAGCAACGGGGGCGTGTATGGCTCAATGATGTCAACGCCAATTTTAAATCCGCCGCAATCTGGAATTCTTGGACTGCATCGCATCCAAAATCGCCCGATTGAAAATCCCGATAACCCCGGCGAGATCGTCCTTCGACCAATGATGTATCTCGCACTCAGTTATGACCACAGAGTTGTCGATGGTGAAGGCGCTGTTCGTTTTCTTGTTCACTTGAAGGATTGCATCGAAGATCCGCAACGATTGCTACTTGGTCTTTAACATGCCTGATGATTCTGGACATCTTCCTGTTCTTCCAGACCAAGTCTGTGACCTGCTTGATCCTCAAGAAAGTGATCTCATCGTTGACCTTACTGCGGGCAGAGGCGGACACGCGGAACTTCTCGCCCAACGCGCAGGTGGAAATCCCACTGTCATCTTGTTCGATCTAGACGAGGCAAACTTAGAATATGCAACTCGCCGTCTTGAAAAACTCGGCATCCGCACCCAATCTCACCACGCTAGTTTTGTCACCGCTGCATCAACCCTCTGTGAATCTGGCATGCAGGCAAACTGCGTGCTCGCTGACCTCGGTTTTTCATCTAATCAAATGGACGATGGCCAGAGAGGGTTTAGTTTTGGAAGCGATGGCCCACTTGATATGCGACTTGATCCCTCGAAAGGAACGACTGCCGCTGATCTTGTCAACGCACTAAGTGAAAAAGAACTTGCAGATACTATCTATTTCCTTGGCGAAGAGCCTTATTCTCGCCGAATTGCTCAAAAAATTACACTTGAACGACAAGAAACGCCGATTTTAACCACTGCTAGGCTCGCACAACTTGTGCGTGATGCCTACGGCGCACGGGCTCGCTCCTCACGACTGCACCCCGCAACTCGCACCTTCATGGCATTGCGAATTGCAGTCAACGGAGAACTCGACGCGCTCGATGCATTGCTCCTCGATGTCGAGACTGGCGGCCGCAAGGTCGACACTGGCGGTTGGTTACATCCAACTGCCAAAATAGCTGTGATCAGTTTTCACAGCTTGGAGGATCGCCGAGTCAAGCAATCTTTCGTTGCCCTTGAGAAGAGTGAATTGGCGAAGCGATTAACTCGCAAACCAGTTCGAGCAACGGATGAGGAGAAATCCTTCAACCCACGCTCTCGCCCTGCGAAACTTCGTGCGGTCCAACTTGGTTCGTAGAAGGCTTGCCTTCTTCTTTTGTGATCGGATTTCCATTCCCCATGGATAGCAATAACAAAATTTCAATCGTCATTGGTTTTGGTTTACTTATTTTTGTAGGCATGTTTGTTGCAGACCATTATTCGCGTGCAACACAGCGTGAAGTTGCCATCCTTGGAGGTGAAATCCCAACACCACCTCCAATTCCTGCATCCCAACTGATCACCGGCCCACTTCCCTCACTCGAAACAATTCAACATCCTGTGCATGCAAATGACAAAGTCCACGTTGTCAGCAAAGGTGAGTCACTTCGATCCATCTGCAGCAAGGAGTATGGTGATTCTGGTTTAGCAAACGCAGTAGCGCTTTGGAACGGGCTCTCTTCTGCAAACCGCATTGAAATCGGTCAACAGATAGCACTTCCTACAAGATCTGCACTGGTTGCTGCACCCATCCTCGCCTCCTCCCCCACCCCGGATCCCGACATGCAATCTACTCCAAAGCGACAGGAATCAGTCCCTCTTGACTTTGGTACATATACAGTAAAAAGTGGTGATACCCTTTCAGAAATCGCACAACACGTGTGTGGATCGGCAAAGTTTACAAACAAAATTATAGAACTCAATAAGAAGACACTTCCGAACCCTGACCGATTGCAAGTTGGCATGACACTTCGGTATCCAATCAATTAATCACCAATGGCACGCAAGTTACTTATTGTCATTTTTGTATTTACACTCGCAGCACTTTCGCTCCTTGCCATTCGTCAAGAACAAATTAACACAGTCCACACGATGACAGTTTTACATCAAAAAATTGCAAGACAAGAAACTTCACTCGATGCACTTCGTTTTGCAATCGAGAAAGAGTGCTCTGCCGAATCACTTGGTCTTTTCCTAACTGCAGAAGTTCTTCCAGATGAATAAAGGGGATGAAACAAGAATCCTTCGCGTAGCAATAGCCGTCTGCGTTCTTGTTGGAATTGCACTCTGCGCAGGGTTTTACAGAGTCGTTTCACTTAAAGTTGACACTCCGCAAGAGTTAATATCCGTTGCGATGCCAACAAATAGCAAAATCACACAACTTGCTACTCGCGGTTCCCTACTCGATAGACGCGGAAGAATACTTGCTGGAAGTAGGGTTGGGTACAAGTTATTCATTGATCCTTCACTTGTAGATGACCCAGAAGAACTCGCGCTTGAACTTGGCGCAAAACTAAAATTACCGCCCGCTGACATTGAACGTAAAATTCGCCAACGCAGAGGGAGTAAATATGTAGTCGTAGTTGATTTGCTCGAACATTGGCAAGTCGAACTCATTCGAGAGTCGTCGTACAAAAATGTTGGACTTGAACAGAGGCTCGTTCGGAGTTATCCACACGGCGATTCGATTGCAAGTCTTGTTGGGCTCGTTGGAACTGAACACACAGGCCTTGCGGGGCTAGAACATTCCTTGAACGGCTCGCTTGACGGAAAGTCTGGGACGCTCGTTCGCCTTCGTGATGTACGAAAGCAAACGCTTTGGGTTGATCCTGAAAATTACAAACCAAAAAGTGATGGCAAAGATGTACAACTTACGATTGACGTAGTGATTCAAGAAATTGCAACGAACCATCTGAAAAAAGAAGTGCTTCGATGCAATGCAGGTGGTGGTCGAGTTGTTGTGCTCGACCCAAATACTGGTGACATCCTTGCGATGACAGATATATTGAACCCTCGCGAAAATTGGACGCAAGAAGTCACCGACCCATCAAGAGATATTGACCCGCGTCTTGGTCGCAATCGATGCCTCAGCGATCCGTACGAACCGGGCTCGACGTTCAAACCGTTTGTGTGGTCGGTTGCGACGCAACTTGAAAAAGTATCTGTCGATGAAGTACTCCCCACTCCATCAGTCAATCCATACCGAACGAGTTCCGGTCGCCCGATTCGAGACGCCCACTGTTACGGTCCCTCAACATGGCGAAAAGTATTAGTAAAATCGATGAACAGCGGGATGGCGATTGTTGCTGAACGTTTAACGAAAAAAGAAATGCAAGATGCAATTACTGGGTTTGGCTTCGGTTCACCCACATACCTTGGTCTTGCGGGCGAAACGAGGGGGCTGATTACGTCAGCAAAAAACTGGTCAAAGTTCACACAAGCATCCGTCGCCATGGGACATGAAATAGGTGTCACGCCTGTGCAGATGGTGCAGGCTTTTTGTGCTTTTGCGCGGGATGGTTCGATCCCACAATTACGCCTCGTTGCAAAAACAAATACTGCTGTCCCAATTGTGCGGCAAGCAATTACACCTGAGATCGCAAACACAACACGAACAATTATGGGGGAAGTCATGACTGAGGGTACTGGAAGAAATTCACAAAGTGATCTCTATGACTTGTTTGGGAAATCTGGCACAGCGCAGTTGCCAAAAGTAGATGGAACTGGATATTTTGAAGATAGATACATAGCGAGTTTCATCGCAGGCGCTCCACTCGAAAACCCCGAGCTCGTAGTTGTGTGCGTTATCGACGACCCTGATAAAAAGATCGCCCACTATGGTGGCGAAGTTGCTGGGCCTGTGGTTCGAGACATCATCGATGACACACTCGAATATCTCGGCGTTGCACCTACAAAAATACAAGTCGCTTTTGAATAATTGACTCAGCCTACATTCGCCAAGCGAGAGGCTTCCCACTCCCGCCAGTTGTTTCCTTTACAAGCATCACAGTTATACCTGCAAAAAGTGCAAACCCGAACATCGCAAGAGATGCGAAGGTCAGTTGCAATGCAGCAAGCCAAGCGCCTGCATAAATACACTCCCACAGCGCGCCGTATCTTCTAATTTTTTCTGCAGCAATACGGTTGGAACTTGCGTGCATTATTTTCCAACGAATTGTCACAATAAAACCAACGATCGCAGCAACCATCCAAATCAGAGAGAATACTGACATGCCATCTGGCAAGATCGATCCAGTTCTCGCATACGGACCACCGAGAATTACCCCAGACCAAAAGATCCAACCAAGCACAATTCCAGTCCAACCTCTAAAAGATAATTTTGGCCGCTTCCCCTCAAGAACATAGACTGAAATACCACAAATCATGACATGTGTCATCACCAACCAAACTGGCAAAGTAAATGTCAGTTCGATGTTCGCAATCAACATGTGCGTCGCATACAACAAACCAATTGAAACAATCCCAACAGCCGGAACGAACTTCCCAACCGTGTTGTAAAACAGCACAATCGCAGCAGTCAACAACGCAATTTGCACCGCCCAAGTTCCCAAAAATGAAGCGGCAAGAAGCGCCAAAAGCAAACAAGACACCATCACGACAGCAGCGTGGCTCATCGAAACAAGCCCTTTGGGAATTGGGCGATTAGGATGAAATGCAGCATCGTGGCGAACATCTAACGTGTCATTCAATGAAGCAGCAAATCCACACATACAGATGGCAACAACTGCGGTTGCAAGCAATGCCGACCACCAAGGGATCATGTACACACTTATGCCGACAAAATCCGAATCACTCTTTGTCAAAATCAGCACCAACCATATATCAGCGACAGCACCAATTGCAACACTTAACCTCGTTAAGTGCAATGTCGCTAAGGCTTGTCTAGAACTCTTTAACACAAGCGTATCGTATCGACCCCCACCACCTACTGCCCTCATTGCGACTGATAAAACCTAATCAATCCCCTCCTCGCGTTGTATTGAATCGCTTTCGCCTTTACTATGTCACAACTATGCTCGACTTCCCATCCCTTCCAATCTCAACTGCCGATCTTTCGATTGCAATCATTGTCAGCAGGTACCACGCTGACATCACTGATGCACTTGCTGAGGGTGCAAAGCAAGCTTTTATCGATGCTGGCGGAGATGCATCTCAACTCACACTCATCCCTGTCTCTGGGGCATGGGAACTTCCCGTCGTTGCGAGCACACTCCTTGAAGAAAAAAAAGTTGATGCAGTTGTCGCACTTGGATGCATCATCACCGGCGAAACAACACACGATCAAGTAATCGCAAATGCAATCGCTGGGGGACTTATGCAACTTTCCCTGAACTCCGGCAAACCCGTCTCAATGGGCGTCCTCACTTGCAAAACATTTGAGCAAGCAATGGCACGCGCTGGCGGAGATTGTGGCAACAAGGGAATCGAATCAATGAACGCAGCTCTTGCAACAATTGCAACAATTAACAATCAACACGAAACATAAACTACACGTATGCCACAAAGCCGAATCCTCCGACAACAAACTCTCCAGCTCCTCTGCCAATTTGATGCTGGCAATACTGATGTCGCATCAATCACTGATGCGACATTTGATGAAGAAACATCAGAAACTATTTCTCCAAATGCAAAAGTCGCATCGCTTGCAAAAAAAGTTTGGGAAACAAAAGAAAAGGCAGACGAGACGGTTGCTCCTCTCACCCCAGACTGGCCTACGCACAGGCAACCGTTGATTGACCGCAACATTTTGCGACTTGCATACTATGAGATCACAGGTGGAATAACACCGCCGAAAGTCGCCATTGATGAAGCGATCGAACTTGCAAAAGAGTTTGGAACGCAAGAATCTCCTGCGTTTATCAACGGCGTTCTTGATAAAATCAAGGAGCAATACGATGCCAACGGAAAAGACGTGGAAATCGCTACACCATAATGGGACTTTTCAGAGCAACAGTAAATGCACTGCGAAGTGGACTTTCCAGAACACGAAGTGTTTTGGCAACTCCACTCGCTGCAATGCGTGGGCGCACTATTGACGAAGAATCGATCAATGAACTTGAACGATTACTCCTTTCGTCGGATGTTGGGACAACAACAACCGACATCATCGTAAACGAACTTCGCGAAGCAGTTTCAAGAGGGGAAAAACAGAATCGAGATATACTCGAACTGTTGCGTGATCAACTTGTCGAACGACTTGTACATAAAAATCGCAGCCTCGCAATTGCTGAAACCTCGCCAACTGTGATTTTAGTTGCAGGCGTCAACGGGGTTGGCAAAACAACAAGTGTTGCAAAAATTGGTCGTGCACTGCGCGAAGAAAACAGAAGCGTTTTGCTAGCAGCCGCCGACACATTTAGAGCCGGCGCTGTTTCGCAACTTACAACTTGGGCTGAACGCCTTGACATCGACATCATCAAAGGACAACAGGGAGCGGATCCCGCTGCAGTCACTTTTGATGCCGCCGAAGCAGCGCTCTCTCGCAACGCCGATGTACTCCTCATAGACACTGCTGGCAGACTGCACACCCAAGAACCTTTGATGCGACAACTTGAAAAAATTAAGCAAGTCACTGCAAAGAAAGTTGCTGGCGCTCCACATGAAGTCCTCCTTGTCCTTGACGCAACGCAAGGTCAAAACACACTTGTCCAAGCGAAGCGTTTTTCAGATGCGATTGACGTCACCGGTATCTTTCTTGCGAAATTAGATGGTACCGCCCGCGGAGGCATCGTTTTTGCGATCGAAGATGAGATTGGGATTCCCGTGAAACTCATCGGCATCGGCGAACGCCCTGAAGATGTCGAACCCTTTGACCCAGAAGTATTTGTCGACGCCTTGATCAACGAAGCGGTTGCATGACGCCCATGAAGGTATCATGCACGCCCGTGAGATATTGGAGCCAACTCATCCTACTTTGCCTGATCACCGCAACTGCAACTGCGCAAGATGTGCAATTCAAAAATGTACAAATTACTGGCGATCGACTTTCAGGAGTAGTGTTACCTGTACTCCCTAGAGATGCTGAAATTACTATTCTCGCACTCCGCGCTGACGCGTGGACTGTTGACGATACAAAACGATTAGTTCTCTCTACAGACATCGTGATTTCAATTGGCACGTACACCTTCCAATCTGAAAAAGCTTCTGTCTGGATCAATCGAATGCCAACTGATCGCGGCGTTGTCTCCCAGATTGCCGTGTACATGCCAACATCAACTCGCACAGGCGGTAGAACTGCACTTGGCGCAGAAGGCAAGGATTTGCTCATAGTCGGCAGCACACTCGGTGGAATCAACATGGATGTTGCACTACTTACTCCGAAAAAACCCGCCAACCAACGAGCATTTATTCAACAATCAGAGAACAGACTTGCTGGGTATATTCAGCGTTTGAGACTGGGCGAAACAACACTTTCTATGCACCCTGAAGTCATTGCATTTCCCGAGCCTGCAAGCAGTGATGAAACACTCATTTCACAAGTTCCAGTTAAACAAACGAAACAACCATGGCTCCGAACAAAATCTGGAATCATGTCAATTACTGCAGATACAGTTGAACTCAAGACAAGTGATACTGAAAATATTGTCACAGTTGTTGGAAACGTTGTACTAGAACTCCGATCTGCATCAGGCATCGATGACATGCAAATGACAGCGGATCGAGCTGTTATTTTTACTGATCCCGGTTCAATTAGAGATATGGCTTCTGGAAAAATTGATTCGCAAGACATTCGCGGCATCTATCTTGAAGGAAACGTCCTTGTTGATTCAAATCATGGCGCCTACCTCGTTCGATCTCCGCAAGCGTACTACGATTTTACAAAAGACAACGCAATGCTCGTGGACGCAGTACTCCGCACGTACGCAATGAAAGGAAAAGTCCCGCTTTTTGTCCGTGCTAAAGAAATGCGCCAAATTGCTGTCGATCAATGGACTGCGCAAGACGTGCAAGTTTCAACAAGTTCATTCGCAACGCCTGACCTCGCAATTGGTTCAAGTAGCATCAAATTAACTGAACAGCCCGATGGAAATATGTTGATCCAATCGAAGCACAACACATTACGAATGGGTGGCACACCAATCTTTTATTGGCCCTACTACGAGGGCGAAGCAAACGATATTCCAATCCATAAAGTGAAGTTTGGATACAAAAAAACATTTGGCAGTTTTCTAGAAACTGAGTGGGATCTCTTTACATTGCTTGGCATCCAACAGCCTAAAGGCCTCCGAGCAGATCTGAGACTAGACGGTTATAAGGCTCGGGGTGCAGGCATTGGATTAGACGTTGGTTACGCCTTTGGAAACAATAATGGTGACGTTGACATGTATTTCCTTGCTGATGCTGGCAAACAAAAAACTTCTTCCGGGATCGAAATGGACATCCCTGAAAATGAACACCAAAGGGGCTACGTGCTCTTGGAAAACCAAGCCAAGATCGGCGATCATTGGTCACTTCAAACACAACTTAGTTACATCAGCGATCCAACATTCATCTCAGTCTGGCGACAAAGTGATTACAAGAATCGCAGAGAATATGAAACAAGTTTCTATGCAAAATACCAAAAAGAAAACTGGGCATTTACTGCATTTACATCACATGATCTCAACAAGTTTATTTCTAACAGTTGGTTGATGGCGTCGAGGCAATACGCAGTTGAAAAAGCACCAGAACTTGGCTTGTTTCGATACGCCGATGACCTCTTCAATGGCGCAGTAACTTGGTCAAGCGAAACGAGAATTACAAGAGAGCGAATGCGATTTCAAGATGGCACACCCGCCTCCAATGGATTAAAAAGGCAAGCATTTCAAATGCCAGGCGGCGGGTTTCTTGGCAACAACCAACCCTTTGCAGATTTGTTTGCAGCGAGGGGTCTGACTGAAGGATTCAAAAGTAGACTCACAACAAGACATGAATTTTCTGCTCCTTTTACAGTTGGTGCATTCAAATTTGCACCTTTTGCCAGTATGCAAGCAGATGTGAACATTGGTGATGATGATTCGGGTGCAAATGAAGATGACACCAACTGGTTTTCAACAATTGGTGTACGTGCCTCTACGCAACTACAACGAATTTTTAACGATGTTGATAACGATATTTTAGATTTGCACCGCCTCAGACATGTCATCGAACCGTACATGACTCTTTGGTATGGTTCGGGCAGTGTTGATCCAATGTCAATTGAACAATACAACGCACTTGTTGACAATGTTTCAACAGGCACTGCGGCTTGGTTTGGTGTAAAAAACACGTTACAAACATGGCGTGGCGGCCCGGGTCGTTGGTACGAAATTGATTGGCTTACCGTTGACGTTTCATTACTCACTGTTGATAATAAAGCAACAAGACGGTACGACACGCCGCAATTCTTTAGTTGGCGACCTGAATATTCGGCACTTGAAGATTCTGTCATGGCAAAAAGTGTTTGGCAGGTGAGCGACGGCGTCGCACTTCTAGGAAACGGAACATGGCTCACAGATGACGGGCGCATGGTACTTGGCGCTGTTGGCGCCGAACTTGACCATGGCAAGGACGTCAGAACGTTTGTTGAGTATCGTGAGATCGCGAACAATGACGACCAATATCTGTCGGTTGGAGTGAAGTACAATCTCAGCAAAAGATATTCATTCCACGCAACTCCCACTTGGAACATGAAGGAAGATGACCTTCAATCTCTACGCTTGAACGTAACAAGACATTATCCTGATTTTGATCTTGTTGGTCAGGTGACGCACAACAGCATCAAAGATGAAACACAATATGGTGTCGCATTTCGTTTGTTGAAGTTCTGATTACTATCAATAAAAACTCACCCCCGAAAATAAACTCACCCCCGGTGAGTTTATTAGACCGCGGGTGAATTAATCGCATCATTTTGCATTATTTATCTGGGTGCTCTATCAGCGATTATTTCACCAAGGGGTCAGTTTCCTGCCATCTTCAAGAAAAACTCACCCCCGGTGAGTTTCTTGATTTCAGCGGTCATTTTCCTTAAACTCACCCCCGGTGAGTTTATTCTTCAATTGCAAAATAAACTCACCGGGGGTGAGTTTATTCAAAAGAATAGAGAAATGGTGGAGATTGGAAGGAGTTGACCCCGGGTGAAATAATCGTTGATCACGCACGTGGTCAGGTCCAACCCCAAATGACACGATTAATTCACCCGCGGTCTTAAACGTGACAGGCAGCAAGTGGAGTTCGAATGCCGCCATCACGAATGAAGTCCCGTGACCCACAAACTCTCAAGTTGTGCAATCGTCAGCGTAGAGGGTCTCGCTGATGGATCAATACCTTCTGGCAATACTTGATCGCGACCAAGAATTGCACCAAGTTGTTTTCTTCTTTTTGTAAAGAGTTGTGTTACAAATTTCGCAAACGATTCAGACTCTTCAGGTGGCAATGTTTCTCGCCTAACGATCGACACACACGCACTTGTAATTTTGGGAGGAGGCCAAAAGCACGTTGGAGGAACTTTCGCAATCAAAGAAACATCAGCAAGCCGCTGGGTCAAAATTGAAAGGACTCCCCAATCTGATGAATCCACTTCTGCCATTAATCGCTGGGCAACTTCAAATTGAATGGTGACGAACTCGCCTTCGCAATGTGGATGATTCGCCATCAAATCAACAATCAGCGGACTTGCAATTTGGTATGGCAAGTTAGAAACTAATTTCCAAGGCGCATCACCCATTGCCCTAGCAACTTCTTCGTTGAGATGACGCTTGGTGAGACAATCACCACGAATGAGCTGGATCGAATCGCCCAATCGCTCTTCAACTAAATCGCCTAGACCTCGATCAAGTTCACAGGCAACTACGCGACATCCTTTTTCAAGCAAGGCTTCTGTCAACGTCCCTGTTCCAGGGCCAACTTCTAGAACTAAATCCCCTTCAGACAATTGGGCAGCATCAATCAATTTTGTCAGGACATTATGATCGTGTAAAAAATTCTGCCCAAAACGGTGACGCGGAGAAAGCCCACGTTCCGAAAGCATGGCTCGAATCTCACTCAACCGTTGCAGGGTTATGCCTTCCCGAGATACTCACCCGTCTCGGTATTAATTTTGACAACTTGACCAATTTCAATAAATGGAGGCACGCGTACTCTTGCACCAGTTTCCACTGTTGCTTCTTTCAACTGATTCGTCGCAGTTGCTGATTTTGGCTGATCGATCGTATCTGTAATTTCTAATTCCACTGACGCTGGCAATTCTACGCCAAGCGCTTTGCCATCAAAGACCATCACAGAAACTTCAATGCCATCCTTCAACCACTGTGATTGATCCTTATCAATAACATCTGCGTCAAGTTCAAGTTGATCATACGTTTCATCATCCATAAACACCCATGGCCCTGCGCCATGCCCACTGCTGTCATACAAGAACTGCATTTTACGTTTGTCGATGTTGACATCTTCGACTTTGTCAGATGTGTTAAAACGATTCACTTTAATCGTCCCTGTACCAACATTTTTCATTTTAGCCTGCACGTATGCAGGACCCTTGCCAGGCTTCACGTGATCTGTTCCGATGACAATTTGTAAATTGCCCTCATAAATGAGCGCCTGACCTTTTCGTAAATCGTTTGCTTTAATTGACATTATTGATCCCTTTACTCATATTCGTTTAATGCGCAGTTGCTTCTGCCCGTATTTCTCTCAGTACTGTAACTTTAATTTCCCCAGGGAAAGTCATTTCTTCCTCAATTCGAGCAGCAATTCGTTTTGCGATCGAGAATGCTTCGCCATCACCAACACTTTTCGCATCAACGATGACTCGGACTTCTCGACCTGCTTGAATTGCATGAGATTCATTAACGCCCTTTTGCTCTTTTGCAATTGTTTCTAATTGTTCGAGACGTTTAACATACGCCTCCATCGATTCACGGCGTGCGCCTGGGCGAGCACTACTGATTGCATCTGCAGCCATTACGATCGGTGTATAGGGTGTCGTCGATGGAACATCGCCATGGTGACCAACAACTGCGTTGAGCACGGCTTCTGCCTTTTCGCCATATTTTTTACAATAATCCATACCGATTTGAGGATGTGTCCCCTCAACTTCGTGATCCATCGCTTTGCCAATATCATGCAAAAAGCCACAACGTCGTGCAAGTTCACCGTCAAGCCCAAGTTCATCTGCAATTACTTGACAGAGAAATGCTACTTCGATTGAGTGACGTAAAACATTTTGTCCATAACTTGTACGAAAATGCATCCGTCCCATCGCTTCTACAATTTTTGGATGTAAACCACGGATGTTCGCTTCCATCACTGCGGCATTCCCTTCTTTCAAAATTTGTTCATTCACATCTTCTCGAACTGATTCAACTATCTCTTCAATTCGAGATGGATGTACTCGACCATCAGCAACAAGTTTTTCAAGTGAGCGACCTGCAACAGCCCTTCGAATTGGATCAAAACACGAGACTGAAATGATTCCTGGCGTATCATCGACGAGAATGTCTGCACCTGTTGCTTGTTCAAGTGCACGTATATTACGACCTTCTCGACCGATCACTCGACCCTTCATGTCATCTGACGGAATACGAACCGCACGAACTGTTGTTTCTGCAACATGTTCCGCTGCAAATCGCTGAATTGCCTGCAATGTAATCTCACGACTTTTTGCACGTGCTTTTTCAGTTGCTTCTTCAACAATTTTCTGAATAAGTTCATTCGCATCGTGTTCAGCATCATGCCGAATTTCTTCAAGCAATTGATTTTTTGCTTCTTGGGATGACATTCCAGATACTTCTTCAAGACGAGTCTGCAACTCGCCCACTCGAGTTTCAATTGCAATTTTAGATTCTTTCAACTCTTCAGTTTGTGTTTCTAAAACAGTTCTCATTTCATCAAGTTTGACTTGCCGCTCAGCAACTTGATCGAGTTTATGATCAAGATTGTCTTCTCGCTTTTCGAGCCTTGCTTGGTCTTTCTTCATTTCAGACCGAGCATCTGCAATCTCTGTATCAAGTTCTGATCTTCGCTTCGTTGCTTGCCGTTCAGCTTCGAGTTCAATTTTCTGTTTTTCAGCGGCTGCCTCTGTTTTAGCAGCGGATACAGTTTGCTCAGCTTCACGCTTTGCGAGCCGAATCGTACCTCCAGCCGTAGCTCGTAAAAACAGCCACCCGCCAACACCACCTAGAATCAATCCACCAACACCTATTCCTATTTCAAGAACAATATTTGCAAGCATCTATATCTGTGGCAATATGCCACCCTCCTGCTGGAGTTAAAACCTACTGCTTGATACGTTCGATTGTCGTGTACATACAAAGTATGCAAACCAAAATTGGCTAAGTCTGGAATCCATGAAAATCTATCGATCCTTCATGTCTTACGCAATCTCTATATTTTGCATGCGCTTGTACACGCTTGATAGCAAAATGTTGTCCAAAAACTTAATCAATCTATCGAGTAACGCAATTACCCCCATCGATCCCCCTTTTATCCCTCTCAGCACATATTTTGTACTGGGACACGTTACTGCCGGCATTCGCCGGAACAATCGACCTTGATTTGCTTGATGCAAAACGCTTTAAAAGCAGGTCGAAAAAACTATGGTGCCGCAAACATTTCGCGGCCACTTCTATAATGAATGATAGTATTCCATGCAACCGACTCCTCGTCAAGACCTTACCCTACCACTTCATGAACCAAATTCCCATTCCACGCGTTATTCACGCCGCGCTTCGGCTTACAGCCCTCAACCCAATTGCCATACGGCTCGTTGGGGCTGCATCTCGTAGACAGCGTGATTTCTTTATCCGGACTGGATTTGTCACGTTATTGTCTGCCAACCTCCTTCTCGGACTTTTCGCAGTATTGGCTTCTGGAAGGCTCTCACTGAGAGATCTCGCAGCTGGAAGCGCACAAATTTTTACTTTTTTGGCTGTCGTCGAATTATTACTCATCTGTCTTCTCACGCCAATCTTCATGGCAGGCGCAATCTCCAAAGAGGCACAACCTAGAACGTGGGACATCATGCTCTCCACACCTCTTTCTGCACTGCAAATTGTCCTTGGCAATTTACTCGGTCGATTATTTTTTATTGCAACGCTTTTACTCAGCGCCCTTCCCCTGATGGCAGTTACACAATTCTTTGGAGGCGTTCGCGGAGAAACAATTTTACTCACACAACTCATTGCATTTTGCCTTGCACTTCTTATTGGCACACTTGCAATTGCAACAAGTGTGACTCGAACTGCAGGTAGAAAAGCAGTCATTACTTTTTTTGTTGTAACCGTTTGCTTTCTTGCAATTACTTGGAGCGTTGATCACGCGTTAAGAATTCCCGTTTCTCCGGGTTCGCAAGATTCATGGACAACATTTTTAACACCGTTCAACCCACTCCTTGTTCTTGAAGCGCTGCTCTCACCAACTTCGTATGTCACACCTGATGCAAGTACACTTGCATGGCCACTTGGTTTTGCGCAAACAAATCCCATCGCTACTTGGTGCTGGATTACGGTGCTCATTAGTTTGAGTACTATCATCTGGGCTTCATTACAAGTTCGTAAATTAGGCGATCGTTCAAAGCAGAACGCACTACTAAGACGTACTACGCTTGTTCAAAAACCAAAGCTTGTAAGTGGTAATCCAATCGCATGGAGAGAACGAGTTACTAGACATAGAAACATGAGCTCACTCTTTGGAAGATGGGGATTTGCAAGCCTTGGCATGCTTGTGATAGTTGTGACAACAACACTTTTTGCAACAAATTATTGGAGCGCTGATCTCTACCGTTCAGTTATTGGCATTGTCATTGGAGCAGAAATTGTTATTGTTTCTCTTGCAGCAATGTACGTCTCTGCATCATCAATCACCAAGGAACGTGAAGACGGATCACTAGATTTATTACTGACAACTGCAATGACACCCCGCATGTATCTAGGAGGGAAGGTTCGAGGCATCGTCGTACATTTGTTACCAATGGCGGCTACGCCATGTGTTTCCATGTTTGTTGTTGGTGTTGTCGCGCTTGCTTTTGGTGAGCAAGCGTATGTTTCCGACATTCCAGTTGGCATGCAAGCGGGCGATATGAATATTCCACTGGCTTTATGGGGACCTGCCACGATGTTCCCCCTTGTTCTGATTCCATTTCTCGCTTTCTGTATCACCCTCGGGTTGCAATGGTCTCTACGAAGCAAGGGATCCATTCGGGCAATCGCAAGTACGTTGATTATGATGCTTGTTATCTCTTTTGGTCTTGGAATTTGCATGACACCAGCTCGCAGCATGGGTGTTGGCGGTGCTTTCATCGCAAGTTTATCCCCCATTCCATATTTAATTGCAACAATTTCACCAGCAAGCGGTATCTTGACATCACTTATTCAAGAAGGTTTGACACAAACAAGCATCGCACTTGTAGCCAGTGCGCCGATCGCTGGTGGAATGTGGATTCTGGCAAGTTGGGGATTGCTGCGTTCCGTTGCAAGTTCTTTTGTAATGACTGTCCGAAGGCTCGCGGGGACAAGTTAACAGTATCGACCCTTATGGTTGAGGGAAGCAGACTGAAGGCGGGTGAATCAAAATCCACCCGATCGCATTACCTTTAAACTGTCTGGAAATGGGTACGTTGCAAAAACACCAGTTGGTGCAAGTTCCCACATTCGTACAGATGGGAAGACGTCGCCTCGATATCCTGCTTCGTGCATTGTTCTCAATACTGTCTCAAAACTCGGTTCATTTCCATGTTCGTCGACTAGCCTGTTTGATTTTGCACCAAGAAAACTCACGCTTGCCATCGGCATGCGATCGCGTCGACCTTCAGCCATTTGAGAAACTTTTTTAAATCCTTTTCTAAAATCTTCCATCGTAAATAATTCACGATTCAATGGACGCAAGAGTGCAAACACTTTGACATCGTCCATGTCGTATTTCAAAACAAGTGTTTTATCAGGCGAAAGCGCTGCATACCCCTTTGCATACTTCGTGATGCTTTCATTGTTCCACTGACTTGTTGGGAGTGCTTCAGCAATCAAACTAATGATGCCATGGCTATTATCAACGGGATTCACACCACAGACGAGTGTGCGATACCTGCTAGTCAACATATCATTTAGTAAAAATTGTCCCCACTGTATCCGAATTCTTTTTCTCGACGTTTCAACTTGTCTTGGATCGCCTACTGGCATAATGACCAAACGATTGGACTGTCGATCCGCTTCCATGAGCGTATCACCGTCGCCGTCATAAATTCGTGGTCGAACTTCGTTTTGCGTTTTGGCTGTCATAATTATATTCCTTGCGTTAGACCAACAATGCTGCTGGATTTTCAATCAGTTCTTTGAGCGTTTTTAGATAACGAGCTGCCATCGCCCCATCAATAACACGATGGTCAAGACTCAACGTTGCAGAAAGTTCATTCCCCACAACAAGTTCCCCCCCGCGTACAACTGGCTTTTCGATTGCAGCACCTACTGCAAGAATTGCGCTGTTTGGTGGGTTAATAATTGCGGTAAAGTGTTCAACACCAAACATGCCTAAGTTTGAAATCGTGAATGTTGTGTCACTCATCTCTTCGAGTGACAAACCTTTATCTCTTGCTTTCTTCCCAAGTCGAACGGATTCTTGGCTGATCGAGCGCAAACTTTTTTGATCGGCATCTCGAATCGTTCCAACAACTAACCCGCCACCTTTGTCTTCTGGAAGTGCAATCGCAATACCAACATTCACTGGACCATGAAAATAAATACAATCGCCCCCAAACGAAGCATTGAATGCTGGATGCTCAGCCATCGCAAGCGCACAACATCGGACAAGAAAATCATTCACTGATAACTTAACACCTGAATTTGCAAGTTGTTTGTTCAGGGTTTTTCGCATATCAAGCAATGGATCCATATCGAACGACATGGTGACTTGGTAATGTGGAATTGTCTGTTTTGATTCAACAAGTCGTTTCGCAATCACCTGCCGCATATTCGACAGCGGCTCAGATCTGTTTTCTCTCCAGTCACCGGATGCAACTATTGGGTGCGTAGTTGCAACAACTTCTGGCTCTGAGACAGTTCGTTGGATAATCTCATCTGGCTGAGTAGTTGCAGCGGCCGCAGAAGTTTCTTTGGTTGCATCAACAACTTGTAAAATATCTCGCTTAATCACTCGGCCACTTGGTCCACTGCCCTGTATTGTTTTTAGATCAATTCCATATTCATCAGCAAGCCGCCGAGCCACAGGACTAATAGCCATTCCTGTTTTTTCTGGTTTTTGTATTTCTACTTTGGTCTCATTAGCAGGTTCTTCTGGAGTTGTACTTTCAAGCGGCGCTTCATCTTCCTCAGTCAATACGGCAACAACCTTGCCAACCTCAACTTTCTCTCCTTCTTGCACCAAAATTTCGGAAAATATTCCGTCATCAAAAGATTGTAATTCCATCGTTGCTTTATCTGTTTCGATGTCTGCGAGAACATCACCTGAAGAAACAACATCTCCCAATTGTTTATGCCATTGCAACAGCGTCCCCTCTTCCATAGTGTCCGAAAGCCTAGGCATGGTGATCTCAATTGGCATGAGAGAAAAATCCTTTACGAATTGTACGTTGCAGCGCGAACTGCCTCGCATATTTTACGCGTATTTGGTAAGTATGCCTGCTCAAGGTTAGAAGCATACGGTGTAGGAACATCATCGCTGTGAACACGATGTACAAAATTATCTAGATCGTCAAAGCAATATCTGTGAATTTGCGACGCAATTTCAGAACCCACTGATGCAAATGACCATGATTGGTCTACAACGACGCACGTATTCGTTTTCCGAACAGACGCCACCATTGTGTCAATATCAAGTGGTCTTATTGTTCGTCCATCAATAATTTCACACGCAATGCCTTCTTTTGCAAGTTCCTCAGCTGCTTCTTGGCAGAAATGCAACGGACGACCAAAGCTAATGATTGTGCAATCAGTTCCCTGCCGGCGTACAAGCGCTTGACCAAATGGAACAGTGTATTCCTCAACAGGAACATGCCCTGTTGTAGATAGAAGGCGTTCAGATTCCAAAAAGAAAACGGGGTTGTCATCGCGGATTGCAGTTTTTAACATTCCCTTTGCATCATAGGCATCATAGGGAATCGCCATTTTGAGCCCCGGCACATTTGCGTACAACGACTCGACACACCAAGAATGCGTCGAACCAAGTTGTCCACCTGCGCCGTCGTTTCCACGAAACACAATTGGACAACCGAATTGACCGCCAGACATGTAGAGCATTTTTGCGGCGTTGTTTAAAATAGGATCAGCAGCAACTAGACTAAACGACCAACTCATAAACTCGACGATCGGTCGAAGCCCACGCATTGCGGCGCCAATTGCCATGCCTGAAAAACCGCTTTCACTAATTGGCGTATCGATGACACGGCGAGGGCCAAACTCATCGAGCATGCCCTTGCTAATTTTATAAGCACCGTTGTACTGCGCAACTTCTTCGCCGAGCAAAAAAACTTTTTTGTCATCACGCATTTCTTCAGACATCGCTTCGCAAAGTGCATCACGATATTCTATGATTCGTTCGCTCATTCGTCTTCACCTTGCATCATTTGTGGCTTGGAAGTTCCTGTGAATAGTCCCCAATGGTCAACGTACACATCCTTGTACAACTCATCCATCGGAGTTTCAGGGGATTTTTTCGCCCACTCTACTGCCTCTCGAACTTGCGTTTTTACTTGACGAGACATCTGTTTGATTCCATCTCGAGTCAAACCATGTTCATCGCACAATAATTTTTCTAATCGATCTATGCAATCTAATTCTTCTTCGCGAGTTTCTTCTTCGCGAGTTCGATATTTTCTTGGATCGGACATCGAATGTCCTTTATATCGATACGTTTGCGCTTCAACAAAGAACGGGCGCGATTCTTCACGACACCAGTCAGCGATTGACTTGAAGGATTGATACATTGAAACTACGTCTTTCCCGTCCACTATTGCATGGTTGATTCCATGCGCCTCTGACTTTGTATGCAGTTCATTCGCCATAGTCGTTCCGCGTTCAATTGCAGTACCCATCGAATATCTATTATTTTCTAATACAAAAATAACTGGAAGGTCATACAAACCAGCAAGATTCATCGCTTCGTAAAAAGCACCTTGATTTATTGCTCCATCGCCAAGGTAACACAGTGTGACATGTGACGATTTGCCATCTTGCAATACTTCATCTTCATATTTTGTCGCAAATGCGAGCCCAGTTCCAAGTGGTGTTTGGGCACCGACGATGCCGTGCCCACCGTAAAGGTGATGCGGCGCATCAAACATATGCATCGAACCGCCCTTTCCTTTTGCACAGCCACCGATTCGGCCAAACATTTCTGCCATGCAGTGTTTTGGGTCCATCCCACGAGCAAGGGCGTGCCCGTGACAACGATACGCAAGGACGACTGGATCGTCTGGGTTTACTGCAGCAATTGAACCAACCGCGACCGCTTCTTGACCGATATACACGTGGCAAAAACCACCTATCAACCGATTTTGGTACGCCTGCATCGTTCGGACTTCAAATTCTCGAATGAGAAGCATTTGTCGAAGCCATCCTAGAAGGATGCCCGATTCTGGCATTGGGGATTTTTCCAATTGTACATGTGGTAATTCCGTACTTGCCACGTTCTGTTCTGTTTCTGTTTTATCCATACTCGTTGTTGTTTTCACTCCGACCATGCATTATATCAGTGATGAGAGCGTAAAAACACCACAAATGAAACTCCATGCAGGCTTTCTTTCGTGTATTGGAACGCGGATGACAGGACTCGAACCTGTAACCTTCGGTTTCGTAGACCGATGCTCTATCCAGTTGAGCTACACCCGCTTTGCGTGTCCCTTTCGAGGATGGGGAGGGTACCACAAGCACCACCGCATCGCCAGCCCGTTGCCCATTGACAAACCGGCTCATTTTGGGATAATGCCACGTTCCCCTACTGTTTGGGGTAATAATCTGTATTTGGAGTCTCCACTGTGCCTCAATCAATCTCTGCTAAGAAAACTGTCCGACAAAACGCGAAACGCCGCGCCATGAACCATTGGCGAAAGCGACGTATCAAAGATCAATCCAAAGCATTTTTGGATGCGATTGCTGCAAAAGATGTCGCAACAGCAGAAACCGAATATCGCAAAGTTTGTGGTCTCCTAGACAAAATTTCTTGCACGAGCACGATTCATAAAAATACAGCTGCTCGGACGAAGAGTCGATACTCCAAACGACTTCTTCAAATCAAGCAAGGGTAACATTTTTCTTTTTTAAAAATCAATTTAATTCGGGTGTCGCTATCATTGCGCAAAATGGCACAGCCTCTTCGACTCTCCAATCAGGGTTCCCCCACACGTCAGCGATATACAACACTCTCGCAACGACCTTCATATATCCTTGCTTTTCTTCTGCCAATGATCGTGTATTACGAAATTGCACTCTACACAGCAGATAAAAATATTCAAATCAAAGCGCACGATGCGTTAGTCCGTTTCTTTGAACGATTCGACATGCCACCAACACAAGGGCTTTTTCTCGGTGGCATTGCAATTATCACAATCTTGGCAATCAAACACATCATGTCCAAAGATCGTTGGTCGATCGAACCCCGAGTCATCTTCGGCATGGCGTTCGAATCGATCATTCTCACCCTGCCGCTCCTTGCAATTGGTTCAGTACTCGCGGGCATCACCGCCGCAATGAACCCATCTGCGCTGCAGACACTTGGTCTTTCTGAACGAATTGCAGTCAGTCTCGGTGCCGGCTTGTATGAGGAGTTCCTCTTCAGATGGCTGCTCATCACAGGCGTTCACACACTCGTTTGCAATGTATTCAAACAAAGTAATCTTGCCGGAATAACCAGCGGAGTAATCATTTCCTCCATCACCTTCGCGATGTACCACGACTTTCCAAATTTCGGCACCCTCGGCGTCGTGGCCCTTCTTTTTTACGGAATCGCAGGCGTCTACCTCAGCCTCATTTACGTAAATCGCGGTTTTGGTATCGCCGCGGGTACACATGCTGCATACGACATTGTTGCAACCACTTTGCTAGCCTCAATTGCTGCATAAAACGCTACACTTATCATTTGCGACTTACAAAAAAGGAAGTTCTACCCATGAAACGTACTACATCAATTGCACTACTCACAATTTCAGCAACATTACTTGGTTGTGAATCCGCCCAAAAAGCCGAATCTATTCCAGCTACTCCTCTTGTTCCTGCAGAACCTTCTGCTGAAGAAACAATCGTTGCCCAAGCACCTCCGGCTCCACTTGCGATCGGCGACAACGCTCCCACAATTTCAATCGACCACTGGGTCAAGGGTGACGCAATAGATGGTTTTGAAAACGGACAAATCTACGTCATGGAGTTCTGGGCAACATGGTGCGGTCC
>JACNLW010000044.1 GCA_014381305.1 Planctomycetota bacterium
AGGGCTTTCGTGTTGTATTGGTCAATTCAAACCCAGCGACGATCATGACTGATCCCGCCTTTTCGGATCGCACGTACATAGAACCCATCACTCCAGAAGCGGTTCGTCGAGTATTGCAACGAGAAAGAGACCAAGGCACCCCGATAGACGCACTGTTACCAACGCTCGGTGGTCAAACGGCACTGAACTGTGCGTGTGAACTAGATGAACTCGGCACCTTGGACGAATTCGACGTCGAAATGATCGGTGCAACGAGAGAAATAATATTCCGCGCAGAAGATCGCGAAGCGTTCCGTGGGATCGTTGAACGTGCGGGTTTAGAGCAAGCAAAGTCCAAGACTGTTTCAACAATGGACGATGCGTTTGCGTATCTCGATGAAATTGGTTTGCCTGCAATTATTCGTCCCGCGTTTACACTTGGCGGAAGCGGTGGAGGCATTGCTTACAACCGCGAAGAATTTGAAACAATCGTTCGCCGTGGTATTGACGCTTCGCGAATTGATCAAGTATTGATTGATGAATCAGCGCTTGGTTGGAAAGAATACGAACTTGAAGTTGTCCGTGACAAAAACGATAATTGCGTCGTCGTCTGCGGCATCGAGAATATTGACGCAATGGGCGTGCATACCGGCGACTCAATTACCGTTGCGCCGATCATGACATTGACGGACAAGGAATATCAACGCATGCGAGATGGCGCGATCGCCATCATGCGAGAAGTTGGAGTTGACACTGGTGGTTCGAATGTGCAATTCGCAGTCAATCCAAAAAATGGACAACTCATTGTTATTGAAATGAATCCTCGCGTTTCTCGAAGTTCCGCGCTCGCATCAAAGGCAACAGGTTTTCCAATTGCGAGAATTGCAGCCTTACTTGCAATTGGGTACACACTTGATGAACTTCGCAACGATATTACAACGACAACCTCTGCGTGTTTTGAACCATCAATTGATTATGTTGTGACCAAAATGCCGCGCTGGACTTTTGAAAAATTCCCAGAGTCGGACGAAACTCTTACAACGCAAATGAAATCGGTCGGCGAAGCAATGAGCATCGGGCGAACGTTTAAAGAAAGTTTCCAAAAAGCAATTCGTTCAATGGAAGTAAAACGATTTGGTTTTGGTTTAGATAAAAATGATAGTTGGCTCCGAGCAATTCGAGGTGACGAAGAAGTCGAATGGCCAATTGACGAAGACACGTTGATCCGCAAATTAACTGTGCCAAGTCAGGGCAGAATGTATTACATTCGATATGCCATGAAGATGGGCTGGGACCTTCATCGACTATATAAACTTACTTCAATAGACCCATGGTTCCTTGATCAACTTTCACAACTCGTTGCATTTGAAGATGAACTCATGCAGTGTAAAACTCTCGAAGAAGTTCCAGTTGCTCTGATGCAAAAAGCAAAAGAGTTCGGGTATTCCGATCCGCAACTTGCGTATTTGTATTGCTCCGTTATTTCTACTGAAACAATTTTAAAAGTGCGAGCGTATCGAAAATCACTTGGTGTTGAACCGGTGTATAAACTTGTTGACACGTGCGCAGCTGAGTTTGAAGCAATCACACCATATTATTATTCCACATACGAACAACCCATCGAAAACATCGATGGAACTTCGTTTGTCGATGATGAGGTTCGAGTTACCGATGCGCAAAAGATAGTCATTCTTGGCGGTGGTCCCAATCGCATTGGGCAGGGAATTGAATTTGATTACTGCTGTTGCCAAGGGGCGTTCGCCGCAAAAGAAATGGGATTTGAATCCGTTATGGTGAATTCAAATCCAGAAACAGTCAGCACTGATTTTGACACGAGTGATTTACTTTTTTTCGAGCCACTTACTTTAGAAGACACGCTCAACATACTCGAACGTCTTAACGGTGGTGGCAGTGATGTTATAGATCGTAGTGGAAATGTCGCCGGAGTCATTGTGCAGTTTGGTGGACAAACTCCACTTAACCTAGCGCACGGCCTTGCCGCCGCAGGTGTGCCAATTATTGGGACTGGTCTAGATTCAATCGACCTTGCGGAAGATCGCGATCGTTTTACAGCGATGCTCGATGAACTTGAATTGCTCCAGCCAGAAAACGGTATTGCGTACTCTCTTGACGAAGCGGTCGTCATTGCAAAACGCCTGAGTTATCCCGTCCTTGTTCGTCCAAGTTACGTGTTGGGCGGCCGGGGCATGGAAATATGTAGCGACGAAACAGCGCTTCGCTATTACATGAAAACAGCAGTTGATGTTTCTGAACTTGCAAATGCGCCGGTGCTTATTGATCGATTTTTATCTGAAGCAACTGAAATAGACGTTGATGTTGTTGCAGATTTTGCACCCGACGAGGCGACAGCATCCACGCAAGTTGAATTATCCAGCGGCGAGCCTAAGGCAGTGATTTGCGGCATCATGGAACACATTGAACAAGCAGGCATTCACAGCGGCGATAGCAGTTGTGTCTTGCCTCCGTTTTCGCTTACAAAGCCAATCATGAAAGAAATTCGCAGGCAAGCGAAGGCAATGGCGAAGCGATTGCGAGTGCGAGGATTGATGAATGTGCAACTTGCGATTAAGGACGAGGAAATTTACGTTATTGAAGTAAACCCTCGTGCATCGAGAACAGTTCCATTTGTCGCAAAAGCAAAAGGCGTGCCGTGGTCACGCATCGCTGCGAAAGTAATGATGGGTGCATCGCTCGCTGAATTGGAGATCGAAGAAATTCACGACACAGGTTTTTACGCTGTGAAAGAACCAGCGTTCCCGTTCGAAAAATTTCCAGGCGTTGATGTTGTTCTTGGACCAGAGATGCGATCAACTGGCGAAGTGATGGGCATGGATCGTTCACTCGCAGTTGCACTTGCAAAAGCAAAAATGTCGGTTGGCCGCGAACTTCCAACAAGCGGAAATGTTTTTCTTTCGGTTCGGGACAACGATAAAGAATCTGCAATCGAAATTGCGCGGTCACTTGTCTCTATGGGATTCACTGTTTTTACAACTCGTGGAACACGCGAATTACTTGCAAGTCACAGTGTTGAAACAAAACTCATTCGAAAAATATCTGAAGGGGCAAGGCCAAACATTCGAGACTTGATCGCAAATGGTTCAATCGCTCTTATCATCAACACGCCAACTAAGACCGGCGCGCAAACTGACGAGGGCCGCATTCGTGCAACAGCGGTCGAGGCGCATGTGCCAATGATCACAACAATTACAGGTGCTCGGGCTGCAGTCTCTGCAATCGAAGCCCTGCGTGCAGGTTCTTGGTCCGTTTCTGCGTTGCAAGATCACTTTACATTTGACATACAAGAAACAGAAAATCACGTCTCTGCCTGATTGCATCTAAGCGATTATAATCCCCCTCTTATGCCCACTTGGATCCCAGCATTTATTACGCCCCAGCTCATCACCTCCGTCGTGGTGATTGTGCTTGTATTACATCTCGCTCTTGGTTTGGCGGCATACTTTATTTTGCTTGAAAGAAAAGTGTGCGCGTGGGTACAAGATCGCATAGGTCCAAACCGTGTTGGCACCATGGGGATGCTGCAACCTATCGCTGATGGGTTAAAACTTTTCTTTAAGGAAGATTTCACGCCCAAGAGCGTCGACAAAGGTCTGTTTATGATTGCGCCGGCACTCACGGTGATTCCCGCGATGATCGGGTTTCTTGTGATTCCATGGGGTGGATATTTAGAAATAGGCGAATCGTCGGTTGCGATCATGGGCGCGAATATTAATATTGGCGTCATATATATAGTGGCAACGGCATCGCTCGGAGTCTACGGTGTTGCACTCGGTGGTTGGGCTTCAAACAATAAGTTTTCGTTTCTTGGCGGTCTTCGCGCGAGCGCTCAAATTATTAGTTACGAAATTCCAATGGGTCTTGCGCTGCTGTGCGTTGTCCTTGCCGCTGGAACGTTGCTTCCCGAAAAAATTGTTGCACAGCAACTTGAAGGACAATGGAACATTATTCACCAACCGATCGTCGCGATTTTGTTTTATGTTTGCTTACTCGCTGAATCGAACCGAGCTCCATTTGACCTTGCTGAATCTGAACAAGAACTTGTTGGAGGTTGGCATACAGAATATTCGTCGATGCGATGGGCACTCTTTTTCATGGGTGAATACATCCACATGTTTGTTGGTGCTGCATTCTTCACAACGCTATTCTTGGGTGGTTGGTCGCTCAATCCAATCACAGGTTGGGATCTGCCAGCGAGCGGTGGCATTTTGCTCATCGCGTTGCAGTTTGGCATCGTCCTTGGCAAAGTTGTTTTCCTTGTTTTCCTCGCGATGATGGTTCGATGGACACTCCCGCGGTTCCGCTTTGACCAACTCATGCGCCTTGCATGGGAAGGCATGATCCCAACATCGCTTCTCTTGGTGCTTATCGTTTCAGTCTTTGTTTTTTATGGCTGGACGTCTTACTTGTGGATCGGATCAATCGTTGCAATTATCATTATGGCAATTGCAAGACCATTATTGCCGACATCAGCATCGAACAAACGAGTTGAACTTTTAGGTAGCCGATTCAGTGCGCCGAGTGGTCGTGTGTAAATGCTGTTCATTTCTTGGCGGGGTTTGGGTGATCTGTTGTTTACTTGTGCGATGTAAGTTCAAAACAGGCAAGGGAAGTTATTTACAGTGGCGAAAAGAAACGGCATTTGGCAAAGATGGAGAGTTTGACGTGTCGTCTTCAGCGAAACGACGATCAATGTGGGCATGGGCGCGGTGGGCTTGGTTGTTTCGCTGAGTTTATTAGACCGCGGGTGAATTAATCGTGTCCATGTGCTTCGGATCATCTCGCTTTGCGAAACCAACGATTATTTCACCCGGGGTCAACTCCTTCCAATCTCCACCATTTCTCAATTCTTTTGAATAAACTCACCCCCGGTGAGTTTATTAGACCGCGGGTGAATCTCGTAACAATACTGCGTAGAAAAAGTGTTTATTAACCCTCGGTGAAAAAAATGAAGCATTTTATTCACCCACGGTTAAAAAACACAGAAGAATAAAGGCGCACTGACAGGGTGTTGTCAGAAACCCGTGGTAAAGTTCCGCGCATGACCACAGGAAAAAAACCTAAAACATCATATCGGTGCTCAAAATGTGCGCACAAATCACCTTGTTGGGCGGGGAAGTGTTCTTCGTGCAATGAATGGGACACGTTCGAAGAGATTGTGACAACAGCGGCGACCAAAACATCGAACGCCGCAGCAGTCTTTGCAGCATCGATCGCAGAGCAAGGTGCCATGCACGAAGCAGTGTCACTCCTTGATATCAAAGCACCAGCGGTAGCACGTATTTCAACAGGAATAGAGGAATTCGACCGCGTCCTTGGTGGCGGGCTCGTTGCGGGCAGCGTTGTTCTCCTTGGCGGTGATCCGGGCATTGGAAAATCCACGTTGATGATGCAAACAGCGATGCAAATTGCTTCTAGAGGCGAGCAAGTTCTGTATGCCACGAGCGAAGAATCAGCCTATCAATGCAAAATGCGAGCAGATCGCCTCTGTGGTGGTTTTAAAAAGACATCTGATTCGTTCGAGCGCTTAAAAATACTCGCAGACACCGACCTTGCAAATATTCAACGGCTTGTTGAAGCAAACAAGCCATCGCTCTTGGTTGTTGACTCTATACAGATGGTACATCGAGGTGATCTTGACGCGTCTCCGGGCAGCGTGAAACAAATTCGTCGATGTTGTTTGGAACTGGTCTATCTTGCGCGTCAATTCGACATGGCAGTTATTGTTGTTGGACATGTGACAAAGGATGGGCAACTCGCCGGACCCCGCGTGCTTGAACACATGGTTGATGTCGTGTTGAGTTTTGAAGGTGACCGGCATCAAGGACTTCGGAGTGTTCGCGGTGTGAAAAATCGTTTTGGAACTACTCTGGAAGTTGGACTGTTTGAAATGTCAGCTTCTGGGTTGCAGGAGGTAGGAGATGCCTCCGCATTTCTTGACCCCGACTTGCCGCCCCGCGCTGGCGCAGTTGCTGCGCCGGTCATGCACGGGACGCGTTGTTTTGTTGTGGAGATACAAGCGCTTGTTGCAAAGGGAATTTATGGGCAGGCGAAGCGTAGAGCAACTGGTGTTGATGGAAGCCGTCTCACCATGCTCAGTGCAGTACTTGAACAGCACGCATCTATTGAATTGATTGAACAAGATGTTTACGCAGGGTCAGTGGGGGGTCTTAAACTGATAGAGCCGGCAATTGATTTGCCGCTTTGCATGGCAGTGATGGGCGCATATCTGGGACATCCATTGCCAACTGGTTGGTGTGCAATTGGTGAAATAGGACTAGGTGGAGAGGTCAGAGCAGTCCCTCATATTGAACAAAGAGTTGCCCATGCAAAGCGAAGAGGATACTCTCGAATTTTAGTTCCGATAACACAAGTGGATGCGCTTGGCCCAGAAGCCGTTCCAGTGGCCAGTATCGCCGATTTGACCGGTCTGATCGAAAAAAATAAAGAAATTTTTTCACCAGAAATGATGTTATCGGACGAGAAAAAAATGAAGGATTCTTTGGCGTGCTAAATCCTTTGTTAACAGCACTTTATGCATCATTTTTGAACTATGTGATGTTTTTTTTAAACCTTTTTGCAGGTGGGTGTAGCCAAATCCGTAGAAGTGGTTACTATTCCGCCTTCAACTTCTCGACCCGCTTGGGTCGATAGGGAAGAATCGTCCGTTCCAGTCGTGTTGGCTGGAGTCATGCG